>NZ_JBYTCM010000007.1:164155-294348 GCF_058790275.1 Mycobacterium sp. FW102-FHT13B02
CCCCAGCATGGGCAAGATGTTCTTCCAAATGAACCCGGCGATCGGCACGGTGTTGCCGCTGCGGATCCTGGTCTGGGCTGGCGATGACGGCAAGGCGCACGTCAGCTACTTCGACCCCAAACCGTCCTTCGCGGCGGTCGACCCCAAGCTCGCCGACGGCGGCCAGAAGATGTCCGACGCGGCGGCCATGCTCACCAAAGCGGCCACCGGCGGCGGCATGGGCCACCCGTCGGCACCTCAGGCCCTGACGCTGAAAACCGTTGATGCTCGAGGCAGCTTTGATGACGCGCTCAATGCGCTCAAGGCGGCGGTGTCCTCGAACGGCATGATGATTCTCGGGGATCTTGATCAGGCCGCGGCACTCAAGCCGACCGGGCTGAATCTGGCTGGCGCGCATACCTTCTTCGTCGGTAACCCCAGCATGGGCAAGATGTTCTTCCAAATGAACCCGGCGATCGGCACGGTGTTGCCGCTGCGGATCCTGGTCTGGGCCGGCGATGACGGCAAGGCGCACGTCAGCTACTTCGACCCCGCGCCGATGTTTGCCGCGGTTGATCCGAAGCTGGCTGATGGCGGCCAGAAGATGTCGCAGGCCGCGGCCATGGTCGCCGGCGCCGTCGCGTGACCGCACGGCACGGCCCGGCCGCGTTGTGGAGGATCATCGCGGAGCTGGCGGCCACCGGCATCGTGATGGCGGCCGCTGCGGTCGGTGGTGCCGAACTGTTCGCGCTCGCCGCCACCGAGCGGTGGACTTTTCAGTCGCTGCTGCTGCACGTCGGGGTTCCCGCCGCGGTCGTCGTCGTGTTGGTGCTCGCGCTGGCCGTCGCCGCCGGCTGGCGGCGGCTGGCGCGGGGCATCATCGTCGGAGCGGCCGCTGGAGTACTGGCCACGATCGGGTTGGAGGTGGTGCGCTACAGCGGGTTTCGGATCTTTCACACCATGCCCGGCGACTTGCCGATGCTGATGGGGATCAAGGCGACCGGCCGCATCATGGTCGGCCCGAGCACCAGCTCGACGATCCTGGGCTACCTCGACCATTACTGGAACGGGGCCCTGTTCGGGGTGATCTTCGCGCTGATCATGGGCGGTTTCCCGGCGGGCAAGATGTGGGCGGCGTCGCTGATCGGTATGGGCTACGGACTCGTGCTCGGCTACGGCTTTGTCAGCGGTCCATTGCCGCGCTCGCTCGGGATCGGCGGCATCTTCGCCACGGTGAGCGTGTCTGAATTTCAGACCACGGTGTACCTCGCGCACGCGGTGTTCGGGGCGATTCTCGGGTTACTGGTGTACCGAGGGGCCCGCGGGCTCCCGCCGTTGTGGTCGGTGCTCGGGGAGCTGCAGCGCGCCGTGGTCGCCGGCTTGACCAGGAGGCCAGCGAACCCCGCCGGCTAGGGTTTGTGGCTACAGCTCTCATGCGTTGTGGCTACAGCTCTCATGCGCGGGATGCCGCTGCCGGCGCGCCGGCAGCGGCATCCCGCTGCGGCTATAGCGGACGTCCCCAACCCAACGGTGCGGCCCGATCGGCGGTGCCCTGGGCCGCTGACGAACCCGCACGTACCACCAAGCCCGCGGCGCCTGCCGGTCAACGACCGGCGGGACGACCGCAGTGTCAGTTCAGAGACAATGCCCTTGCCGCCGTAGCCGCGGTTGGCCACAGTGAGCCGATGATCGACTTCACGCCTTCTGCTGAGCTATATCCGTTCCAGTCCCGGTTTTTCGAAAGTTCAGCGGGCCCAGTGCATTACATCGACGAAGGTCAGGGACGACCGATCATCATGTTCCATGGCAATCCGACGTGGAGTTTCCTGTACCGCGACATCATTCGGGGCTTGCGTGGGCATTTTCGTTGTGTGGCCGTCGATCTGCCCGGTTTCGGGCTCTCTGACCGACCCGTCGGATACGGCTATACCCCGGCCGAGCACGCCCGAATCGCAACCGAGCTCGTCAACGGTCTCGATCTGCGCGATGCGATCGTGATGGCACACGACTGGGGCGGACCGGTCGGACTCGGCATGGCCGTATCGGTGCCTGCTCGCGTCACTGGGTTGGTGCTCGGGAACACCTGGTTCTGGCCGCTGGATTTTCGAGCGCGCGCATTCAGCGTGATCATGTCCAGCGCGCCCCTGCAATGGCTCCTCCGGCATCGCAATGTCTTCGTCGACGTCGCGCTCAAACATGCGGTGACGCGCACGCTCACTCCGGCCGAGATGCAGCACTATCGGGCCGTACAGCCTACGGCTGCGGCCCGCGTGGGCCTCGCAGAGTTTCCGCGGCAACTACGGGCCGCTGACCCGTGGCTGGCCGAGCTGGCCGCCGCGGTCCCGCGCGTCCTGGGCGACCGGCCCCTGCTGATCACCTTCCCGATGCGCGACGCGCTCTTTCGCTATGAACAGGTGGTTCCGCGCATGCGGGCGGCGTTCCGCGATGTCGACGTCGTACAGCTTTACGGTGCTAAACATTTCTTCCAGGAGGATGCCGCTGATCGGGTCGTGGCGGCGGTCATGCACCGGTTCGGATGAGTCCACACGCGTGCGATGACGGGAACCGCAGGTGTTGCTATCCCGCCACCGTCCCGAACTTGACACCGATGGTGGTGAGCACCACGTTGACCGCGAACAGCGCGATGACGCTGAGCACCAGCGTTTCATTGACCGCGGTGCCGACACCCTTGGACCCACCGGACACGGTCAGGCCGCGGTAGGTGCCGACCAGGCCGGCGATGAGACCGAAGGTGGTGGCCTTGACGACGGAGATCACCACTTCGGGGAAACCGGTTAGCAGCGTGAGGGTCGAGACGTAGGCGCCGGCGTTGACGTTCTGGATGTACACGCCGAAGAAGTAGCCACCGACCAGACCGATGACGATCACCGCGCCGTTGAGCATGAAGGCCACGAACGTGGAGGCGACCACCCGGGGCACCACCAGCCGCTCGATCGGATCGATACCCAGCACCTCCATGGCGTCGATCTCTTCACGCACGGTCCGGGCGCCCAAGTCTGCGCAAATGGCCGTCGAACCCGCGCCGGCGACCACCAGCACCGTCACCAGCGGGCCCAGCTGCGTGACAGCACCCAGGGCCGCGCCGGCGCCGGAGACGTCGGCCGCGCCGAACTCCGCGAGGAGGATGTTCAGTGTGAAGATGATGAGCACCGTCAGCGGGATGGAGACCGCCAGCGTGGGCAGGAAGGCCACCCGGATCAGGAACCAGCTCTGAAGGACGAACTCCTTCCACTGAAAAGGTCTTGTCGCCAAGGCTTTAAAGGTGAGAATGCTCATCTTCACAAAGCCCCCGACCACCGTCAGCGGCTTGTCCAGCTGGTCCTTGAGATACCCCAGCATCGAGTCGTCAGAGGCCGCCATCAGTCGAGCCTTCCTGGACGGGAAGCGGCCATGCCGCCGGATTCGTGCGCCACGCGATGACGGGTTGACCCGTCGGCAATGGCCAACACTCGCTGCGTCCAGGAGGGGTGAGCATCCGCGAAGGATGCCGCCCACAGCGGACCTTCGCTAGCGATGTGTCCGCAAGGTGACAATGTTTCACGCCAGCGCGGACGGCTCTGGCACCCTTGGACACCGTAGTGCCGTCGCGTGCTCCTGCAACCGGTCGTCCCTACCCCTTCGGCCGGTTGCAGGCCATACCGCCAGACGATTGGGCGACCGATGCCGACCAATTCTTCGCGCAGTCAACGTAACTCGTGCACCGACCGCCACCGACGTACATTCGGCGCCATCGAGGAAGCGTAGGCCAACGCCGCCACCTGCGGTTCGGCACGGCGGCATCTACGTACCAGTACCGTAGGTCGCGTGAGATCGGACCCGCCATCCCAGCAATGTCCCGACGCGGGCGGCGCAGCCCGAAATGTAGCGAGCCGGCCCACGCTGAGGCGAATCACCGTCAGTGCGGGTGCGGGGCTGCTGCTGTACGCGAGCTTCCCGCCCGTGAACTGGTGGTTCACCGCGTTCATCGCCTTCGCACTGTTGGGTTGGGTCCTGACCGGCGAATCCATCAGCGCCACCAGTGGATTCGGCTATGGCGTGGTGTTCGGTGCAGCCTCCTACGCGGCGCTGCTGCCGTGGGTCGGCGCGCTCGTCGGTGCAGCGCCGTGGCTGGCTCTGGTGGTGTTCTGCGCGGTGTTTCCCGGCATGTTCGGTGCATTGGCCACCGTTGTTCGAGGCCGGCCCGGCTGGCCACTGTGGCTCGCCGGTGTGTGGGCCGGCGTCGAATGGCTCAAATCCACCGTCCCATTCGGCGGTTTTCCTTGGGGGATTGTCGGTTTCGGGCAGACGAGCGGCCCACTGCTGCCATTGGCGCGGCTCGGCGGCGCGCCGCTGCTGTCGTTCGCGGTGGTGCTCGGTGGATTCAGCGTGACGGCCATCGCCGTGGCGATACGCCGGTGGCGCCCTCCTGGGCGGCGTTCACTCTCGCCTTTCCCCGCGGTGGAGCTTCCCGGCTTGTGTCTCTGTGCGATAGCGCTGGGCGTGGCGGTGATCTCGCCGGACGTTCAGCGATCAGGGGCCGCCGTCGCCAGCGATACCGCCGTGACGGTCGCGGCCGTGCAGGGCAACGTGCCCCGGCTCGGGCTGGATTTCAACGCGCAGCGCCGCGCCGTGCTGGACAACCATGTCAGCCAAACCCTGCGCCTGGCGGCCGACGTGCGTGCCGGCCGCGCCCGGCAGCCGCATCTGGTGATCTGGCCGGAGAATTCCTCCGACATTGACCCGCTCCGCAACCGCGACGCGGCCCACCAGATCGCCAGCGCCGCACGCGCGATCGGCGCACCCATCCTGGTCGGGGCGGTGTTGATGCACCCGGACTGGACGCCCGATCACCCGGCGACGACCAATACGGTGATCGTGTGGAACCCCGGCGGTGGTCCCGGCGACCGACACGACAAACAGATCGTCCTGCCATTCGGCGAATATCTACCGTGGCGCAGCTTCTTTCGGCACCTGTCGGCCTACGCCGACCGCGCGGGCTACTTTGTGCCCGGGCACGGCAGCGGAGTGGTGCACGCCGCAGGCGTACCGGTCGGGGTCGCCACCTGCTGGGAGGTCGTCTTCGACCGGGCAGCCCGCGAATCGGTGCTCAATGGCGCGCAGCTGCTGGCCGTGCCAACCAACAATGCCACCTTCAACGCGACGATGAGTGAGCAGCACCTAGCCTTCAGTAAGCTACGGGCCGTCGAACACGACCGCTACGTCGTGGTTGCCGGCACCACCGGCATCAGTGCGGTCATCGCGCCCGATGGCCGAGAACTGGCCCGCACCAGGTTCTTCGAACCCGCCTACCTGGACACCCAGGTGGGGCTGAACACCACGCTGACTGCCGCCACCCGCTGGGGACCTCTCCTGCACCTAATGTTGGTAGGTATCGGCGCGACGGCCCTGGTCCTTGGTTGGCTGCAGCGTGGGCGGCGATGGCCGCGGCGAAGACGATCGTTAGCGCTGACAGAGCAGCGCGGCGGCGAAAAGTATTGGTAGAGCAGCGATCGCGGTGACAATGGCAGCGATCGTGAGACGGTGCCGCCATTGACGGCCGGCGGTGGGCGGTGCCGCGAGTCGCCGCGACCGCACCAGTACGGCGCTCTCCGCGGCCCCGAGGACCTCGGCGGGGGCGGGCGCACCGCCGACGAGCGCCAACAGGCCGCGCAGCAGCGGTGCAGCACCGTAGCGGCGCGCGGCACGGTCGTCGGCGCACATCTCCAGCAACGGGGGCACCGCCGCTGCCGCCGCGGCGAACAGCGGCAACCGCGACAGTGTCGTGGCCAATGAGCGCAGGATCGTCAAGAGCAGATGGTGGCGCCCGGACAGGTGCGCTCGTTCGTGGGCCAGGACGGCCGCTAGTTCGGGCGCATCGAGAGCGGTCAGCGCGGCCGATGTGACAACAATGGCCGGGCACCGACCCGCCACACAATAGACGGCCGGCCGGGTGGCCGAAACCACCACCACCCCAGGGACGTTCGTGTGCGTGCCCACAGCCCTGGCCATGATGGCGTGCTGGTAGCTCTGGCGAGTCAACCGCCGCGCCACCAACACGACCCGCCTGGCCCAGCGCACGGTCACGAGATACCCGAATGCCATGGCGGCGATCGCGACCACCCACCCAAGGGCGCCCGGCAGGCCCACGTGGCCGACACGGCCGGCGATCTCAACACACAGTGACGGCACCCGGCCATGGAGTGCATCGCTGAGCACATCGGCGGTGGCGACCGCCAGTGCACCTACCCACGCACCCACAACACTCATCACCGCCACGAGCCACACCACGACGCTCAGGCCCGGTGAAATGACGCTGCGGGTCAGTCTGGCCAGCGGCCGAGGCCCCAACCATGTCGCAACGCAGGCGTAGCCCACCATCAAGATCGCCAGTGTGGTCATCGGCCCGTTCCGTCGATGATTCGCCGCAGCGCCGCCCGCACGCGCGCCGACTGGTTCCTGTCGAGCGTGTGTAGGAAGAACGCCAAGACCAGCTCAGCGTCCCCGCCGTCATCAAACGCCGCATGCATCAATTGGGCGGTGTGCTCCTCGCGTGTGAGAACCGGCCGATACTCGAACGCCTTGCCGACCCGTTCGCGGGTCAACCATCCCTTCTTGTGCAGGTTGTCCATGGTCGACAGCACGGTGGTGTAGGCAATCGGCCGGTCGACACTGAGCTCATCGAAAATGTTGCGTACGGTGGCCGGCTCCGCGCGGCACCACACGCGGTCCATGATGACCGCCTCGAGCTCGCCGAACCCGCGAATTCGCACTCGCTGCCCCCGTCTTTCGTTTCGCACCACGGTCCTGTCTACCGCGTCGACCGCTTCCACCGAAACGGTGAAAGCTAACCCAGTGACGCGCTCCTCCCTGGGCGACACACCGCTCGTTACCGAAGTGATACCCGTGATGATAGTTACTCGTGCGTCCCGTGTGATGTGCGGTGCAGATACATACGTATTAAGTGCGTAGTTGTGTCGCTGCGGGAGGACAACCGTGATCAAAGCCGGACAGTTTGCGCGCCGGACCAGCGTCGTCGCGGGGTTGGTGTCACTGGCGTTGGCCGTGCCGATGTCGGCACATGCCAGCGGCGAGAGCTGGGATCCGTTGCTGCCGATGCGGGCGAGTGCGGGGGCGCCCGGGGATCCCGTGGCCATCGCGAACGCGTCGCTACAGGCCACTACCGCGGCCACCCAGACGGTGATGGATTTGGGGCGCAATTTTTTGGGCAGCCTCGGGTTCGGGTCCCGCGCTAGTGCTTCGGCCCCGGCCTTCACGCCCGGTCGCGGGTACCGAGTGTCGGGCCGGCAGGCGGTCGAGTACGTCATCCGCCGCGAGGCCAGCCAGATCGGTGTGCCGTATTCATGGGGTGGGGGCAGCCTGACCGGACCGAGCCGCGGCGTCGACGACGGCGCCGGCATAGTCGGGTTCGATTGCTCGGGGTTGACCCGCTACGGTTTTGCCGGCGTCGGAGTCCTGCTGCCGCGCTATTCCGGTGACCAGTACAACGCCGGCCGGCACGTTCCCCTGTCTGAAGCCCGCCGGGGCGACATCCTGTTCTGGGGGCCAGGCGGTAGCCAGCATGAAGCCCTCTACCTGGGAGCCGGCAAGATGCTTGAGGCCCAGCAGAACGGGGTACCGGTCAAGTTGTCCCCGGTACGCCGTAGCGGGATGACCCAGTACGTCACGCGGATTATCGAATACTGAAGCAGCACAGAGCCTTATGTCAGCGCGCTGCCGGCCAGCCACTGCGCCCACGGCACGCTCCAATCGCCGTTCTGCCAGACCTGCAGCGGCTCGCCGCCGGTGTTTCGGACCTCCACCACGTCACCCGGCCGGGAAAAATCGTAGAACCACTGGGCGTTATCGGCATTGAGGTTTAGGCAGCCGTGGGACACGTCGGTGTTGCCCTGCGCCCACACGGTGCTGTCAAGCTGATGCAGATAGATCCCATCGGTGCTGATCCTGGTCGCATACTTGATGGATTCCTTGTATCCCAGCCGCGAATTGATCGGTAAGCCATAGGTCGAGGAATCCATCACCACCGGGCTCGCCTTGTCCATCACCGTGTAGGTGCCGCGCTGAGTCCAAAACGAGATATCCTTGCCGGCAATGGTTTCCGTTCCCCCTCGGCCCATCGAGGTCGGCATGGTGCGCACCAGAGTATTCCCGTCGTACACCTGAACCTGTTTGGTGGCGTCGTCGGCGATCGACACGTGCGCGTCGCCGATCTGGAAGCCGACGTGGCTGTCCTCCTGCCCGTACAGGCCATCTCCGAGCTGCGCGCCGAAAATGTTGGCTGCAGCGGTGACGACGGTGCCCGGCGCGTAATAGTGCTCAGGTCGCCAGTGCGCATTCTGATCGTCCAGCCAGTACCAGGATCCTGGTACTGGCGGGGAGGTCGTCACCGACAACCGTCGTTCGGCAGCGACACGGTCGCTGATTCGTTCATCAAAATGAGCGACAACCACCACCCCGATACCGTAGGTAGCCCCATCGGTCAGTGCCGTCCCCGCCGTAGTGGTCAGGTACGCCTTGGTTTGGTTGCGCGGCGTGAGCGTCGAAAAAGTCGACACCTGCGTTCGACGCACCCCGTCGCTTCCAGCCCCTGTGGCCGTCACCGTGTAGGTGCGCCCGTAGACCAGCGGGACTGCCGGTTTCCACGTGAGGTGGTCCGGCGTCATGATCCCACCGATGCGATCACCCCGGTCCGAGAGCATCACGACATCGGCGAGTGTTCCCGCTGTGGCGGTCACCGCCACAGCGCTCAGCGGATCCACCTCACCGACCCCGTCCAGTGGAGTGATGGCCATGGCCGGCGGCACCGATGGCGCGACCGATGTGGACGGTGTCGCGGTGCCTTGGCTGCCGCGGAATCCGGTGCCGGAACCGGTGAACGAGTACACGATGATCGTCACGCCGACAACCATTGCGAGCACCATCAGCCACGGCACCGCTACCCTCGCGTCCTCGGTGTCGCTGCCGGTACGACGGCAGCCGCAACCGGGAGCGCTTCGCGTGACGATCCCCACGGCCACGCCCATGATCACCAACGCCACACCCAACCACAAATTTGGATCTCGGTAATCGAACATCACAACGCCTCTCCGAATGCTTCGCCGATCAACGGGGTCTGGGCCACTGCTCCTGGTGTCATCGCGCAGTGCCGGCAAGACGGGCGCAGGAAGTCAGCGATGGTGTGGCAGAACGTGTTTAGCGCTGCCAGTCGTCCGTTCCATCGTTCTGGTTGTAGATGCCGACAGAGTTCTTGACCACCACCGGGTCGCCGCGTTGCACATTGTCGATGAACCACTTCGCATTGGCGGGGCTAATGTTGATGCAGCCGTGGCTGACGTTGCGCTTGCCCTGATCGGACAGCGACCACGGGGCTGCGTGCACAAAAATGCCGGTGTTCGAGATCCTGGCCCCCGACAGGCCCGGCAGCCCTCACCAACCCCGGGCCGGCAGTGGAGTCTGTACCGCCCGGGACCGCGACGTCGGCCGTCGGCACCGCCAAATCCGTTGCCGCATCGACCCCAGGTGGCGGATCAACCGCCCGCTGATTCGGGTCCGCCGCCCCTGCGGGGGACAGCGCAACCGCTACACAACACACGGTGAGCACTAGCAACCCCGCACGATGGAGCCACCCACCCCGTGCACCAACCCACATGGACGCCACCATAAACCTCCGTACTTACTACGTACTTACCGACTACTTTAATGGGCCCCCGCCTGCGCGCAATGCTCGCTGGCGCCGAAGCGGCCTGCAGAGATGCGGCAATGGCAATCACCACGGGAAGCAATGTCGCTGGGTACCTTGAATATTCGGAATCAGCGGCCTCATGGCCTGCTGGCGCGAGTAGCAGACGTCGCATCCCAATCCAAGCGACGGGAAACCTGAGGGCGCACATGGCCGAAGTCTCCGCACCATGATCACGTCGAACTCTGCTGGCGAAAGCGATGTCGTGGCCGCGGCGCCGGGTTCGAGCAGGGCACACCGCATCGCGCTGCGCCCGTATCGCGGGGGCAGGCCCATGGTCCGCGTAGGGGGCATCTTGTGTTGAGCTCATGGAGTCGGTACATCGCGGATGGTCCTTTTCACGAGGGCAAATGGTGTCGAGAGCGCACAAGCTGTCACCCTCGAACTATGGGTGTGATCCAGTGCCTGCGCCGTCACACTGTCAGCTGACCGACACTGCCTGCCGCGATTCGGTGGCTCAGCGGTCTGCGTGGACCATCGGTCAGTGAGGTCCGCATGCGCACCGATCAATTTCGCCGGCTCGGGCAAACTCGCGTGCCATAGGCGGAGCAACGGTCGGCAAAGGTCATGTATCGACCGACCCTGTCTGCTTCGACGTCGCCGGGCGGTTGCCAACCACCGTTGCATTGAGCAGCGGCATGCACGCCATCGCGTTCTGGATGTCCTAAGCGCCGTTTCGGACGGACAGGCGCCGGCGCCGATAATCCGACTGGGCCCCATGGCGTGGCAATCGAAGTCGGCCCAGCCCCGGCAGGGATTGTTACCCGTCCAGCCGGGCACGGCGTCGGCCCGGACGGAACATGGTCACCTCAAAGACAATTCGTTCACACCCATCTTGGGATGAAACCTACTGTGTCCCTAGGGAACTCGCACAGACCATAGGCACCCGAAGTGACCGGGCACCTGGCGTATCAGGTGCTGGGTTGTCGGTTCACCGCATACTGATTCCGACCTAACTTTGATAGAGGATTAACTAGAGCGAGCACCCCGTGCAGAAGTACGACGCGGCCGACGTACGACCAGCCAGTCGTGTATCCCGATCTTCGGTGGCTGCTACCAGGTGGGGCTCAGCGGGACACTGGCCGAAACAGTCGACACCTAGGTTGAAGGAAACTGTTGTGCTGCAACATGACGTAGCTGCGGCCTCCTATGGATCGATTCAGGCCCGAGCGAGTTGATGATGTGTTCTCGCGTTCTGGTGATCAGAGGGTGGACTCACGTACGCGAAGCTCTGCGGCGGCACCCCCGACGGCAGGAGTTCAGATATCGCCAGTGGCGTTTCAAGGCGGACGGCAGCTCTGATGCCGATGCCTGCGCCGGAGGCGCTTCCGGCGTAGTACCGATCGAAGTCGACGCGGTCGATGCACCCGACTTTGGAAAACTTGCGCCAAAGTACTTGTGGTGCAGCCGTAATGGTGCGTTCGACCTCGAAGTACCCAATGATCCGTTGCACTGGCGCGGTGGCGTACACCCACACGCGGGTCACGTCGTCGGCGAGCGGCCGCTTACGAAACTCGACCCGTTTGCGTCCGTCCATGATGGCTTCGGCGAACCGGGGATGTACAGATAGAACTACCTGTCGGCCAGTTGTTGGTGAACCCATTGGGTGCCAACCTCCTTCACCTTGGTTACCGTTTGCGGCGGACCGTTAAGCACGCCATTGGCAATGAGCTCTGAGTCGGTCCACGGTGGCTCGACGTCACGATCCTTACGAAACAGCAGGATAAGTACACCGCGGGAATGTGTTGCGAGCTCTGAGATGTCGTCGGTGCCGTAGACCGTGCGCCCCGCAACAAGATTGAGCACTTCATCCGGGGCGGAGGTGCGGTGTGTGCGCTCCACGACGCCGACAACTGAAACGACCTGCAGGCCCGACCGGTAGAACAGGATTACATCGCCCGGGCGCACCTGCTTCGTTGGCGCGTTGCACAAGTAGGCTTTTCGTAACGCGTTCCCCCACGGTCGTGTCGCTTGGCCGGCGATGTCGGGGAAAGTGAGCTGGTCTCCGACTGCATCGGATGCGCACTCGGGGAAGAGCTGATCATGCCAGTGCGCGCGAATCGGGATGACGAACACCGAGGCATCCGTCGAGATAGCCGGTGGCCCATATCTAATGTGGTAGTCGAGCGGCGGCAGGCTCTTGTCGCGCGGCTGAAAGCTTTTGAGCAGAACGAGTTCGCCGCGCGCGGACTGCGCGCCCTCGACGTAGCCGAATTGCCCCAAGAAGTCGATAAGCGGCTGGTGGTGCGGCCACACCTCGACATACGCGCTGCCGACTCCATGATCATAGTGCGACCGCAGCACTGCCTTCAGCAGCAATTCTCCGTACCGCGATCCTGAAAACTGTTCAGCAACTTTGAATGTGGAGATTTTCGACACCGGCTGCGTGAATGGGTAGGCGCAGTCAGACTCATTGATCTTCACGATCGCGATGGCCGCATAGGTCCCATCGGCCTCCTCGATGACGAAACACTCGCGATTCGACGAGTCGGCCTGAACCTTGGCGATCCAGTCATCGAAGTCCGGCTGGTACTCGATTCGAAGGCTGTCGAAGATGTCTTGTTCGAGGTCTAACGCATATGGTGGCAGCACTGTGACTCGCGGCGGAGGTGGCGCGATCGACGGTTCGAATCCCTCAAGCATCGCGGCCGCATCGGCCAAGGTAAGGACCCGGTCGCCGACGCCGATACGTTTCGCTCGTTGCCCGAGGCGAACATCATCGCTTACAAGGAAATTCACGGCATTCGAATTCAGCGCCGCCAGAATCCTTCTGTCCCGGTGGTCGTTGCTGTCCAATTCGACAGGGCCGAGCTCGTTACTGATCGTTGAGCTGATCGGTGACTCGGCCAGCAGGTCGAACTTCTTGAGTTCGGCCATCCGCTGTTGCACGCGAGTCGGATCGGATCCCTCGGCGAGTTCGTCGCGGCTTGCAGGGTGAACAAAGACGTGATGCCCTTGCTTCATTGCAAGTCGGACGAAGGTCGCGGCCGGGGTCATACCAGCTTCCATTTGGCCGGCATACGGCTCCAACGCGATAATGACGTTGGTATCCAGCAGAAACCGAGTGGGAGCCGTTGAGCTGTTGGTATTGACGCGCTCGTCGGCCACAGCTGGATTATCGGTTTTGGACGCCGTGTTTCTGCAGCGTGACACGCGCCATCCGGCACCGGATTTCCGCGAACGATATCGGCGGAGCCCGTGTTGGTGGGTGGCCGCGCTAGTCGGGGTCTGTTTCGGAGAGGGGTATCCGCGCACCGAACTGCCGGCAACAGGGTGTGCGGTTATCCGGTATCCCGCACCGTGATTAGGGGGTCGGCGCATCGTCATGCTCGGACCACGTGTCGGCGAGAGTGTTGGCGAGGGACCAGAAGTCGGATTCGTTGCGCGAGTAGTTGCCGCGGCGCGATGTTGCGTTGAGCAGGCCGATCGCGGTGAGTTTCTTGAGTTCCTTCGAGCAGGTCGCCGACGAGACATCGGTGATCGACGCTAGTTGACCCGTGGTGAACTCCGGCTTGGGGAACCGACTGATGGCACTCCAGAGGCGTATTGCCTCAAACCTGCCCGTCAGGACTCGGGACCGCGCGTCGATGTCCATGGTTCCAATTCCAACATGCTAATTTCCAATATAGAAACTAGCATCGTAGACCGGGGTGCGAGCTCGTGACAACGCGGTGGGGTGCGACACCTACAGCGGGTGTTTGCGGTGATGTGACCGATGTTTCAAAGGGAAGTGATGTGACTGGTGTTGCCGGCGGAGTGCAGTTCGCCACGACACGTAGTCGTCGTGCGGCCGTCACCGCACGTCAACGTGACTTGTCGGACCCCGGGTTCATGATTAATCCAGCGGGAATCGCACCGCGGTGGCAAGATCGGCCGATACGTCACCGAGACTTGCCGGGTTCGCGATCGATATCGACACATGTCAGGATGGGCGAGTGGCAACTGCACAAGTAGGCGGCATCAGAGCTTTCCGCGCGGAACTGGACACGCAGTCTGCGGAGTTCGTCGACGCTGTCACCGCCGGCTTGCGGGGCCACCCGGCGCGGATGCAGCAGATGCTCGGTCGAGTGCTCCGTCGTCCGCCGACTGCACTGACCACCAATCCAGCCTTGTTGGAAAGTTTGCTCGCCGCCGTGTCAACGATCACCGCTCCAGCTGGCCCAACGGCGGTGCACGACGACGGCGGCCTATCGCAGTGGGCAGGTCCGCGACGCGTTCCTGGCCACCGGTTCCAGCTGCCGCACGATCAACCGGAAGTAGAACTGCCGGAGAGTCTGGCCTGGGACGACGCCGACCTCGCTGACCCCGTGCTGGATACCTCCGTCCAGCGGTTGTTGGCTTCGATTGTTGCGGAGTACCGCAGCGAGTCCCTCAAGTCCCTCGGCATCCCAGCTACCCGCACGCTTCTGCTGACCGGTGACCCGGGAACCGGCAAGACGATGACCGCACGATGGATCGCCGCACAGCTGGGCCGGCCGCTGCTACGGCTGGACCTGGCCGCGGTGATGAACAAACAACTCGGCCGAAGCAGCCAAAACCTCGTCGCTGCACTGGAATCGGCTGCTGATACGGACGCGGTGCTGTTCATCGACGAATTCGACGCGATCGGCAGCGCTCGATCGAGCAGCTCCGATATCGGTGAAATCCGGCGCCTGGTCAATGTTTTGCTGCTCGCGCTGGATAGCTGGCCCGAAAATCACCTGTTGGTCGGTGCCACCAATCACCCCCAGCTGCTGGATGCGGCGGTGCACAGGCGATTTGAGGTCGCGGTATGCCTGCCTAAACCCACAAAGGCTGCGCGCGAACGAATCTGGCAGACTCACATCCCGGCCCTGTCGGATTCGGACGCGGCACTGGTGGCGTCGATGTCCGACGACTGGTCGGGCTCAGACATCGCAACGTACGCACTGCGAATCCGGCGAGCGGCGGGAATGCAGAACCGGGCGCCGAAGCTCTCCGATGTCCTGGAGTTGTTCAGCCTCAATGGTTTCGACTGCGCAGATCAACCCGGGGTCATCGAGGCTCTTGCTGATCGCGGCTATTCACAACGCAAGATTGCTTCGGTGGTTGGCGTCAGCCACACCACCGTGCAAAATAAGATCAGAAATCGGCGGTGAAATCCGCATCGCGCTCTAAGCTGAGCCGATGACCTCCAGCGTGGGTGGCGACTTCGGCAATCCGCAGTTCGATCCAGCGGCTAACAGGCCACTTCTTGTGAGGGGCGAGACCCTCAAGCTCGACGTCAGTCCCCCCTCATCGGGTGGTGGGAAGGAATGGCCTGTATCCCTTGCCGATGCCGCTGCACGAGTAGTATCCCAAGCAGCTTCTGCCGCAGAGGTTTTGACGTCCATCGACGGTCGGTATATCGGTGGGCGGCCCATCTTGGAGATCGTGCTGCACGAGTATGCGCTGGCAGCCTCGTGGTATCCGAAGCAACTCTTCAAGCAATGTGGATTTGTGCACGTAGGCTCTGCGGTCCGCAACAACGAACGAACGGTGTATGTTGCCACCCCTGATAACGGTCTGCAGACGCTGCAGCAGATCGCGCTGGACTCGGCTACGGCATCGGGAAAAATTCAAGACGGCATACAGGCTGTCAACACCATCAGTGTCGCTCATGGTGCGCAACGTGATCAGGAGCCGACCGATGATCAAGAACAGGTGCTCGTCGAGATTGTGCTGCACGGACAACCTGACAATACCGGCGCGCCCTCGCCGGCCGGTGAGGCCATTGTCGAAAGCGTCAGAGCCTTGGTTTCTGCATCGGGCGGAACGATCGAGGACGCGTGGATTAGGAACAGCGACACAGCAACATTCATCCCGGCCAGGGTCGGTAGTGAGGGCTTGCGAGAAATCCTGAACCACAACTCGGTACGGCTGTGCCAACCAATGCCACAGTTGCGACAGTTACCGACGCCGATCCCCATGGATCATCTGCCGCTGGAGTTCCAACGGGCGGGTCCAGCTGCGAGTACGGGTGTACCGCCACTAAAGGTGGCCGTCTTCGACGGCGGCGTTGAAGACGACAGTGATATCTGGCAGGGCAGGGTCGTTGGATGTGAAATCGGTACGCCAACACCGACTGTGGCCAGCAGAGCTCACGGCGCCTTGGTGACCAGTGCGATGCTCTACGGTCACCTCACCGGCCAGGTTTTGCCACCGCCGGCCAACGTGGACATCACTCATTATGCGGCGATCCCGCAGGCTGGCCGCGAGCACGACCTGCAGATGTACTGGCTGCTGGACACCATCGCAGATGTGGTGCGCAACAATGAATTCGATGTGGTACTCGTGTGCATCGGTCCTGATTTGATTGTGACCGATGACCATATTGACCGCTGGACATCCACCATCGACCAACTGTCGTTTGAGCACGATGTGCTGTTTGTCGTCGCTGCGGGGAACAATGGCGATCTGGACGCAGTCACTGGCCTGAATCGGGTTCTTGTCCCAGCCGACACGGTCAACGGCATCACCGTCGGAGCGACCGGCAGCCCGGCCGGTAACACTGGAGCTTCCTATAGCGCCAAAGGTCCAGGTCGCACTGCAGCACAAATTCTGCCTACCGGCATCGCGTTTGGCGGGTCGGAGGCGGAGCCGTTTGTGGCCGTGGACAACGACGGAACCCCGCTGCAGTTCAAGGGAACAAGTTGTGCGGCACCACTGGTCGTGCACGGATTGGCCAGGGCCGCTAGCCGTTTGGGGTTGGACTACCGGACCTCGACGGTGTTGCGGTGCTGCGCTGTTCATTTCGCGGAGACCTCCAGAGGTCAGGAGCACGACCATGTCGGATATGGCCACCTGCCGTCGGACTACCCCGAGATCGACTACAACGAATCACACATCGTGCACGTCCTGTACGAAGGCCAAACAGTCCGTGGCGAAGTCGACGTTCTTGCCCTCCCGATGCCCGAGGGGATGCCTGCGCCGGTCGATATACGGATCACGCTTGTGTCTACATCGGAAGTCAACGCCACTGACGCCGGTGACTATGTCGGTGCAGGATTGGAGGTCGCCTTCCGCCCCGACAACACGGTCTACAAATTCACCTCACCCGCAGGGAAAACCAAAGAGCTCAGCCTGACTCGCGACGCAGAGAAGGTCGCCCAACTGAGGGCCGAAGGTTGGGAGCCGGCGGGTACGCCGATGACACGTAGCTGGAAAGTTCGATCAAAAACCGAAGCCAGCAGACGAGCCAGCGGTAAATGGGAATCGGTGCAAGTCATCGATCACAAGGTTCAAGACGCGGCGCCGGTGCAACCCCAGATCGAGTTGGCACACTACTCGCGCGAGCGCGCGACGATGACAAGCGGTACTGCACCGCTTAGGTGGACCATGCTCGTCACCCTCGAATGTCCGCGCGGAACCGATCTGTACCAGGCGGTGCTAGCCCAATTTCCAACGCTACGGCCGCATGTCATCACGATCGAGCCCGAAGTGGGAACTGACATTGAAGCTGGTGAGTAGCCGATGAACGACAACCGAGTCGCTTCAGCAGTCAACGCGATGCGTACTGCGCTGTCGAAAAACCAACTGGTCCTCATCCTCGGCGCAGGCATCTCGGCGGCCGCGACCAACCGCCACCCCCTGAGCTCGTGGACGGGTCTGGTGAACCATGCCATCGACCGATGTGTCGAACTTGGCCATCGTGACAAAACATGGGCCGAGCGCGCCAAAGCCGATGTCAACAGTCCATACGATGACGACCTTATAGCTGCAGCCGAGAAAGCAACCAGCGGGTTGGGCGGGCGCCTGGGTGCGGACTACGGCAAATGGCTGCGGGAAGCCGTCGGTTCACTTCATATCGAAGATACCGCTCTTACTGATGTCATTCGGCGCTACGCAGAGCGTGGATCACTTATCGCAACGACGAATTACGACGACATCGCGTCAGATGCGACAGGATGGCCGACTGTCACCTGGCGCGACAACACGACAATCCAGCGCGTGTTTCATCGCGACGGAACCTGTCAACCTGAATGAGGCACCGTTGAGCGGTATTTACTGAGTTTCCTCCTCTGGTTGGTCGGGTCGGTTGATCCATGAGGCCTCGGGGATCTTCGGCGGCTTGGGCGGTTTGCGGACGAACCGTTCGGGGTGTGCGGCGTAGGCGGCGTCGAGGACGCCGGCGCGCTTGTCGCGGATTGCCTCGGCGAGGCCGTAGTGGACATCGGCGGGGGTATGAAGGGCCAGCCCGGTGTGGCGATGTTCATCGTTGTACCAACCGAAGAAGCCATGGCAGTGTCTTCGGGCGTCTTCGATTGAGCCGAACCGGCCGGGGAAATCGGGCCGGTATTTCAGCGTCTTGAACTGGGCTTCGCTGAACGGGTTGTCGTTGCAGACGTGCGGTCGCGAATGTGACTGGGTGACACCGAGATCAGCAAGCAGGAACGCCACCGGCTTGCTGGTCATGGAACTGCCGCGGTCGGCATGGATGGTCAACTGGGCACGGTCGATGCCTTGCTTGGCGCAGGTCTGGCGGATCAGCACCTCGGCCAACGCGGCCGATTCGCGGCTGGCAACCATCCAGCCAACGACGTAGCGGGAGAAGATGTCCAAAATCACGTACAGGTAGTAGTAGGTCCACTTCGCTGAGCCACGCAATTTCGTTATATCCCACGACCACACCACATTTGGGGTGCTGGCCACCAGTTCGGGTTTCACCTTCGCCGGATGGGTGGCCTGGGCGCGGCGCTCACGCACCTCGCCGGCACGGCGCAGCAACCGGTAGAACGTCGACTGCGAGCCCAGGTAGACACCTTCATCGAGCAAGATCGCCCACACCTCAGCCGGCGCCAGATCGGCGAACCGGTCACTGTGCAACGCATCGAGGACGGCCTGCTGCTCGGCGGCGCTCAGCGCCCGCGGCTGACGGCGCGCCCGGTGCGAGATGGGCTCTGGCCGTGCCGGTGCCGGGCTTTGCCGATGCCGTCGGTAGTAGCTGGCCTGCGCGGCACCAACGGCTTCGCAGGCGGCCCGCACGCCCAGCTGCGGTGTCAGCTCCGTGACGGCTTGATCAGTCACGGCGTCGACCTCGGATCGGTATCCGCGCTCCCGGAGAGCGTCTCCAAGAGCGCGTGCAGTTTTGCCTGCACATCCACCACGAAGCGGGTCTTGGCCAGCTCCTGCTCCAGTCGCTGCTTTTCTGCTTGCAGACGGGCGATCTGCTCGGCCTGCGGGTCGCGCCGCTTGCGCCCGCGTGGGGCGGCCAGCCCCGCCAACGCGCCGGCGTCGCGGGCTTTGCGCCACTCGGTGATGTGGCTGGAATACAGCCCCTCACGGCGCAGCACCGCGCCCTTCTCACCGTCGGGCGCCGCGTCGTAGGCGGCTAGGACCTCCAGCTTGTACTTCGCGGTGAACGTCCGCCGCCGGGCCCGTTCGGGCACCTCGGGATCAGGACGTTGGGTTGCATCATCGGCCACCCGACCAGGATCTTCCATCCCGGCCGCGCGAGCCAACGTCGTCACCTTGCTTGTCATTTCGGGGAGTCTCTCCATCCCCGCCCTCGGGTCACTAATTGTCAGGGGGCGGGTGCCTCAACCCAGGTTGACAGAGAGGGCGACGATCATGCGATCATCCACCTACACGGCTATTGGCGTGACCCGATATCAGTTGTGTTCGGTGCGTCCTCTTACGCGGACGTGCTCAATGATCAGCATTCCGCTGAATTTCTTCGAATGTTGGTGTGGGGCAAGACAGTTCTCTTCTGCGGCTTCGGTGCCGGTCTGCGCGATCCCAACTTCACCGCGCTTCGGAACTGGCTGCGCACCTATCCGAATAGCGAATACTCGCATTACCGCCTCGTGCGCAATGATGACGTTCAGGCGGCCGAGACCGAACATCGCCCCGAAGAACACATCACCGTAGTGCCGTTTGGTTCCAACCACTCGGACCTGCCAGAGTTCCTGGCCTCCATCCTGTCCAGTGACCCATTTCGTGCCGTCGACGATTCTGACGTATCGCGACCTGCGCCTCGCACCTCACCGACCGGCCCAACCATTCCCATCGTCACCCCGCTCGCGAACCAGGATTCGCGAAACAACCTGTCCGAGATGGCTGCCCGCTTCGCTACAGTGAAAGCTGTTGCCGCCGACACCTACGACCCGCGGGTTGACGCTGAAGGCGAAGTCGTCGATCCCGCAGTCCGCGATGTATACATCCGCTTCCAGAATTTGTTCGCCGACGAAGCAGAATTCGTGGTCAGGGCGGCTGCCGCATCGGAGCTGACGCAAGCCGAGGCAGACGCGGCACTCGGCGTTGGCCGGCGACTCGCGGTCCTACTGGACAACCCACCGCAACACTGATCGTCGTCGTGGGCTGGCAGTGGGGCGCGGGTACGAGCATGGATGAAGCTGCCGGAATGGCTGGAATCGACGAACGGAACCGTGAGCTCAGGGCGTGGTCAACGCAGACACTGCAGATCTGCTGCGTCACCACTATGCCCACGACCCCGAACTGGGCCACGATGCCATCAAAACTGTTCACGCCATCGACGCACGCATCTCGTCGTGAATCTTTAATACGTTGCACCACAACAAATCCTCTGACCGCTGGCCAGTGCGCGGGCGGTGTGGGTTCAGTCGTTGCCGTATTCGGGTTCGAACTCGTCGGGGCCTTCCTCGCGAAACTCGAACGACGACGGCAAGTCGGCGTAGCTCACGGCTTCGGGGCCCCGCAGCAGTAGACCGCACGATCGGCATCCGAATTCGTCGGTCGCTATTTCCCGAACGGTGTAGATGTAGTTGTCGTTCTCGTCGTAGTCGTATACGTCCTCGGATTCCAGGGTAGTGCCGCCGCGAAGTGTGCCCTCGTTGCCGCAGGCCGGGCACGTGTGCCCGGAAATATAGTCGAAGTGGCCGCTGGCGCGGGACCGGATAGCGGCGAGGTCTGCCTCGGTGAGTTCATCGCGTTGCAGCCGCTGGTACATCAGCTTCGCGCGATCGATGAGCGCTTGGGCCCGCTGCTCTGCGTGTTGCCGTGACCGCGCCAGGATGGTGTTGATTTCGTCTTCGCGGTCGGCGCCGACCAGGTCGGCAAGTTCCTTGCCCTGTTCGGCGAGCAAGATGCTCACTAACGGCCAGTACTCCTCCCACCAGCGTTCAGCGGGGATTCCGGTACAAAATGGCGCCCCGGAATGTAGATAGCCATTGCGGTTGCCCGCAATCCGCTTCGCCCTGACAAGGTCGAATCCTTTCGACAGCGACTGACATCGCATGAATACCGTCTTGGCCTGTACCGACACAAAATGCGATGCGTCCTCATGCAATCCGGTGGCAATGAGTAGCGACTGCGCGTCGGGGGTGATATCGGCAATCAAGGCTGGGTTGACCTTAGTCAGCGCTGCTTTGCCGAGCAGTTCGAGCGCGCATGCCGCCCAGAATGCCCGCTCCTCGAAATCATCGGTGAGGTTGAGGGCTCGGTTGGTGAACGCCACCGCCTTGAGCCAGATCGGCTCGTAGTCGAAAGACCTGTCCGCCATCAGACACCCACGCCCGACAACAGCAGTCGATGGAGCTCTCGGTCCTGGGCCGCGCTCGCATCGTCGCGCGCATGCAGGACGTGGTGGTTGTCGACGATGAGTATCTCCCTGGGGTCGCGCCAGATGTGCGAGTAATCAGGCGAACTCGACGATATTGCATGAGCAAGGCGGCGCGACCGCGGATCGACGGGACTCATGCAGCCGGGATCGAATCGGACACAGTCCTGTGACAACCCATCGGCAAACTGGCCGACCCGATAGAACCCGTTGGTGCCCGCGTCCACGCGAAACACTCCCAATCGCATGTCCTCGTTGATCTCCAGTGAAGGGTGAGGTACCGGAAACCGCAGCAGATGCGTCGGCACGTCCCGAGCTCCCGTACTTTTGGCGGCCAACAACACGAAATCCGGCGGCATGTCCAGATGTGCGCCGTCGGTGTGGAACGGGAACGCTCCAGAACCAAACTGCCCGCTCAGCGAGCGGGCGGGCGCTTGCTGCTCGGTCCGCGGACGAAGTACCTGCACGTCATCGTCGGAGGACCGCGCGCGCACGATGCGAGCGTATGGCTCCCGTCCGCATTCGGTGGCCTGCCGCAGCCCGTCTGCGAGCTCCATGAGGTCACCGCGGACGACATGCCAACCGGCCCGTCTGGCCTTCGACAATGCGACATGCACCGATGCCCGCACGTGCGCGGCGATTTCCTCCAACGCCTTCACCCTTTGCTCCAGTGAAATGGACTGAACCACATAGCCTTTCGAGACGGTACCAAATTGTGGGCCCAGATTTGTCGTCCGAGTTCAGAAAACACATTGCGCTGCCTCATCTGGCAGTTAGACCATGAGGCGGTCGGACATGCGAAGCGGTGGCGGAGAGGTGACCATGACCAACAGTGCATTCACGATCCTCGAGGATGTCGTGTGGCCGCCGCGGCTGAATCTGCCTAGCAGGCTGCCGGCCCTGGTCTACCTCGATCTCAACCACTACATCAATATGGCCAAAGTCGTCCTTAGCAAGGTGGCGCCGGACGGCAACAGGGAGCTTCTGACCAGTGCACGTCGGGCCGCGGCCGATGGCCGCGCAGTGTTCGTTCTGTCGGCAACACACCTGATGGAGGTCACCGCGATCAAGGATCCTCGGCAGCGCGCCGATATCGCCGATGTCATGGGTGAGCTGTCGAACTTCACCTACATGCTGGGCAGGCCTCTCATTCAGCAGTTCGAGGTCGAAGGCTCGCTCGCCGAGCTGGTCGGCCCGCAGATCTTCGACCTCAAGCCGCTGGACTTGCTCGGCTTCGGCGCTGGCTACCCGTTCGGCCTTGTGACGTCAGTGTCACTCGAGGGCGAAGGGGCCGCGGCCGCCGACAGGATCCGCGAGAACGCTGGCCAGCAGACCCTCGATCAGTTCCTGGCTGTCCTGCAGCGTGAGGCTCAACTGTTCTTCCTCAACGGCGGCGACACTGGGCATCCCGCCGGGAACTGGCGGTCGATTCTCGACAGCCGCGCCAATCGAGAGATTGCGCAGGCCGCAGCGATCGACGCAGACCCCGGCTATCCGATGGACAAGCTGCGCTCGATCGTCACAGTCAACGAAGTCGGCGTCGAGCTCAAGGAGATCATCGCTGGCCAGCTTGCAGAGTCCGGGCGCGCACCCGATGAGGTCCTGCCCACACCGGAGATTGCTCATCGGTTCACCGACGGCATGCCCTCGACCCGCGTGGCGATCGCGATGAAGACCCACTACTTCAAAAATGCGTCCAAGAACTGGACCTCCAATGACGTACACGACATCGACGCATTGGCCGTCGCGGTGGCGTACTGCGATGCCGTCTACTCGGACAAGCAGGCGATGCATGCGGTCAGGTCTAGTCGCGAACTGAACGTCTTCGGCACGGTTCTGCCACGCACGCCGTTGGAGATGGCCGACTGGCTTGACCGGCAACCGGCGGTCCCCGCAGCGGGATAGACCCGGCGCGTTCCGAAATCGGGCTTGCCGCGTTCCGCGCGCCAAAACGTCAACCAGGTTATCCAGGGCTCTCGGGGTTTTCTACAGGTCCCTCACATTGGTATGCCAAAGATTTAGAACGCACACAACTTGGCGGTTACGGGGATTCGATGCGTTCGATATCCGGGCCGAAACCACGGCGACGGCCATAAATCAGCCAGCGGTGCAGCCGGGCCCGGGCACATCGGATCGACAGGTAGCTGACGCCGGCTACCACGGCGGCGCGCATAGGGCCGGGGGCCTCGGTGAACGCTCCGGTGGCCGTGATGGCATCCCACATGGTGTGCAGCCCGACGACAGCGAGGACGAGGACCAAGGCCAGCTGCGGGAGCCGGCTCGGCACCCGGAACGTGGTGAAGGCCTGCTCGGAGGCGGGGTGGTCGGGGTTGGCGTCCATGGTGGCGATCATTCTCTAGAGGTCTGACATCTGCCTGCACGCTGTGGGCTGGCCTTGTCGGTGCCGACTGCGAGACTGCCGGCATGGGCACGTGGGACGTCGACCAGCTGCGGACCGATATCGCGGCGGTGTACGCCGCGCAGTTGCCGATCCCGCCCTGGTGGCCGGCCGACCAGCGCACGGCATTCATCGAACAGCACGCCGACGAAGCGGCGAGCTCGTTGCTTGTCGAACTCGACGACATCGTCGACAGGGCAGCTGACCTGGCCTATCGCGTGGTGGATGGCCGGCGGCTGTGGGCCGACGAGATCGCCGTGATGATCACCGCCGAGCAGAACGCCCTGGTTGAGGAAGCGCGGAGCAGCGTGATGTGGGACCTGACCGAGGCGATCGCCGAGCAGAGTGCATTTCTGACCGCTGAGGCGGCGTTCGGTCGTCCGGGCCGGGGCCAGTTGCGGGATATTCGGCACCAGGCGGTGAGCCTATGTGCGGTCTCACCGCGGTTGCGGTCGCACGGCGACTGACGGGCAGCGAGCTGGGGCTTTGCGGTCTGAGGAATTTTCTTGGGGAAATATTCAGGGGTACGGGGCTGGTGCGCACTTAAGAGGAAGCGACACCCGGGGGAAGGTTCTCGGGTGGCGGTCCCGCGATCGCGAATCTGTCGACGACATATAACGACCCAGGTGCCGGACCGTTCGGCGACCCGCAGCGCGGGGCTCGGTCGGGCGGGGCGGCTGCGTGTGGCGGATCGGCCTGGCGGCGAAAGCCACTAGATGTATCATTAGCTACATGTAGTGTACACTACATGTACGGTGTGAGGCGCGCCGGGATGTCACACCCGCGGAGTAGAAACAATGCCACTGAGATAGATCTGATCGCTGGCGATCCCGAAGCGGAATCGGGCGGCATCACCGCAAAGACGCACTCAGGCAAGACATTTTGGAAAGGGGTCGCGGTCCCGTGGTAAGCCTCGCTGAATGGGTCCTGGCGGTACTCAGGAATCCGTTCGCAGAAACTGCAGTGTCAATGGTGATCACGTTGTGGCTGGTGAACCTGGTCGTTAACAAGTTCAAACGGACATACCTCCATCGACACAATGGCCGACCGGACAAGGAGATCTACTGATGACGACACCCATCGCGGGCGACCGAGTTTGTCGCGTCTGTGCCTGCACCGATTCTCAGGCGTGTGACACGCCAAGCGGGCCATGCGCGTGGGCCGCCAAGTACGACGACAACACGGGCATCTGCACCGGGTGCGACGAGGAGTTCGTGGCCGACGATGCGCTGCCAGTCCACCACGTCGACGACGCCCACTCCGGCGTGCAGGGAGGCGTCTGCGAGCACTCCGGTGGCAGCCGCAACGCGATGGGCGGATGCCCCCGCGGCTGCAGTGGCGCGACCGAGCACTACTCCAACGATGGCCACCGGGATTGTTTCGATCCCGCGGTGATCCGCTGAAGGGCTAGGAACAACGATGGGGGACGCGGCGTCTGATCTGATTCAGCAGCTGCGCGATGCCGTGCTGCGCCAACTGAGTGCCCCGGCCGGCGAGCGTGAGCAAGCCCTGGCGGCCGTGCGCGAGGCCGTGAAAGCATGCACCGCTGATCCTATTGAACGATTCCAGGTTCTCGCCGATGCGGAGGACTGGGCCCATGCGCGGGCCCGCGAACTCGATCGCGCCGCAAGCACCGTCCACATCCGCAAGAAAGCGGGCCCCAACCTCGGCAACCAGTACTACAGCCACAGCACGCGTATGCGGTTCGTGGGGGATTACCGTGAACCGCAGTCCGAAACACTATGCGGGGCAACGGCATCGAATTTCGACATGAGTTGGGCTGAGACCCGCTACCCGAAGAACCGGGCTTTCGTTGAGTGCGAGCGGTGTATCGAAATCCGTTTGAAGGACGGGAAGGCGCTGCGGTGATGGCTGGTGAAGCGTTGGGTAGCAACAGTATTCAGGGTAGTGATCGGGCGGCTTGTGGCAGCGGAGCCACGGTGCTGATGAAGGCGGCGACCGGTGCGGCGATGACACCCGTGCAGGTCGTGGCCGATGCGCTGCGTGGTGAGTTGCGGTTGAGCCTGTCGCTGGCGGGTGTCCTGGCGAAGGTCGGCAGTCCTGTGGCCGATGCCGACGCGGTCATCGACGAGCTGGCCGCTGTTGTTGTGGGTGCGCTGGCGGCTGCCGGATACCCGCTGGGTGACGGGTTGTCGCCCGAGAAACGACAGACGGGCGATGTCCAATGACGGTAAGAGATTGACAAGGAGTGTGGGGATGACGACGAATTACGACGCGTATGTGGCTGCGAAACGTAAGCGGGCGATCGGGTTTCAGCTGGTCCTCGCCGGGGCGGCGTTTGCGGTCTGCATGGTGGGTGCCGGTGTTCGGGATGTACCGGTATTGATGGCCGGTGCTGCGGCAATCCTGGTGGGTGCGGTGTGGGCGGGCCATGGCCTGTGGCGCGTGCACGAGCTGGGGAAGCTGGCCGCCGAGGATCCCGTAGATGTTGATCGGCGGGCCGATGCGAACTTGACGGAAGCTGTTCTGACGGTGTCTGTTTTCGCGGTGTTCAGCGGGCTGATGGTCGCTTACGTCACCGATAGTGCGATCCCTGCGGTTGCTGGGGCAGTTGTGGGGCTCGGCGCTCTGCTGGGGCGGGCGTGCCTGCCCAAGCTAGCCGCCTTCAAGGACCGGTGAATGTGGTGAACAGGGTGGCTGGGGCGCCGTGGACAAGGCACACCGCGGCCGCCGGCGATGGGCGGCCCTGACTCGGTTGGGCCCCCGAATTCCGTTGAACGAGAACTTCACGTTGGGGAGGATGTAGCGATGTCGATGCACGAGATGCTGATGGGCAGTTCCGGCGAGATGAAAAAGCAGGCGTTCGAGCAGCTAGCTGCTCATTACGTTTCGCACGGGTGGAATGCTGATTCGAGCTCGAGCAGGATCGTGTCGTTCGAGGCGCCCGCTGACGCAACACCGGAACAGATCGCTGCCGTCGAAAGCGGCGCCGCCACGATTCTGGCCAGCTACGGATTTGGGGTCTGTTAACCACGCTGCCGCCGCCGCGGGCCTTTGTCGGGGCCGTCGGTAACCTGAAGGCGCTGGTCAAGGACCTGGCCAGCGTAGCCAGGTACTAGATTCTAGTTTCTGGTACGAGGCGTGCGGTGAGCACCGAGAACGCGTTGTGGCCTGAACTGTCAACGCACAACGCGGATTGCAACATCGGCCGGCGACCAGGACTCACCCGCTCAGTTTCCTCGGCGCCACCGGGTTCGACCTGTTGGTTCGACGCCGTCTCTGATCCGGTACAGGGTGGACCGGGCGATACCGGTCAGAACGTAGATGCGGTTGAGGTTGACGCCGCTGGCCAGGGCGTCGCGGACCAGCTGGTCGCGGGATTCAAGTGTCTCGCGCCAGTGGGTTAGCGCGGCTTCGGCTTCCTGCGCAGTCATGCAGCGAATGCTACATGTAGCGCATCGGACATTCAATCGTTCGATCCCCTTGCCTGTCTCATACGCTACATGTAGCGTATGAGACATACTTTCGGGTGTCACACCCACCGGGTAGACAAATACAAGGGAGGAAGGCCATGCGCACCGCATTGATCCAGATCGAAGGAAGCCGCATCGAGGTGAACGCCTGGCCGGTCCTCGTCGCTCGTGTGAACTTCGCCCCTAACACCATCCCCGACCACCCCACGGCCCCGCCGTCCCGACTGGCGCCAGCCCCGGCAGTGAAAACTCCCGGCCTGCTCGACCGCGTCGTGGCCGGCGTCTCCGAATGGGGTTGGCGACACTTAGACATCTCTGTCCAACCCCACCGGCACCCCGCTCGCTGACGACAAGGGAGACCTGAATCATGACCACCCCGGAAACCATCGACCGGACCGACGAGCGGTTCATCATCGACTACGGCGACGCAGAACGCAGCCCGGCCCGCATGGTCGACATCGACGCACTCACCGAGCACCTGTCGAAAGACATCGAGTACAGCACCTACGGGTATGGCGATGGGCTGCCGACCGTCTATCGCTACGTCCCGGGCGCGCCCGCGCTGCTCGAATCGCTCACCTTGTCCTGCGTGCAGTCGGGGGTGTTCGATGAAGACGGCTGGGCGCGCCCGGTGTGGGGCCTGACCGGACCTGATGGCACGAGTTGGGCGTCGGTGCGGGTTCGCGTCGACGGCCGCGTCTAGCGCGCAGACTCCGACTGCGAAGGCAGAGCAGCCCGAGTGCGACAGAAAAGGTGATGATTCTGAAATGACCTCTTCGATAATCTGGCCGCGGTGCGCGATCGCCGAGATCTGCGATGAGTGATCTCACGCGCGCTCCGGCCGGCTGGGCGGTGATGTATTACCGCGGCAACGACGACGAGCTGCCGGAGCCGTTCAAGGCGCTGGGTTTTGCATCCAACAACCTTGGTGCTGCGGTGTGGCTGAACCTCGGCACGGGCGCGATGGTTGCGGCCATCCCGACCGGTACGTGGAGACAGCCGGCGAAGTTCGCCTTTTATCACGCTGCTCCCGGTGCGGCCCAGGCATTGCCGTTGGCGGCGTGGACAGACGAGCAAGAGCAGTGGGACGGCTCGACAGTGAATCAGTGTGACGAGTTGTACGCGAAGGCCGTTGCGTACTTCGACGCGACGGTAACTGGCGGCTCTGCCTGGAGTAGTCCGGCCTGGTTCGGGGGCGAGATCCGATCGGCAACGAACAACTGGGGCGAGCGAGACGGCTAGATCGTTTGCGGCTTATCCCGGATGGAGGAACCCACATGGCCACTAGCGCAAAGGAATTCAACATGGGCATCACTTACGTACTCGACCCGCTGTCGCTGCGGGCAGCTCCGTCGACGTGCACGTCCGTGGACACTGCGACGATGGTGCTGGCGTCGCTGCTCGGTATCGACGCCGAATCAGCCGAGGGGGAGCAGCTGCGTGCGCTGCTGATCGACAGCGGCGGCGTCCTGGGCGCCCGTGCAGCGACGGACGCCATGCCGTTATCGCGCTCGGCGGCCGTCGTACTCATGCCGGCGGCACGGCGCGGCCAGGGCATCGAAATGGACCTTGCTGCCCAGCGTGACCAGGAGTGGCGTGTAGCGCTCGCGGGCAGCACAGCGGTGAGGCCAGGGGCCGGCACGCATGAGTGAGCAGGTTGAGGCGCTGGATTTCGATGGGTTTGTCGCCCAGCCGGTCGGTGCGGTCGTCGGCTCTGCCGACGGTGGCGGCAAGGTGTGGGCGCGGGCGATCAGGTACCCCGGCTGCTGGAAAGTCGTGGGATACCTCGGCCTGCGCTCAGACCGCGATGCGTGGAACACCTTGGAAGGCGGCGACGGAGCGTTGCTCACGGTGCTCTACATCGACGAAGCACTGACGCACCGGCCGCCGTCAGAGTCCTCACAGATCGTTGACGGATACCCGGAGCGGGCCGACGGTATCCGCGCGCAGACCGACGGATTGCAGCCCGGCTGGTACATCACCACCGGATTTTTCTGGCACGACGATCCGATCGTGATTGACGGCCCGATCCCTGAGTTCGAGGCAGCGCGCCTGCGGCGCACTGCCATTGAGCAACGATCGGCGGGCCCGATCCTCTATCTCGACGTCGTCGAGACCACGCCGCAGCTGGTCAGGTGAACGGGCGGGGTATCCGGCGCTAAATGGTTTGCGTGCAGTGATACTTTCGATCCATGCGATCCGTCCGCCGATCATCGAAGTCCTCGCGCTAGACGCTGGAGGGTCAAATCCATTGGGGCTGCACCCTACTTGACGGTGGCGTCCCCATCGTGCTCTCCAATTTTGGGAGGGCGCCGCGGAATGGTCTGCAACCGGCTTCGAAACCCGGGGTGCCGTAACAGGTAGGGGTTCGAGTCCTCCGCCCTCCGCAAACCAATCAGTTTATGGGACATGGTGTTTAGCCCTGCGCCATCGTGCGCGCTTGTTTGGTGAGCGCGAGGTGGACGGTTGTTCTGTGCAGGGGATTGCGTGCGGTGGCGCCAGGTCGGTCATCTGGTCGGGCGTGACGATCAGTGGTGGTTCGTGTCGAACGATGTGCTGCCAGAGTGGGTCGCCGGTTTGGCTGGGATGTGGGCTGTCGCGCAAGTTGGTGCTTGCGTCTGACGCTAGTGCGCGCACAGCGCGGAAGAGGTTGCCGGGACCGATGCCGGGGAACCCGGTGGCGTAACGGCAACCGGTATCGACAACCGGCATCGGCCAGAGTTGGCCGGTGTTATCGCGGAAGAATGCTGCTGTGTCGAACAATTCGAACTCGGTGAGTGTGCCTTGGGCTGCGGCCTGGGTGCCGACGGGCACGAGAAGTTGCCCGTGCGGGTCGCCGGGGATTTTGACGATCCAGGAATGCGTGTTTTGCCGGTGGCGGTAGTACTCGACCCCGGTGGGGTCAGGGTTCGGTGCCCAACTTCTGGTGTAGGCGAAGCCGAGTTCTGTGGCTTCTTCACTGGTGACCTGCCGTAGCCCGGTCATCCATTCGGCGGCGAGGGGCCCGGGTGAGTCCAGGTCGATCGTGACGGTATCGGCCAGCAGGCGATCCACCCCGGGCACAGCCCGCAGTGCCTGTGATGCTCGCTGGGCGATCAGCGGGCTGTGGACCTGTCGATGCAGCAGCCACCGGACCTCGGTCGCGGTGGGCTCTGGTGGCCGTTTTCGAAGTACGAGCAGGGGTTCTGCGGCTGGCAGCATTCCGGGCCGCGTGTGGACGCCGGGTGGTAGCACCGGGATGTCGTCGCCCTCGAGGAGACGGTGCATACGGCGCGTGATCTTGAGGACGCGGGCGGCGTCGGGCGCTGGTACGGCCGTCGCGAGGCCCTCCAGATCCGTCGGGCTGAGCGTTGCGGTGCGGGGCCGGATCCGTTGGCGTGCTGCACCCGGGCGCCATGCCGTCATCTGCCCGATGTCCCGCAGTAGTGGGGGCCACCACGGAATGTCCACGCGTAAAAGGTTGGCCAGGTCGTCCCAGCCCAACTCGGCGACCGCCGGTGTGCCGGAGTGGGCTTTGGTCCGGCAGGTGACGCCCAGTTCCTCCCATGGTGGGTGGCCGCGCTCGGCCACCCCGATCGCCGGTTGTTGGCCGTCACACACGTCATCGGTGACCAGCACGACGGCGGTGAGCGAGGGGAGGGTTTCCAGGAGTGCGGCGGCGTGCGTCCAGGCGGTGTCGCCCCCGCCGGTGGGGGGACCTGGGTACGCGAGGGCGATCGGGCCGCGGCCATCAGCTGGCTGCCAGTGATGCATCACGAATTCGACTGTGGCCCGGCACATTATCGTCGTCGCCGGTAGTGCGATGGTGACGGGTTCGGCGTAGAGGAACTGGGCCGGGCCGATCGATGGTGGGCAGTACAGGCGGGGTATCCGATCACGGGCCTGCGACCGGACCGCGGCGATGTACTCGAATATTTGGTGTGGAGTCCACAGATTTGGCCGTCCCGATTCGCGCACGCTCGGCGCTGGAAACCCCGGGGAAACAGTCGGTTTCGAGGCGTACTGGCGCACCGATCCATCGGCCATCCCGAGGATGGCCGACACATCCGATGCGTCCAGGATCGCGTCGTACCAGCGGGTGCCGTGTGCCCAGGGAAGGTGGAGCGCGTCTAGGTCGTGGTCTGGGTCGGCCTTGAACGTCACACCACGCTCCGTCATCCTTGGCGGTGCCATCGACACGTTGCACAGATCAGCGTGGGCCACTTCTAGCTTTCGGCGCTGGTGACGGTGGCCAGTTGCCGGCCAACGGTCCTCACCAGCGAATCGGGCACACGGAAACTGCGGAACCGGATTGCGTCGGCTCCGGGGGCAGTGGCAACAAATCCAGTCCCTTTGCCGTCGCGGTCATCGGGGATGTGGGCAGCGGCGTCAAGGCCGGGCCAGAGGATATCGGCTTCGTCACGGTGGGTGACCCGCAGGGCGATCCACTGGCTGATGCAGTCCATGATTTGGGGCTGGACGTGTTTGGCGGCGACGGTCTGCGTGGCGAGCATCGCGTACAACCCGAGGGAGCGGCCTTTGCGCAGGAGCAACCCAAAGGCGGCGGCAACATCTTCTGGCGAGTGATGGCTCGCGGAGGCGAGTTCGTCGACGACGACGAACACGGTCGGTAGCGGCGGCAGGTCCTTGCCCGCTGGTGTCTGGCGGGCGGTGTTGTACTGCGCGAGGTTGTCAAAGCCCTTGCCGCGCAGCTCGACACCGGCATCACGCAACGTTCGGCCCCGCTGGTCGATCAGGTCCAGCACGTGATCGACCAGGGCGTCATTATCGTCGAAAATTGCGGTGGTGTGCGGGTAGGACGCGAATTCATCCCATCCTCCTTCGCCTTTGGGGTCTCCCAAGATCACCTGGACCACATCGGGGGAGTGGCGTACCAGCAGTCCGAACACCAAGGCGCGCAGCAGCGTTTTCTTGCCCGAGCCCGTGGATCCGCTTACCAGGTTGTGGGGGCCGCTGCCGCCTTCGGCTGCGTCTTTGAGGTCGAGCCATAGCGGCGTGCCGTCGTCGCTCAATCCAATCGGAACAGTAAGCAGCTGGTCAGTGCCGGCGGGTTCGCCGGCGGGACGTTGCCGTGGTGCCCATAGTGCGGCGGGATCGATGTGGCGGGTGTCGGTGATGCCCAGCGCGGCCAACAATGCTGCCGTGGAGGAGTCTTCGTCGCTGGTGCGCTTGTCGACGTGGCGACGCGCGCGGGTATAGGACTCGCCGGTCGCTTTTTGGTGCTGGCGGGCGGACTTTTTGAAAGCGTTGTCGGTCATTGCGAGATCACATCCCATTCAAAGTCGTTGTCGCGCAGCCCACATCTGCGTGCGACGGTCTCTGTCTGGGTGCATCAGCGCGGGACCCTGAGTGTCTTGTCCCGAATCGGTGGGGGCCATCGATGTGGGCGATTGCCTCTTGCCGGGAGTCGGGCCACCGCGCCGGTAGCCAAGGAAAATGTAGATCGCGCCGGTGACATCCGCAAGGACGCGGGTGCTCTCTCGGGAGGAGTCAATGAGACGGAGTGAGTTCGAAGTAGGCGTAGATGTGTACCGGCTGATCGCCAGATGGTCCGCCGCGCAGAGGGCTCTGCAGGTCTACAGCCAGCACCTGTGCAGGATTGATCAGGTGCTGCACCCGGTTCGCACGGTCCCACACAATGAACGCGACGTCGCTACTGGTGTGCAGCTTCTGCCCCGCATCGTGACTATGGAAGCCGGCGCTGGATAGGTAGCCGCCGACGCTGCTGCGGACCGCATCCCAGATGAAGTCACCGCTTTTGGCGGCCAGGAAGCGTTCGCCGGTGGGGCGATAGCCGGGGGCGACACTGCTGGCGAATTGGCGCAACACCGCCTCGGCGCGATCACGGTCGGCCGGGGCGAGGTCGTCGAGCGAGTAGGCCGAGCCGGCGAAAGGGTACTCAGGCAGGGCGTCCAGTGACACCGGCTTCTGCGCCGCCGCGTATTGACCGATGAAGTACGCGCAGAGGGCGAACACGGCGAAAGCGGTTGCCACCACGGACCATAACGTCGCGCGCCGGGTCATTGGCCGAGGTCTCCGATGTTGATCTCGGATGCCGGGTGGTTTCCCCATCGGTCCAACATCCCGGTCGGGCCCGTGCCGATGACATCACCCAGCCGGACGGCACTCATTGAATTGGTCGGGTCGTTGGGGTTGGCTTCCCAAGGGTTGCGCAAGATGAGGTAGGCGTCGTCGCCGGTGCCGTCGACGCGTTCGACGATGTAGGTGTGGTTGCTGACCATCGGGCCGCCATGTTCGGAGCTGGAGATGGTCACCGGCTGATGGTTGGCGAGCGCGGTGGTGATCTCCTGATCAATGTGTTCCTGGGTGAACCAGGCATGTTGGGGGTTGATGGTCATTCCGCGGTTGCCGGTCAGGGCCTGCAGTGCGTCGTGAGCTTGGCCGCCTTGGCCGATGCCGTGATCGAGGGCGTGCCCCAGTTCGTCGCTGGGGGAGTGCATCTTGGCGTACGCGGACTCCAGCACGCTGGGCCACATCGGTGCTTTCGGGTCTGGCCAGCTCGCGCCGCCGTGGTCCCGGTCTGTCTGAAGGTCATTCTGGGTGACCGGAATGTGTTGCCATCCATGACCATTCCACAGCGTCACGTCGAAGTTGCCGCTCTGGTCGTCGTAGTGAATGCGGTCTTTGATCCACTGGGGGTTGGCGTGCGCGACCGCGCCCATCGTTGCGGCGAAATAGCAGTCGCCAATTTTGTTCTGCTTGACGTCGGCGGCCTGGGGTGGGGTCGGGAAGAGGTTCTTGTCGGTCCACTTGGGGGTCTTGTGGACGGCGTCGCCGGGTCCTTGAGGGAGGGGGGCACGGTTCTTATCGAAGTCGGTTGCCTGGACGCTGCCGTTGGGGTCTTTGGGGGTTTTGTCGTCGGCGAACTTGATGGCGTTCTGGGCGCTTGCTGCGTTGGTGTCGGTGGTGGTGTAGTCGGCGGCGTGCTCGGTGAACCGCTGAGAGTAGGCGCCGAAGTCGGCGATCTTGGCCTGAAGTGGCCCTTGGGCGTTCACCAGGCCCGCGGCGATGCCGATGGCGGTGGGATAGCCGATCGGGCCGTGGGTGTCGGCGACGCGTTGTGCTTCGGCGATTGCCTGTGGGGCGATGCGTGCCATCTGGGTGGCCAGGCCGGAGTAGGCGTCGGCGAACCGCAACAGGTCCGCTGGGTTGACGTTCAGTTCCGCCACGTTCTACTCCTGCCGTTGGTCTTCGAGGTTCATTGTGGCCGGAAGTTGTGACACCCGGTTGCGGTATGCGGCGGGGGTATCGGTTTCAAAGTGCGCAGTCGATGCGCGGGATGTCACATCTGGGCGGGACGATGCGGTCATGCCGCTGATCGCCATGGAGTGATTGCCGACCACCGAAACCCACCTCACAGGAGCTGAGATGAACGACTTCGACTCGCACGCAGAACAATCCACCTACGGCACCGTTGATGCCGGCGATGGCGGCGACGAGAACCGGGGCCTGTACGGGAAGTATCGCGTCGAACGCGTCGACGGAAAGCTGAAGGGCCCGTACTTCGTTCTGGCGTACACCAGCGACCCGCACGCGGCCGTCGCTCTGGCCGCCTACGCCGATTCCTGTGCCTTGCAGTACCCGCAGCTGGCGGCGGACCTGCGCGCCGCGTTGGCGCAGCCTGCCGGCCGGACAGCGGGGTAGCCGCGTGGGCGTGCCTACCGGATGTCAGATCCTCGCGAGAGGATGCGCGCAAGCGGAAGGGGCGACGACTTGCACGGGCACACGGTGATTCGCGATGAATCAATGTCGGCCCCAGGGCTGGACGTCGCCGACTGCATTGTCTCGCCCGCTATCTGACCGGAGGAGAATTTTGATGTCTGACTCGTTAGGCGGCCTGCTCAGAACGTTGGCCATATTCTCGGTACCGGTCGCGCTGCTGCCGTACATGGTCAGCGAATCGCGCCAGATATTCGCCGACCTCACAGGCACGGATGCAGGGAAGGCCCCGGCGCCGGCGCCCGTCCCGCAGCCGGCGCCCGTCCCGCAGCCGGCGCCCGTCCCGCAGCCGGCGCCCGTCCCGCAGCCGGCGCCGGCCCCGCAGGCTGATGCGCCTTTCGACTGGACGGCCGTGGGCTACATCGCCGCGATCATCGCAGCGATCGCCATTGTGGTGGCCCTGGTATGGCTGGCATGGCGGGCCGTCCGACGCGGGCGCGAACGCACTGCCGAACGTGAGGCGTTGCGCCGCAGTCAGATTGACCGGTGGAATATCGGGGTCACCGCATACGGCGAGGCGTCATCCGGGCTGTGGGAATTCGAGAACGACCCGATGTCGGTGTACATCACACGGCCGCTATTGGCCGATACCAGTGAGCCCGCCAGCGCCGACTTCTACACGGCTTACGGTCTAGCTACCGAGCGCCATACCGAAACGATCCCCACCGACGACGCGGTGATCGAGGCGTTCGTTACCGCAGCCAAACAGGCGCGAGATACCTTCGTGCGCGCCGATGACAACGCGCGACGCAAGGCCCGCCTGGGATACACCAGCGGTGGACGGCAATTCACCGCGCCGCAGCGCAACAAGGTTGATCAGGCCCGCAAGCTGCTCACCAATGCCTTCGATGCGGGTGCGACGCCACAGGAGGCCCAGGCGGCGCATGCCAAAGCGCTGGAGCTGCTCGACGCGGTGGGTGTGCAGGTGCCTGAACGGTTGGTGTCGAAGCTGACCCTGAGCCTGGAGCAGGCCCACCGGCCGGAGCTGACCGCCAGTGCCCGGGATTGAGATGCGTAACCCGCCAGCCGCCGCGGACTCGGCGGGTGCAGTAACCATCCCTGCGCTGCCCACCGTGCGGAAAACCCGCCTCCGAACCTACGTCCGCCGGCTCCTGCTGGCCGGTGTCACCGGGAGCTGTGCGTGGGTGACGGGTCATCTGCTGGTCGTGCTGGTCGTGATGGCCGCGCTCGACCCGTACCACGGCTTTCCGCCGCTGATCGGCGCGCTGGCCTTTCTTGCGGCCCTCGTTTGGCCAGATTTCAGTAAGGCTTCTCTCGCGGCCCTCCCCCGGGCAGCCTTTCCTATGGCGCGGGGGCTGGTGCCGGTTCTGATACCCGACGATGAGCGTCTGGCCACCGCCGGCCACGAGGCGGCGCATCTGGTTGCCGCCGTCGCGCACGGAATCCCGGTGACTGAAATCTGCGTCCGCTCTCGCCGGCGGGTCAGCGGAGACTTCAGTCTCACCGGCCACGTTTCGTATGGCCCGCGGGAAATGACCCCCGACAGCGCCTGGGCCGCCCTGGTCACGACGCTGACCGGCAATGCCTATGACCGGGCCCACGGCGTCCCCGGATTCCTCAGCACCCCCGATTTCGACACGGCCCACCGGATCAGTGCGGATCTGTACCATCACCGTGTCGACCTACCCGGCCTTGGCGGCTACGCCAGCGCTGACGATATTTTCGATCAAGCGTTCACCGCCGCAACAACATTCATCACCAACCACGCAGAGACCATCACCACCGCGCGCGGGCTGCTGCTTGAGCATCTGGACGGCGCCGGTGCCGAGGTGATCACCGACCCGGACACGCTGAGTATGCTCACCGCCGCCGTCGCCGCCGGTCTGGCTGCCACAACCGATGAGGTCCTGTCATGACGGAGCCGGATGCAGACCGGGCCGTGCGGGTTCAGCGCATGACCGCCGCTGGCCTGACTGCTCGGGAAATCGCAGAGGCACTGGGCATTTCGTCCAGGACGGTCTTGCGGCACCGAGTGGCCACCGGCTGCGCCAGGCCGGCGGCCAAACATCTCACGCCCGAGCAGATTGCCCAGGCCCAGGCTCTGCTGGACGGCGGATGCTCGGTCCTGGAAGTGGCGCGAACCATCGGTTGTGGGCACTACCCGATCGCGCGGCACTTCCCCGGCCGGGGGCTGGCCGCCGCAACGCTGCGGCGCCTTCACCCGCGAAAGGAAACGTTTCGACGAGCTGGCTACACAGCTGAACTAAACCCGAGCCGTCCGACCAAAAGGTAGCGGCGGCGCAGTGACCCTGCGTGCAATGATGACCGAATATGCCTGATCAGAGGCACACACACGAAAGGACCGGTGCGCCGTGAACACTGCCATCAGTTTCGCGACCTCGCACCCCGCAATCATGATCGGGGTCGGGATCGGACTGGTGCTGTCGTTCATCGTGCATGTGATCATCCGGATCGAACGGCTAGCCGTGCGGGCAATCGTGGCGGTCGGCATGGCTGTGGCGGGCGGTGGCGTGGCGGGCAGCGGCGCCACCAGCGGTGTAGCCCAATTCGCCCAGAATCTCATGCAGCATCTCCACTGACGAGGACACGCACCATGCCCGACACCTTGGCACGCAACGAATCTGGCGTCTGCACGCTGGTGCGGGGCCTACGTGCGGCTGAGCTGGTGAGGTGATGATGAATCTCGCTGACGGGCTCGATCTAGACGTCGACTACGTCGCCGGCCGCAGCCTCGGGCTGCTCGGCAAGCGCGGCGCGGGCAAGTCAGCGACGTGCCGGGTGATCGCCGAGGAGCTCAATGCCGCCCACGTGCACACGGTGATCATCGACCCGATGGGCGTGTTCTGGGGCTTGCGTTCGAGCGCCAACGGTACCGGTGAGGGCTTGCCGATCCCGGTGTTCGGTGGCAGCCACGGTGATGCGCCGCTGGAGCCCTCGGCGGGCACGCTGATGGCGGATCTGGCTGTCGACGAAGGCCTGTCGATGGTGTTGGATTTGAGTGGGTTCACCAGCCGGACCCAGGAGCGCACGTTCGTGGCGGCGTTCTTGGACCGGATCTACCGCCGCAATAAGCATCTGCTGCACCTGATCATCGACGAAGCGGATCTGTTCGCGCCGCAGAAGCCGCGGCGTGATGATCTGCAGCTGCTGGTGGCGATGGAGAACATCGTGCGGCGCGGCCGCAACACCGGATTGGGCACGACACTTGCCTCCCAGAGGCCGGCCGTCCTGAACAAGGATGTTTTGTCGCAGGTCGATATCCTGGCGGCGATGCGGGTGACCGCGCCCAATGACCGTGCGGCCATTGCGGATTGGGTTCGCGGCCAGGGCGATGACGAGCGGTGGGCCACGGTGTCCGCCACGCTGCCGACGCTGGCGGTTGGTGAAGGCTGGTGGTGGGCACCCGAGAGGGCGATCCTGATGCGCGTACAGGTTCGGCGGGCGCACACTTTCGACTGTTCCCCGACCAGGGATCGCGGCAATAGCGTGGCGCGGGAACCGAAAACCCGCGCCGACGTCGACCTGCGCCAGATCGCAGAACGGATAGAGGCGACCCGGGAGCGTGCCGCGGCGGCCGATCCACGGGCGCTGACCGCGCGGATCGCTGAGCTTGAGCGTGAGCTCGCGCAGCTGCGTGCCGGGGCCGCGGTTGAGGTACCTGAGCCGAGCATTGTGCACGTGCAGGTGCCGTACGTGCCCGAGGCGGTGGTGGCCGCGGCCGGGGGCCTTGTGGACGCGATCGCTTCGGTGCGTGAGGGCCTTGGCCGGGCTGCGGAGGCGGCACAGGACTTGATGGCTGCCGTGGCCGAGGTCCCCGATCCGCCCGGTCCACCGTCCGTGCAGCCGATCGCACAGGCCGCGCCGGCCGCGCCGGTCGAGCGGCCCGCCGCTGGGCCGCCGCCGGCAGTGGAGCATGCACCTGCGGGTGGATTGGCGCCGGCGCTGCAGCGCATCCTCAACGCCCTGGCCGAGCTAGCTGGTATCGGCTTGACCGCGCCCACCCGCCAGCAGCTGGCTATGTGGGTCAAAGTCGGCATCCGGTCCAGTGGCTATGCCAACAATCTCGGGAAGCTGCGGACCGCTGGCCTGATCGACTATCCCGCCGGCGGGCAGGTGGCGCTGACCGACGCCGGCATCGCTGCGGCCGCGGCGCCGGCGCTGGCCCCGACGACCGCGCAGCTGCATGAACGGATCCGGGAGATGGTGCCGCCGGCACGCTGGAAGCTCCTTGGACAACTCATCGCGATGTATCCGTCGGCGGTCAGTCGCGGCGAGCTGGCCGAGCGCGCCGGGGTGGCCATTGCGTCGAGCGGGTACGCCAATAACCTTGGGGCACTGCGGACTTTAGGGCTGATTGACTATCCCAGTCCGGGGCAGGTGGCGGTCACCGAGGTGCTGTTCCTCAACGGGCAATCGGCTCCCGGTAAGCGGTGACGCGGGCTGGGATGTCAGCGGGTGGGGATACCGTTTGAGGTGTGTATGGCGGGGAGCAGCAGTGGCGCGCTTCGTCGCGCTGGTATGACAGCTATCTGACCGCGGACCGAGTGGCGCGGTACCTGGGGGATGCTGAGGGGTCGCTGGCGGCAGATTTCTTCGGCGCGCAGCCTGATGCGGGTGGCCGGCGGTGGAGCCTGGCGGAGATCTACACCTACCTGGACACTCGGGGTGGCGATGAGCGGATACCTCGGCTGTTTCCGCTCTCTGATGAGCGCGGCCCAGCGCGGCTGCTGCACACCAGCCATGTTGTGATCGCCGAGCTGGACGCGGAGTTCGTGGTGCACAGCTGGGATCCGCGCGATGGCCGCGGTGTGATTGCGGTGGGGTATCCCGTGCGCGATTCGGAGGGAGCCAAGGGCAAGCGCGCCGCTGACGCGCTGTTGGGGTTGACGGGGGCCAGTGCTGTGGCGATCCTCTGCGGCGGTGATGCGCCGATCCGTCCCGGTTACGAGACGCCGCAACCGGGCGTGTGGGTGGCCGACGGCCGCTTGTCGCATGCGATGGACACCGTCAGCATCTGCACCGAACGGTTCGGATGGAGCGAACTGAACCATCTACTGGGGACATCGCTGCCGTACTGGCCTTATGGACTGCGGGACCGCGAGGCCATGCTGGCGTGGCGGCCAGGGGATCGCCCGACCGAGATCACGGTGGGCACCAAAGAGTACGACCCGCAGGCCCTGGGCAAAGCCCTCGCCGCAGTGCATACACCGGTCGTCGAAGACGTTGTGGGGCGCCTGAGTCACCGCATGCAGAAGCTGATCTGGGAGGTCAGTGCGTGCGACCCAGCCTCTGAGGGCTACCGCTACGCGGACCTGCCGGGCCTCAATGTGGCCGCGGGGCCGGCGCATATCCCGGCGCCCGCGCCGGTGAGCACCGGGGAGGTGACGCTGCTGCTGCACCAGCGGGCACCGGATGCGCAGCTGGCTGCCGCCGTCGACTTCGAGGCCATTCCGATGCGCGGTGTCGTCAACGCCGTGCGGCGCGTGGACTTGACGGGGCCATTGGCTGAGGTGTGGTTGGCGCGGCTGGTCGCGGCACCGGTTCCCGACGAGCTCGGATTCCGTCTCCTGGAGCGCGAGTTCGACGGGGCCGGCGGGCCGATCGAGTACCTGGTGCACCCGAACCTTCCGGACTGCTGGATCGCCTGCCAAGGTGGAACGATCGTGCACACGATCGGCCCCGTGGTCCCCGCGACCGGCATGGCAGCACGCGTCTATATGACCGAGAACGGCGGATTCTTCCGTGACACCAGCGGGGCGATCTGGCCGGTCCCGGTCGCGAGCTGGCCGGGCGAGAACACAACCATCGAGCTGGCTCGCGCGGTGATCCTGCTGTTCATCGACGCGGGCGCGAACATGGATGAATTCGACGGGTTCGAGCCGCCGGAGTTCATTGTCGAGCGCGTCCGGCAAAGCGAAGGCCGTCCGCTGCACTTCACCTACCCCCACAGCTAGGGGTTTTCCCTCTGCCAGCCGTGGTGTTCGGAAGTCTCGGACGCCGCGTGAGCTCGAGCACCACTTCCTCAGGGCCGTGATCCTGGTGTTCGTTCGACGGCGCCGTGAGGCATCATTCCCCTCCCTTTTCGCACCGCCGGCATGCCCGGCGTCGTGGCGCTGAACGCCGTTCCCGGCGCAATCTCATCGGTGCCCAGCACTCCCGTAGCAGTGAGATCACGGGATGTCACATCTGGGGGTGAAGATTCGGACATGGCTAATCGCGCCACGATCACATGCACGTCCAGCCCGGCTGAGCGCGCTGCGGGCCGCGGTGCCCGCGCGGACACCAAAGGCGGCGTGCGATGGCCGATCGTGCAGACCTGCGACGGGGAGAAGCACTGATGGGCAACACATTTGACGACGCGTCGGTGTCTGCGGCGGTCCCCGTCGCCGGGTGGCTGGTGGTGATGCCCGACGGGCAACCATATGCCTGGTACGCGCACGGCTGGAAAGGCTGTACCGACAGCACAGCGGCGATGGAGCTGTTCGAGACGTCCCCGCAGGCGCGGGACGCGCTGATCGCCGCCGGATGGTTCGCGCGCCCGGGCGGCCCCACCGATCTCTACCTGCGTGCGCACCAACGGATTTCCGCATGAGCACCCAGACCCGTACCCACGGCACCGGCGCCGTGGCCGACGTCATCCCAGCTACGACACCTCAACCCCATACCCGACTCTTCGAAAAACAAGGAAACCCAATGCCCAATAACTCTGGCCGTCACTCCCGCAACGCCAAAACCGTTCCGGTACGCGAATTCCTCGGATTGCCCGCCGCGCGTAACAGCGCCCGACACCGCGCTGGCGGATCCGGCGTCGCCGTGGCCGCGCCGCTGCGGTTCCCGACCGCTGCCGTCGCCCTGACCGCCGCGACCGCCGTGGCCTTCGCCCCGATCGCCCTGCACACCCCGCTGCCGCAGCATGTCCTGCCCAGCATCACCGTGCCCAGCATTCACCTCGACGCTGCCGCTGATCAGATTCAGTCCCTCAAAGATGCTGTCAACACGGAACTGGCCTCACTGGACGCCACCATCGCCACGATTGTCGGCGTCCCCGGCCAGACCCTGGCCACCGTCCTGACCAGCGCCGCGTCCCTCAACAGCGGCTTCTGGAAATCCCTGATCACCGCATCAGCGGCCAGCCCTCTGCTCTCGGGCGCCCTGCAGGCCCTGGAAGCGGTCAGCTCCGGTGGCCTGACCCGGCTGGCCGGCACCGTCACTGCCGCCAACGCCGACCTCACGTTGACCACCCAGCAGATCTCGAATCTGCTCACCTCCACCATCACCGGGTCGGCCGCGACCGCGCTGCTCGCCTTCGCCGGCATCGCCACCAACCCGCTGAGCCTGGCGTCCTACGTGGGCCTGCTCGATGTGCCCTTCACTCTCGGTGGAGGCGTCCTGTCGAACGTCATCACCGCCGCAAATGACCTGGGAGCCAACGCCATCAGCCTCGGCGGCACCATCGTCACCGGTGTCACCGCCCAGATCGGCAACATCGTCGACGCCGTCAACACCCTCGTCAACGGGGTGAAAAGCAGTATCGACAACAACATTGTCGATGGGCTGATCACCGCCGTCCAGGGAGTCGTCGCCGCACCCCTGCAAGCCATCCTGGCCGGTGTCAACGGCGTCACCAACGCGATCACCGGAGGAGCCACCAGCACACTGGGCGTCGTGGCGGCCGCCGCCGAGCACATCACCCACACCTGGCTGGGCAACGGCACCTCGAACGGGGCCATTCAAACCATCATCAACACCATCGGCTCAGCACCGTTGTCGCCCGAGGCTTGGGTCGCCGCCCTGAACACCGCGACCCAAGCCGCCATCGGAACCGTGACCAGCACCGCCACCACCGTCGTCGCAGGACTGGCGCCCATTCCCTTCACCGTCAGCGCGGCACTGGTCAACGCCGCAGCCGACTCAGTCACCGCGTTCAGCAACGGTGTCGCCGAGATCGCCGCCGGTCTGCTGACCGCCGTCGGTGTCCCCGGACTGCTGACCAACACCGTGTACGGCGTCGCGGGCGCCTTCAACACCGGCATCAAAGTGGCCGCCGCGGCGATCACCGCCAGCCTGAACACCGTCGCAACTCTGATCGGCGCGGTCACCTCCATCACCGGCCTCTCCAGCCCCGCCCCGGCCGCCGCGGTTCCCGCCACGTCCGCCAAGTCGCTGGTGTCACTGGCCGCCGCCAGCCAAACCGCCACGGCGACAACGGCAGCGACGAAGACCAGCGCTACCAGTGCTTCCGCGGCAGCCGTCGCGGCCACCTCAGAACCGGCCAAGACGGCCACCACCAGCAAGGCCCCGTCCGCTACCCCCGAGACCGGAACCACCACGGCGTCGAACTCCACCAAGGCCATCAGCACCGCCAAGGCCACCAGCATCGCCAGCGACAAGCCCGCCACCGACACTTCAACCAAGGCCGGAGCCACGGCGCCCGCCGCCGGCAAGGAAACCACGGCCGGCACCGCTCCGAGCACCACCAACCTCACCAGCTCCACCTCGGGAAAGCACGGCAAGCCCGACACCGACAACGCCAAGACCCCCACCCCGGTCAAAGCCACCCCATCGAGCGAAGGTGGCAAGCACGCCGCTGCCAGCACTGACACCGGGACTCAGACCCACGCCACGCACAAATGAAACTGAGAAACCGCAACAGGATTCGCGGTGGAGACCAAACGCCAACGGCCCCACCACGCACCGAGGGGACCAGCATGACACCACTGAGGACACGCAGCGCTGTGGCCAGGCAACTCTTGCTGGCCACAGCGGTAATCGGCTGCGGCGCAGCGGGATACACATGGCCGGCACATGCGCAGCCCAGCACGACACAGACACCCGACGCCCGAACGTGTGGCGCATTCGCGGCGGTCAACTATCTCGCCCACGAGTCGCTGTCGCCGGCCGCCAGCCCCGATCCCGCCTTTCACCGCGACTATGACCTGGTGGGCTTGGCCAACGCCCTGGACAACGTGGACAAAAGCGGCGTGTCATCGGACCTGAACTCCGCTGCCAGAGAATACATCTACGCGTTGGCGGAACGCGGAGCCGAGATCAACCACCATGAATCGACAGACCATTCCGGCCTGGATAAGTCCGAGCAGGTAATGGTCAACCGATGCGGCCCCACCGCGTTGACCGAAGGACATGCGTAGATGAGCGCGCCGCGAGTCCCCGAACCAGGGCCACAGTGCATCTGCTGCACGAACCACGGCCTGCTACCGGCAGCAACGCTGAACAATCAGCCCGTCGGCCACCCCGGCCTGGTGGACAGCGCCACCATCACCAAATGCTGCGACCAGTGCATCCACGCACTGTTTCTCGGCGGCACACACCCGCACGCGATCAGTCCACTGCTCGGCGGCATGCGATGACCCGCCGCCCGCACCCGCAAGGAACCGAACTGGCTGAGCCTGCGGGCGAAAACGACATACGCAAGTCCGAGGCGAACTGGGAGGCAATCACGTGTTAACCGAAATCAGAACAGAACCGGCACAGGAGACGATCCAGCCCGCGGGCGATCTCATCGACCGCGCCCAGCGAATGGCGCGCGAGCATCTCGGTGACCCGTTGCCGCGGCGGTATGCCCACACCGTGGCGGTCGCCGAACGCACGCGCAGTTTGGCGTCGTTGTTTCTGGCACCGCAGCGCGTCGACGTCGTGGTGGCAGCCGCGCTACTTCACGATATCGGGTACGCACCCGCGGTGGCGGACACCGGATTTCACCCGATCGACGGTGCGGCATTTGTCGCGGGCACCGCGGTGGGAACCGCCGCAGGGCCCGCGCTTGTTGGCCTGATTGCCCACCACACAGGCGCGGTGTACGAAGCCCGGGAACGCGGGCTGGACGGGCAGCTGCGCGCCTATCCGGTGCCCGACGCGATCGAGCTGCTGATTCTGAGCTGCGCCGACCTGAGCACCGGCCCCGACGGCACAGCGGTGACGCCCAGTGAGCGGATCGCCGAGGTGCTGGTGCGGTACCAGAGCGATCATCCGGTGCATCGAGCGCTCAAGCGGTACGGTCCGCTGCTGGTTGCTGAAGCGCGCCTGGTCCTTGCCGCGGCTGACCTCGTTAGCACCACGGGCTGCCCGGTCAGTGAGGCCCGCGGGGTCTTGCGCAGGATGGGTACGTACTTCGGGATTCCCGTGGACCGCTCGCCGGCAGGGGCAGGCCTGCGATGAATGTCCCGGTGTGGCCGCCCCAGATGTTGCGGGACGCGATGATCGTCGCGCTGCGGTCAGCCGATGGACCTATGACCGCGAGTGCCCTTGTGCCGCATATGCCGTGGCGTCGCTTCCGCTCCGACACCGACTGCACTGAGTACCCCACCATCGCGCATTACGAACACCAGAAGGGGCGAATGGTCGAGTGCCACATCACCTGGCATGTATGTGAAGCCCGACCGTTCACGTCGCAGGTCTATACGCACCTCGTGGCGCTCGAGAAACGGGGAATCGTGCGGCGCGCATCGGGAGCCGTTGGGAGGAGAGTGTTTTGGGAGCTCACCGAGCGCGGCGCCGCGACCGAGGAAATCGACGAACTACGAAGCCTGGTCGATCTCGACGACACCCCGGTATCTGCGGTCGACTATCCGGCGTGGCCACCTGACATCAGCGGTGGCGCCGCTATCGGATGGGCACTACGTGTCGAAACCGATACGGCACGCGTCCTTGAAGCTGCGCGCGAAAGCGCCAGCCGCTCGGCGGACATGCAGGTCGAATTCGCGCGCCAGCTGGAACAGACCGCCGAGGATCTCCTGGCCCGTGCCAGGGCGAACCGGGTCCGCGCTGAGGCCTTCCGTGACCAGGTGCGGCGCCGGGGGCTGGAATGAGCGTCATGAGGGATGGGCTCAAGCGGGGACCAACTACTGCCACCGGATGCGGATCGCGGACTTGGGTGCGATCCAGTGGGCGGGTATCGCCGTGTCGCTGTGCAACTCGATCAAGACACGGCCGACTGGCTCCGTCATTACCGGATGACCTCAACGTTCCCCCCACCGCAAGTCCCAATCGAGGAGGATTCTCAGTGAGCACCACCACTTCCCGTCAGCACCTGCTGGCTCGCCGGATCGCGCGGGCGGCCCTCATGGCCATCCTCGCTTTCACCGCATCGTCCCTGTTCCTGTTCGCCTTCGTGGTGGCGTTGTTCGGCCTCCACGAGACGTTCGCGCCTGTCATCGCGGGCTTGTTCGGCCCTCCATTGATCGACGTGCTCCTGCGCCCGATCGTCGTCATTGCCGCCGTCGTCGGCGGTGCCGTCGGTGTCGTCTCCTTCCTGGAAGCCGGCCGCGGCGGGTCCTCAGTGAACCGCAGCTTCATCGGGGCACCCCTCACAGGAGGACCCCGATGAACGCCACCGAAGACGGCGTCGAGCCCGTGGGAGAAGCTCCAGAGCTGACGGCGCAGAGCCAGCCAGAGCCGAAACATTTTGGGCAGCAGTCGGTATGGCGCGCAGCCTTCGAGACCAGTGCCAAAACGCCGGTGTTCCACTGATGTTCAAACAATGGGGCTCCTGGCGCAGTTATCTCGACGGTGCGGACCACCGTGAGCCGCAGGCCTACGTGAATCTGCTGACAGGCGAAGTCGGTGACGAGCAGCGGGCCCTGGACGCCGGGGGCGACTGGAGCGGGGTGTGGCGGCTCGGGAAGCATGCCGCCGGCCGCGAGCTCGACGGTGAAATCTGGGATCAGTACCCGCCTGCGCGTCCGGTGGTACCGGCATGATCACCGCCGCCGTCGCATCTTTCCGCCTGGTGGCCCAGACCTTCCCGCCACACGGATGCCAGCGAGACGTCGCCGCAGCAGTAGGGAACCCAGGCGCACGGTGAGCGTGCGCATATTTCGGATTGATTAGGAAGAGCGATGAATGCAGCTGACGATGGAATGGAGCCTATAGAGGAGGCTCCGGAAGTGGCGGTGCCACGACGCCCAGTATTGAACGGCCATGTGCAGGAACATGCGGCCAACGACCTCTTTGATGTGGTGGCCATGTGGGAGCGGGTCGATGGCTGAACGCAACTGCCTCGACACCATCCGTGCAGCGATTGAAACCCTGGACGACGAGCACATCCAACTCATTATCGAGAACATCGTCGGCGGCTTCATCCACGGCATGATCGACGACCTACACGCCCGCAGGGACGACATCGTGGCCGGCGTGGTCGAGGGCCTCGTCGGCCACATCTCCGCCGCCGCACAGCAGGCGCAACTGCGTGATGTAGCCCTCGCTGCGTCGAGGATCGGTGCCCCTTCGTCGAACGTCGCCGCGGCGTTCGCAGAAGTAAAAGCCGCGCACAAGCCGTCCCGCGCTGGAATAGCCGCCCGCAAGGCCCAGGACGCGGTCAAGCACATCTGCGAGGTCTGCGGTCGCGACGGCACCCGCCGGTATACCCGGACTTCAACCGGGTGGCGCTGCGCACCGTCCTCAGCCGATAGGTGCGCACGCAGGAGCGCAGAGCAGGTCGGGGCACCACCGGTTGATCCGAGGTTCACGCACCGAAGCGGCCGAGGCGTGCCTGCTGCGGATGAAACACGTACGCCGGCGGCTGCGTCAGCGGCCGCGGCGGCATCGACGGCACCAGCTCCCGGGCGCGGCGATTTCGCCGCGCCCGTCACCCAGCGACGCGTCGAGAAGCCCTCGCAGGCCTTCGTGAACCCGCATGCGACGGACGGCGTCATCACCGCACAGTGTCAAGACTGCAGGCGCACATGGACGTTGAGTGGACCTGAGTTGCAGGCGGACGTTGACGGGCACGAGCTCCGGAAGGGCCACATCGTGGACGTCTTGGACCGGGCTGAGGAGGGTGCCGCGTGAGCAGTCAGTCAATGGATGCCACGCCGATGGGTGCCGCGACCGTGGCCGACCGCGCTGCGGGGAAGCAGGTCGACGGGCCGGGCGACGTAGCTGCTGGCGGACGACCACAAGTCGATCCACTCGCACCTAGTCACTGCATTTATGGCCAAGCCGGGGAGCGTGTGTGTGGTTATACCGGCCACTTCCGTCCAGCGTGGTGCTGTCATCACGGCGAAGGCATGCCGGTAGCCGACACAGGAATGAGCACATGAGGGCCGGCGACCGATGAGCAGGCGTGGACCCAACTGCACTGAATGCGGCCAGCCCGTCGCGTGCGGTCAAGGAGTACGGCATCTGTCCTGTTCGCCGATGTGCCGAAAATGCTGGGCGCCCATAACATCTCATGAGGGCGAGTTCCACAAATGCACGACGAAAGCAAGGACACGGGCCGATGGCTAGCACCGCCACACCGCCCCCGGGGAGCGGAAGAACTCCGACAGCACACGTCGATGGGAACGTGATGCCGACACCATCGAGTTGCCCCGGAAGGGCATTCGCCCTCACGCACCGCCTCTTACGGCTGGGCGTGTCAGCCGCATTGTCAGCGATTGTGGTGCTGGCTGCGGGCGCTGACCTTCCCGTTGCTGCTGGCGCCGTGCAGGGCGAATGCCCGATTGATGCTGTGACGCTGCCTGATCCCAACGGCGGTCCACCCTCGTGCGCGAAGTGCCCGGCTGGCTACGCCGCCAGGATTCGGACCGGGCCGGTGCGCGGTCTCACATGCGAGGCGCCGGCTCGCGGGAGCGATCCGAATCCAGCTGTCCAGGCGGCGCTGTGACGGCGATCCGCTCGCCGATCGGGCTGGGCGCGCTGATTGGCGTTGCCGCGGAACGTCACGGCGGAGCGACGGGTCTGCGCCTGGCCGAGATCGCCCAGCAGGGAGGGCACCGCATCTCGCAACCTTGAACCGGCTACGCCAGCGCACTCATACGACTCGGCCAACGAACACCTCCATTGAGGCGATTCGCGTACCTCGTGGCCGTACCCGAAAGCGAGGTGTACGCCGCCGCTGGTTTGCATGCGCCGAGCGCCGTTGACTACGCACTGCCCGAGACTGCGCAGTGCCAATTCCGGGGCTATCGAGTGCATTACAGGCGTCACGCTGAACGTCACCGTCGGCGATACCATCGCCGAGCGCGAGCTCACCGACACGCAGAGGCTGCGGTTCCCCGACGGGCTGCAGCTGACCGTGACCGCGTGGGGTCTCCGCGGCTCGCAGCTGTCGGCGCTCAATGCCGCCGCAGCCCCGCCGGCATAGCTCCTGGCCCAGTCCATGCCGCACCTTTTCACCACAAACGCCACTGATGCCCTCTGTACCGCACGTTATTGCGGCAACGTGCGGTACTGGCGGGAGAACGACTGGCGCGGCACGGCGGCGCGGCCAGGGGACGGCGGGCCGCGGTACAGTCGTCTGCAGAGCCAATCGCATGGTTGACCCCGAGTCGCACTGGTGCCTGTACCACCGTCGACATCTGAGGGCAGAGGTCCACTGGATCTGCGAGAAGACAACCGTCACTACAGCGGCGGTGAGTACAGGTCGCCGTCACACACAGAGTGATAGGGACTGTCATGACGAAGAACTACGCCACCAAGCGCGCCGCCAAGGCCCTGCAGCAGGCCAACCCGGGTACCAACCGCCCCGACGCCATGCGCGCCGTTGATCATTCGGCGCCCGCTGCCACCCGCACCTGGCGCCGCGGCACCACCCCCTGGATGCGCACCCCCTCCAACCAGCCGTTCGAGTGCTACTTCTGCGGTCACTCCAATGGCATCCGGTCCTTCGGCGACAAGCCGACCGACAACGGCCGCGTCAGCGCATACTGCGACAACAGCGATTGCGCCGCAAGGGAATACGACGTCATCGTGGTCGACGACAACACCACCGCCACCCGCAACCGGTCCGACGTCCGCATCCTCGACCACTTCGGTCCGGTCACCAAGCGGCCCACGTGGGACATCCGCAGCGATCAGGACTGGGCCGCCGGCACCGCCCCGCACGTCCGCCGCAACCCCGGCCCCACGGTGTGTCTGTTCTGCGGCGAGCACACCAACGAGCTCGCCGCCGGCGACACCGCCGCCGACCACGGCCGTATCCGCTTGCACTGCACCAACCCGCGCTGCGCCGTCGTCGACGCCGAAGTACTCGTCTTCCGCGATGCCACCATGTCCACCGCGACCCGGCGAGATATCGACGCGCTCAGCGACCTTGAACCCGTGAACTTCGGCCGCCCTAAGCCCGAGCCCGGCCAGATGATGCGCATCGAGTCTTTCCAGGACCTTCGCGACCGCGAGGCCCGGTTCGACGCATTCGAGCTGCGCTCGTCCGGACCTGTTCCCTGGCAACTGGATTAACCCGGCAGATGAGCGTTCTGCGCATCCTGCATGTACGCGAGTTCTATTTCGGTGACGATGCCGTACTGGTGGCGATGGAAGCCACCTACATACGCAGGCAAGCACATCGATATCGGACCAGCAGCCCACGAACGGCGCTGGCGCTGCGGGCGTTGCTGGCCGCCGTGGCGCCTCCCACGCCCCTTCGAATAGAGCACCCGGCCGCGATGTAACTTTCGTGGGTTCGGGATGTCAGAGTCCGGGCATAGATTGCGGATATGTTGAAACCGACCGAGGAGCAGGCGGCCATTATCGACGCCGCTCGGGCGCAAAAGCACCTGGTGATTCAGGCCGGTGCCGGCACCGGGAAAACGTCGACGCTGAAAATGGTGGCCCACGCTCTTGGCGGCCGCACGGGTATCTACACCGCATACAACCGCGACGCCGCCCGGGAAGCCTCACGCGCCTTCCCGGCACACGTGGACTGCAGGACGGCGCACTCGCTGGCGATGGCCGCGGTGGGGTACAAGTACCGCCACCGGTTGGACGCGCCGCGGGACCTGCCGGCCCGCCGCGCCGAGGTGTTGGGCACCAGCTGGCTCGAGTTGAGTAAGACACGGTCGATCTCGCCGGTGCAGATGGCCCGGATCGCCGTGGACGCCGTCCAGCGCTTCTGCTACTCCGCCGACGACGAGCTCGACGTCTTCCATGTGCCCAAGCAGAACGGTGTGATGGGCACCGAGCACGACGCGCTGGCGAAGATCGTTGTGCCGTACGCGCAGCGGGCCTGGGAAGATGTGTGCTCGTACGACGGAGCGTTGAAATTTCAGCATGATCACTACTTGAAGATGTGGGCGCTGACCAAGCCTCAACTGTCTGTTGATGTCATTATGCTTGACGAAGGACAGGACTCCAATCCTGTTGTCGCGCAGCTCGTTCAGAATCAGCGCGATGCCCAGCAGATCGCCGTGGGCGATTCGTGCCAGTCCTTGTATCAATGGCGCGGAGCTATCGATGCGCTCGATAGCTGGCCCGCCGACGAACGGTTATTCCTGTCGCGATCGTGGCGCTTTGGACCAGTGATCGCCGCCCAGGCCAATCAGTGGCTGCAGCAGATCGGCACGCCGATGCGTCTGACGGGAAACCCCGATCTGGCATCGGAATTGGCGGACCTGCACGCGCCGAAAGCGATCCTGTGTCGCACCAACGCTGAGGCGATGAAACAGGTGATGGCGCTGCTGGCAGACGGGCAGCGCGTGGCACTGGCCGGCGGTGGCGGCGGTATCCGAGCGCTGGCCAAGGCGGCCCAGGACCTGAAAAACGGCCGCCGCACCAGCCACCCCGAACTGTTCTTGTTTGCAACCTGGGCAGCACTGGTGGAGTACGTGGAGGATGATCAGGCCGGCCGCGACCTCAAGCCGTTGGTGGACCTGGTCGAGGAGTACGGCGCAGAGGCGATCATCGAGGCTGTCGACGCCCTGGTTGACGAAAGGCGCGCCACCACAGTGGTTTCCACCGCGCATAAAGCCAAGGGGCGTGAGTGGGACACAGTGCGGATCGCCGGCGACTTCACCGAGCCGAGCAGTGGTGAGATCGCGAAGGTGGACGCCATGCTGGGCTACGTCGCCGTGACGCGGGCGCGTCATCAGCTCGATCGGCGTGGCCTGGCGTGGATTGATCGATTCACCGCGCGGCCGAAACCAGTCGGTCAGCCGACCCAGCTGCGGGCCGGCTGACGGGGACACCCTCCAGGCCTGGTGGGTTCCGCTCAACGGCGCGAGGGAGTAACCAATGGTGTACGACGCGGACGTGGTCGACCTTGACCACCCCAAGGTGCTCGACGAGGACCCCGCGCCGGAATTGGTCACTGAATGCAGCTGTGGGGCACGACGGTCCACCGTGCGCTACCTGCTTGTGTCACGGTGCGCCACCAAGGCTTTGGCGCGGTTGAAGGCCGCACACCCGGACGAATACGCGCAGTATCTAGCCGAACTCAAGCAAGAAGCACTCGCTGAATTCGACGTCAAGTGGCGCGGGCATCTGGCTGGCGACCACCGCCCATGAGAACCGGGGGCCCGGTCCCGCAGGCCAGCGCGGTGAGAACGACGTCGCCGCGGCCGAGAGCGCAGTAGAGGCCAGGTCAGGCCAGCTGATGGCGTGGCACCGCCGGACCAGGGTCGACTACCTGTTCGCCAGGACCAAAATGTTGCGCGCTGTTCGTCAGCGGCAGGTGCACGACAACCATCGTCGCGATGGTGCCTGTCGAAAAGCGTTGTGCGCGATGCTGGGGGCACCTACACCCCTGTCGACAACACGGATGAGTTCAGCGAGGGCATCTCAGGCGCGGTCGGCGAAATACCCGCTGCGCCCGACGATTTGGACACGGAAAGTGAGGCAATGATGCCGGGATCGCTTCGGGATGTCCGAACAGACCTCTAGCGTGTGGGTCATGGCAGACAGTGATGAAGGTTGTGACGATCGGTGGGACAGGTTGGCGCAACTGTGCCCGGTCACGACAGCCTCAATCAGTCTGGCGTCGTCGACGCCGGCACAGATCGTCGACGTGACGGCGCTGTCGGAGGATGCCGCGGCCCGCTACGCCGATGATCAGGCCGCCGGCCGCGGCCCCGGTAGCACCGCATCACTTGCAGGGCGCCTGCGCTCGCTGTTGACATCGAGCGCATACCGGGCGGAGCTGGCCGCCGCCCGCCCCAATTGGCCGGCCGTGACAGCTGACTTGCAGGCCTACGCCAATGGCCAGCAGCTACTCGCCGAGTGGCACACCGTCAGTCCCCACAGCGGTGTAGGCAGTGCCGCTCGCGTGTGGCCCGAGGCGTACGCGGTCGGCATCGCCGAATTCATGGCCGGCCGCATCCGAGGTTCGCAAGCCTGGCAGCGGCGGCTGTGCGATCGCTATGACGCCGGCTTTGACCTGGCCGCGACAGTGAACAACATCCGATTGCGCGCCCACCGCATGTGGCGTCAGCACGCCTGCACTGCCGGCAGTAGGGGTCGTCGCCGGCTGGGGGACTGGGACGCGGTAGTCGGGGCTGTCGAACAGCTCTGCGCGTACAGTCGCGAGCTCGATGCGATCGATGACCTCCTGGATCGCATCGAGGCCACCGAGCATCGCCATCCCGGCGCCCAGCGCCGGGGAGCGCAACTGCTGCTCCAGGAGCCAGGGTCAGGCCCCACCGACATCGACGACGCGGAAGTGGCCCTGATGATCGCCCACATCACCGCTGCGTTCGGTGCCCTATCGGACTCGATCAGAGCAGAGTCAACGGCGCTGGTCCCACACCGTCAGCCCTCGCCGCGCGAAGACGCGCGGTGATGAAACACCTTGGCGAGAGCAATGATTCATCAATCGGTGTTTTTCGAGTATGGAGTCGCAGATGCCTGACTTTGATACGTCGCCGACCGACGCTGCGGAACACTCCGAGCGGGGTGCCGATCCACAGCTAAGGCCGTTCATCCGCAGGCGAATCGAGGAGACGGTCGAAGCCGCAGGGTACCGCGGCGCAGAGTCGCAGCGACTCGCCGCGATGGTGTGTGCCGCTCTTGATGAATTTCTGCCGACGCGAGTCCAGTGGGGATCGGCGTCCTGGGTGCGCGTGCACAACCACACCGACCGTTACCTCCAGGCACATGACAACGTGCACGATGCACGCCAACGGATCGATCAGATCGCCCGAACCGAGTCTTTACACCGCTCCAAGGACGGATCCGGAATTCTGGTCCGCACCGGCTTGCTGCGCCGGTACCGGGGTGAATGGACCGGCGTCGCCGAGCCCAACCCGCTGGAGGCCGTCACGGCCACCGACCTGGCATCTGCTGCTCAGAGACTTCTAACGAGCGTCGTGGACGACTCCACCGATGGGCCGAGCCCGGGACGACGTTGAGGGGCGGCCAGGCTCAGGGGGTGGCCCCAGCGGCAAATTTCGGTTCAAGTATCGGACAAGGGTTCTCGCCGCACTCTGCGCACACGTACTCGTCGGTGATGTCCTGCACGTAGTAGTGCTCGCGCATCGCGCGACGGCCGTGCACAGGGCAATGCTTATCCCGGATGCGTGGTTGGCAGATGCAGCTCATGCGGTAACCGCTGATTGGTAGTAGTTACGCGCTGTTGCGGAGATGGTCGCTGCAGGAGTAGTCGCGGCCGTCACGGCAGTCGGCGAAGTCCTCGACGTTGAGCCGCGTGCACCACAGCCGGCCGGCGCCGTGGAGCCGCCCGTGCGAGGTGTGGCCCCCGTACCACTGGACGGCTTCAATCTTGGCGTGACCACCTTCCTGGACCGCGATAACAGCAGGCTCAAGGTCGCCGTCGTGAGTCGCGACGATGACCAGGTCGATATCGTCGCGGCTGGCGGCGGTCACCACCGCGAGCGCGGCCAGGACGTCGATACCTTTCTCGCGCGCCTCGACCTCGGTGGCCGGCGCGTCGGAGCCCGGGCCGGTGCTGTAGCACTCACGAATGACCCGGTAGCGCAACGGGCGATGGGTGACATGCACGAGCGGGTCGGCCTGCCAGTGCTCCTGCTGAGCCATGTTGCGCTGGTAGCCGGGCAAGTCATACTCCGGTTCGGGCAGCCCGCGGAAGACCTGGACGTCGACGAGCTCTGCGCTGCAGCGGCCCGCTGCAGCGCGGGTGGCAAGCACGCGGCGTGCGAACAGTCCCGGGTCGATCCGGCACAGGTGCAAGGGCCGATCTGGCCGGCAGAACGAATCATGGCCGGTCAAATGCATGTTCTGGTAGTCGATGATCACTGCTGTTCGCGCTGCGCTCACGGCGGATACCTCCCTTGTCCGGAGTATCGGCCACAGGTGTGACATCCCGGGGCGCTACGTGTCCTGTGGAGCGAGGAAAGCCGGGATGTCAGCCCGGGCGGTTAGCGTCGGGGCAGAGGCACAATCAGCACAGGGAGGGCTTGGGGCGGATGACCGGATACATCCTGATCGGCGTCGGAGCGGCGGTTTTCGCGCTGGGGATGTGGATCGGGCGGCTGTCGGTAGAGGATTACCGGAACATGCCCGCAGCGCGGCGGCGTGAGCGGATTCAGATGGTGCTGGGCGTGATCGGCGCGGTCATTGTCGCCTGCGGTGGGGTGCTGCTGAACACGGGATGCTGGCGCTATGTCTCCGCGGTCGTGGCGGCGCTCATTGTCGCCTGGATGGTTCGGCAGGCGTACCGGTTCGAACAGGATTCGCGGCGTCGCGACAATGAGCGTCTGCAACGGGTTTTCACCGAGCTGGCCAACGGCACGTACACCGGCGGACTCGTGCAGGAGATGCTGGACTACAACGGATTAACGCTCCCTGAGCTGCGGGGCGGAATCGTCAAATTCGGTCGCGGTGACTTGAGGGCATTGTCTGTGTTGGGCCCGCTGGACCGGATTCCACCCATGGGCGGCCCGGGCGCATGAGGATCGAACGGCCCCTGCCGCGCCGGGGTCAGCGGGGTGCCGCACATCCGGTCATTAGGCGCCCTGTGCCTGGGGCGCCGTTAGACTCCTACATCCTGGCCCAGCTCCCGCTGACCGCGGCATGGGCCGTGCTCACCCTCGCGCACTATGTCTGCCTGTTGTACATACTCTGTGCTGGAATAGCGGCCCTGGTTGGTCTGATCCCGCCTGGCGATCCCGCCATCCCGATGAACCTCACGACGGGGCAATTCTTTCGGGTGGTTATGACCGCGCCCCGCGATGCACTCGGTGAGGCCCTAACCGTCGCCGGTGGAGCACCGCCCAGCCCGGCGGACCTTTTCATGCTCGAGGTGACTGTCCTAACGCTGCGCACCGGTGTACGGAGCGCCTCATCGGCGATCCGCCGGCGCCAGTATCCGGCGTCGAACCGTCGCTCCACCGCGGTGGCCGGCACGACGTTGCCGGGTGTCATCCCCCGCACGACCGCTGACCCGGAAGAAGCCCACGCAGACGACAGCCTGGCCGCCGCTCGACAACGCCGCACCGAACGCATCACCGCGGTGCGGGCCGTGGTCGCTCAACTGGATGCCGAATGGCTTTCCTACACCACTGATTTGGAGGCGTATTACCTCACCAAGCCGGTGCTTCGGGACGCGACGGCAGCACCGACCGCGGCGTACCAGGAAGCGTTATTCGAGCTGCGCAACCACTCTGATGCACTCGGTGTCGGCGCCAGCGCGGTGGATATCGATGCTGCCGAGCACGCCGCGGAAGCAGCGCTGCTGGCATGGGGTGAGGCCAACGATCACGCTGAAGCTGTCGGGCTATGCGACCGTAGCCCGGCAGAGCGGGCAGCGCTCAAACGCCTGCACGCATTGACCGGCCAACTCGCAGACCCTGCCACCCCAGAATCCATGTGGCAGAACCTGATTGTCAAAATCAATTATCAAATAGGCTTGCTGGCCACCTCGACGGTATCGGTCTCCTGGGACCATCTGGCGCGGGTGCCCGCGCTGGAACAGCGGATCCGGGCCTTGCCGCCGCCGGCCACGCCGTCGTGAACCGACCGGAACCGTGCTACGCGGTTCGCCACGACCACGATGCCGAGGTTGTCGGGACAGTGGCGGCGGTGATCCGCGAGGTTGACGGCAGCCACGAGCTCGGAGCCGCAGCTCTGGCCAAGGCCCTTGTGAATCGCGGAGTGACCATCACGACCGGATGTCAGCTGGTGGGGATACCGTCCAAGGTGTGAAGATATTTCAGGCGACTATTCCGATCAATCCTGATCGTTTGTGATCTATTGTGATCACCATGAAGATGGTCAGGCTCTCGGAGTGGGCTGAATCGCAAGGGATCGCTCTGGTGACCGCCTACCGCTGGTATCGCGCCGGAGCGATGCCGGTACCCGCACGCAAAATTGGTGGCCTGATCTTCGTCGAAGATTCCCAGGGTGAACGCGACCCCGGGCTGACGGTGGTGTACGCGCAGGTCGCTACGGCAGCAGAGAAATCCGGTCTCGACGAACAAGTGGCCAGGGTGACGCAATGGGCCACCGGCAACGGCATGCATGTCGATCGCGTCGTCACCGAGGTCGGCCCGGCTGCTAGCGAGGGACGTCGCAAATTCCAAGCGCTGCTTGGCGACTCGGACGTGTCCACGATTGTCGTTGAACACCGGGATCGCTTCGCGCGGTTCGGCGCCGGCTATATCGAAGCCGCGCTGACCGCTCAAGGGCGGCGGCTGATCGCCGTCGATGACCAGCCGAACGCCGATCCCGAGCAGGACCTGGCCGAAGTGCTGACGGTGTTGTGCGCCCAGCGATACGGGAAACGTTCGGCCGCGGCCCGGGCCCGCCGCATGATTCAGGCCGCGGCCGGTATGGGAGGACCGTCATGACCGCAGCAGACGGGCTTGACCGCCATGTCGTGATCGCTGCGGCCTCAGGGACATTCACGCCGTCCGGGAGCCGTGTCACCGCGGGCGCAATCCCGTCCACCGAGAAAATTGGCGCGTTCATCGAGTGGGCGGCCAAACCCGGCCGGCATCTGCTGGAGGCGTTCCCGCCTGTCGGGGACGGGCCTGCGGCCCCCGCCCGCCTCTGGGTGGTCGGGGACGCGTGCTGGCTGCTCGCGGGTCCGGGCGACAACGACGGTGTGGCCGCCGAGGATCTGCCCGCGATCGTCGGCAAGGGGCTGGCCGAGCTGGTCGCCGCAGGATGGGAGTTGCGCGGAGGCAGCACGGGAAGATTCATCCTCGCCCGCAGCGAGAACCGCAGCCGTGTCGAGATCGAGATCGTGCTAGACCCGCACCCCTGGCTGGCCGCCGGTTCGTCGACCGTGCGCGACGATGCCGGCGAACTCGGCCGCCGACTCGGTCGCTGGGTCGAGGTGTTCGGCATGCTTCCCGAATCGAGTACCGCCACCACCGGTGCGGCAGTCCTCGACGACATCATAGGAGCGCGCACCCAGCGCGCCACGGGCGCCGCGGTGGTCAGCGAACCGGGCCTCCTTCCTCGAAATGTGCAGCCCGACACGCGGATACAGCCCGCCTGGACCGCGCCGCGGGAGCTCGTGGAGGCGCAGTTCGATCACGTCGAGCACCTGGCCTGGGTCCAGCAGGAATGCCCGCACCTGGCATCGGCGGGCATGGTCTCCCTCGGACTCGGCACCCCGGCCGTGCTGGAAGGCGCCGCCGCGGCCGCGCAAGTTCGCGCGGATAAGCGGCCATTTGGGCTGTGGCTGGTCACCATCGGCGACCCGGCTGCGCTCGGCTTGCCCGCGATGCTGCCGCCGCCGCACCCCTCGATAACCGGGGCGAGCGACCCGGAACAGGTGTGGCTGAGTACCGAGGATCTCAGTGGCCTGGCCAAACCGGTACGCGACGGCGGTGCCGGCCTGGATATCGAGAAGCTCGATGTGGCGGCCGCGGTCGTGTGGCCGAAGCAAAACCGGTTCCTGGATGCGTGGGCCAAACGGTTACGCAAAGCGCGCGACGCGTTCGCCGGCGATGAGGCGATGCTGGCGCTAGTGGAAGCGGTCGCGGCCGACTACATCACCGCACTGGCTGACCCGCAGGTGTGGGAGCCAGAGCACCTGCGCCACCACTACCAACCAGCCTGGCTGGTGGCGATCGCCGCGCACATCCGGCTGCGGGGGCGCCGGTTCGCCACGCGAATTTCCCGCGAATACCGGGTGTGGCCGGCGCACGTCCACGGCCCCGCCATGCTGTACGTGCTTCCCGCCGATCCATCCGCAAGCGACAATGAAACAGCTGTTTTCGCAATCGATTTGACCGAAACGCACACCACCAACCTGGGCCGCACGGTCACCACGGCCCAGGTGGCGGTGACCGAGAAGATGATCCTGCCGGTCCTGCTCGCCGAGACCACCGACGAGCTGCTCGACGCACTGCTGTCGCCGCTGAGTCTGGAACGTGAAGCCGACCCCGAACCGCCGCCGGCCGCGGACCCGAGCACGTCCACATCACCGCAGGACGCCGCCCCCACCGCACCAGCAGTAGGCCAGAACCCCGAACAGGCGAATGACACACGGGGCGAAGCCTCGGCCCCGGTACCGGGCAAGACCGCCAGCGGCCCGCGCGCGAACAAGGGCAAAGGCGGCGGGAAGAAAGCCGTCGTGGGCGGGATTGCCGCGGCGATCCTGGACACCGACGGACTGTGGCTGCCCGACGGCACCCGCATCACATTGGACGATCCGATCAACCACGTCGGAGACGTCGCTGAGCTGGCTTATGCTCACAGCCTGGGCTACAAGTTCACCGAAAACTATGGCGAGCCGGGCCAGATTTGGCTCACCGAATCATTCTGCCGCGCCGCCGGTTTCAACATCGATGCGTTGATAGCGGTCAACCCCAGCGACCGCGACACGCTGCTGCGCGAGAGCACCGCCGAACTGGACTTCGTCACCGATGCCGTAGCCCAGGGATGGCGCCTGGGCGGCGGGGGCCGCGGCGCCGAGCAGCAGGCGCCTCGGCTGGGCATCTGGACGCGCGTGTACAAGCCCAATGCCAAAGGGGAACGCAAAGGCGTCTGGGTAGTCCTGACCCCCGGCATGGGCGTTGCCGACGATCCCGAAAGCGCCCTGAAACCATTTCCGATCCTGGTCGGCAATCCCGACCCCGCGCAGCTCGCCAGGCGACTCCAACTGCTCGCCGATGCACTGCAATACCCGCTCAAGATGACCCCGGGGGTCACCGCGCTCGACCTGATGGTCGAGGCCCGCCCCAAGGGCACCGGGAAGGACGACTGGATTGAGGGCCCGCTGGCGCCATCGAACTACGAGGCGCCGTACACCATCAATGACGCCGAATCGGACTACGACTGGACGCGCACACCCACCGCCGACGAGGCCGAATGCTTGTATGTGCACGCCTACGACCGGGGCGGTTCCTATCCCGCGGCGATCCCTGGTACGGAGTTGCCGATCGGCGAGCCCGAGGACTACCCGGACGGCTCGGTGCTCGGTGATGCCGAATCGCTCAAGCTCTGGGCGAAAAAGCCCGGCGTGTTCGAAGTTGAGGTCCCGGATCAGCAGGAGTGGCTGCTGCCGCATGTGCTCAACCCCCGGGGCCTGAAATTCACCTCGGCGAAGTGGGTGAGCTCGGCACGGCTGGAGGTAGCCCTGGAGCTGGGCTATGAGCCCACCGTGGTGCAGGCCAAGATTTGGCCACAACATGGGCGTGTACTCGAACAGTGGTACCAGCGCATCCGCCACGCCACCCTGGTGCTGGACACCGACGATCCCGACTGCAAGGCCGCGCGCGGCCAGGTGAAAATGATCCGCAATCTGGGAATCGGAATGATGGGGTCGCCGAAAATCAAGGGCCGGGCGGGCTATGACCCGATGAAGCGGTTGATGATCGTCGGCAAAGCCAGCGCCAACATCATGCGGTTGTTCGTCAAGATCGGTACGACCACCGGACGGTGGCCTGTTGCCGCCAAAACGGACATGGTCCTGTACGTCTCCAACAATCCCGACCCGGTGGCGGCCTGGCCTGGTGAGCCCACCAAGTGGGGCCGCGGATTCGGCCAATACAAGCACGAGGGGTCAGCGCTGCTGGCTGATCACCTGCAGTACCTCAACGGTGGGGCCTACAAGGGCGTCGCGGACCTCATCGAACCCGACGAGTGGGCGATGCTCCTGCCCACGCTGAGCGCCGGCGCCGAATCCGAAGGGGAGCAGTGATGGCTAAACCCGTACTCACCGCCGATGCCCTGGGTAAATGGGGATCGGTGCCCTCCCACTCGGTGAGGGAAGACCGCGTCGTGCACGCGCTCGCGCTGCGCGGGCAGGACGTGTCGAAATCCCATGTCGCCGAACAGGTCCGCACCGCCGAAGCCCAACACCGCCAGAACCTCTACCGGGCGATCTCCGGCCGCAAAGACAGCGACATCTCGGGCAAGGGGACCGACCCCGAGGCGATGCTGCAAGCGGCCTACGGGCGCGGTCCCCGCGGCGGTGCAGTGAACACGAAAGCAGCGGCTAAGTCTCTCGGTGTCTCGGCAAGCACGATCCGGCGGTGGATATCCGGCAGCCGATCGCCCTCACCGGAGCACCTCAAAGCCCTGCAGACCGCTTCTCGCCAGGCGGCCAGCACTAAAGCCGGTCGCCGGGCCGCCACCGCCGATTTTCGGGCAAGTGCCCAGGGCCAGAAGGCATTAGCGGGTGCCAGCAGAATTTGGGTCAAAGGCAACCAGGGCGTCGGGGGCCGCGACAGCGACAAATACACCCGCACGCGTGACGCCGCCCAGCCCGTCGACCCCGAAGACGTCGAAGCGATGCTGGCTGCCTACGAGGAAGGTGGCGCAGACGCCCTGCACGAATGGATGTGCGACATCATGGACCGTTACGTGCCCGACTGGGGATTCATCTCGATCGACGACTTCGGATTCGGAGATCCGCAATGACCGCACCTGACCCGATCGAACCGGCCCCGGGCCCGCGCTGGAGCCGCAAACGCCTGACCGACATGCTGCTGGACTGCTACGGGCCCGCAGAGCGCGGCGGCGTCGACGTGGCCTCGGTAGCCGACTACGCCGGCGTCACCGAATCCACCGTGCGGCGCTGGATCAGCGGCGGCCAGCGTGAAGCGCGGCGCCTGAGCCCCGCGCCCGCGGAGCGGATCGCCCAGCTGCAACGCGGACCCGACCTCGTCGAGCAGGCCAACCGTCAGCAATACGACTACGCAGTGACCGCCCGCGCCTCTGTGCGCGAGGACCGGGGCATCCTGCCGGCCTGGCACAAACAAGGATGGCTCAACGAACACACCGTGCTGATCGTCGCGATCAACGGCAAGCCCTGGCACCAGGTCGTCGTCACCAAAGCAACACCGCGGTCTCTGGCCGAATTACGGCGCAGGGCAACCATTGTCGACTCCATTGTCGTGCCGACACGGTTCGACGGCCAGCTCCTGGCGCACCTGATCATGGCGCGGCAATGGAATTGGCGGGTACATCCGCTCGCTGAGCAGCTGGCGATCGGACGCACCCAGGTGTGGATGCAGGACGCCCCGGAGGTTGACCTGGCCGCCCTGGCGCGAAAACTGAACTGACAACAGGCAAACGATGAGGAGGGGGTCGTGAGAGGTGAATTCGGTCCGTCGCCGCTGATCATGACGGCGCTGACGGTCGGTACGCTCTGGCCGGCGCTGCTGATCCTGGCGATCCGGCAGGTATGGCCACAGCTGTGGGTCAACGTGTCGATCGTGATGCTTGCCGCGGCCGGGGCCGCGGTGTCCGTGTGGTTCTTTCGCCGCGCGGTGGCTGAGCGCAGCTCCAACCTGTGGGAGATAGACCAGGTGCGGCTGCGTAGCCCCGTGGGCAGCTTCGTCGGCCTGTACGTCGTGCCCTGCACAATCACTATGGCCTGTCGACCGCCGGACCGCTGGGCCGCGATCGCCGCGCTGGTGGTCATCGGCGTGGTCGCCGCGCGCAGTGGGTCGGTCTTGACCAACAATCCACTGATGGTGCTGTTGGGGCTGCACACGCACGAAGTGCAGCTGCACCGCCCTGACGCCGCGGCAGAGCACGCGCAGACGGTGACCGGGCTGCTGCGTCGCGGCAGTACCCCGGCGCCGGGGGACCTGGTCAGGCTGATCAACATCGGCCAGGGTGTGTATGTCGAGCCGGGCAAAGAGCAGGCCGCGGTATAGACCAAGGCCGTGGGAGAGCGCGAAAACTATGCTCCTGTAGTTGGTTTCGCGCTGTGGTGCCGGTTTTACAGCTCGACGATGCGTGTGCCGCGCACGTATTCGATCCGGGTCGGGCCGTACGCGGACACCGGCGACTTCGGGTAGGTATGTCCGTGGATCAGCACGCGCGGAGTATGTGCGTCCAGCCAGTAGCGCAGGGCCTCGATGCCGAGGTGTGCGGGATCGGCGGGGTGATCGTTGATTCCTGCCGGCGGGCAGTGGGTCACGATGACATCAGCCGGCGGCAGGTGGCCGATGAGGTCGGAGTACTCGGCTTGGGTGTAGAGCAGGTCGCGGGTGCCGGGCTTGTAGCGTACGCAGCCCTGCAACCCGGTGAAGGTGATGCCGGCGATGCAGACCTGCATCAGGTGCAGGTTGGTCATACCCAGGTCGTCGAGGTAGCGGCCGTTGCAGTGATTGCCGTACACCCCGAGGACGGGCACGGTGAGCTCGTCGATGCCAGGTATGTCCGCGGGGTGCAGGTCACCGGCGGTAATGACCAGGTCCAGGGCATTGTCGGCGACGACGTCGCCGATGGAGCGGCCACGGAAATGGAATGGGGTATCGGCGATAACCAGTGCGCGAACACCGCGGCGTGCCGCGGGCGCCGTCGGCTCGTGCTTGCTCCACCACTTCATTGACAGTCCTCCTGGCTTGGAAGGTTAGTTGGGGTGTTTCACCATGCTGCGCTGACCGTGGTTCGCCGCATCGTTCACGAGCTGTACTTATCGGGGGCGCTTGGGCCTGCAGTGTTTCTGATAGACGCGCAGTCGCCACCGGGCGAGCCGGTCAGCGTCACGGCCGGTAAGAGGCTGGCCGAAGTGATCAACATGGATGGCTGCCCTATCCAGCCACAGGCAGAATCCGGTGAAGCAGACGGCGCCGACGGTGATCATCGCGAACTCCAGCCAACGGCTGTTCTGCGCAGCGCTCAGGGCGCACCAGATCAGTGCTGCGTCGAAGGTCACCGTCCAGGCCCAGGACTTCATCTGGCCGCGGCGTACCCGGCGCAGGAGATCATCGCGCGCGTTCATGGCTCAGTTTTCATGGTTAGCGGGGCAGGGGTGCCGGCGGTGACCCGTGAACTTCGGTTCTGGTATGGCGGTCTGATGGATGTGGTGCCGATCGGGCCGGTGGCGATCCCTGGGGAATGTTTGAGGCAGCGCAGCGGTGCTGCCCGGCCCAGGACGCCGGGTTCGTGAAGATGGCCGGCATCCCAACGGGGCAGCTCTGGTGCTGCAGCGACGGACCAGTTCGAGACGCGGCCCTCACCGACGCCGCAGTGCTTGCCGATCGCGGAAAGTTCAGTGAGCAGGGCATAGATCCGGTCGGGGTCGCCGACGGCACGCCAGGTGACGGTGGTTGCGCAGTGCACCATCACGGGAATGCGCCGGCGCTGGTAGCGGCCGGAGCGTTCCTGGATGACGTTGCCTGTTGGGCAGGTCAGTTGGTGCATGCGGTCGCGGTCTGTTGTTGCTGTGCGCCAACGGATATCGGGATCGTCGGTGGGGCCGTGCAGAGCTGCGCAGGTAGCCATCCAGTGCCAGGTGTCGCCGCGGCCGCAGCGGGCTAGTGGCAAGTCGAGTGTTTCGGGCTCGGCGTCGGGCTGGTAGGTCATGTGGGTGCCGGCGGCGCGGGCAGCCCACTTGGTTCGATCCCACAGGACCGAGGCCAGCAGTGCGTCCAGCGGTGGCCCCCAGGGACGCGCTAGTGCGATGCCGTGGGGTGTGGTCGCGGTGACGATGAGCGGGATCACAGCGGCGGTTCAGGCGAGGTCTTGCAGGGCTTTGATGATGGGCCGGCGCTTGCGGCTCAGATGCCGGACCCAGTCGACATCGGAGCCGGGGAGCTGTCCACTGACGGCGGTGACGGTGATGTCGGCGGCGATGCGTCCATGCCCCGCTGCGGTACGCCCACCCAGATGACCGTAGGCGGCCCAGTGCTTCATGACGTCGGTCATGAAGGCGGCCTGCAGGTCCGTGGCGTAGGTGATCTCCACCGTGCCCTGTAAGCGGGTGCCGGCCGGAAGTGTCTCGATGCCGTATTTAGCCAACGGGCTTGTGCCGTCGGTGTTGTCAGTGCCGGTATCGCTTTGGCGCGGGTGCGCAAGATCGACGCGGTGGTCGGCCATATGCGAGTAGAACTCGACGGTGCGGGCCAGTTTGGGTGCGTGCTGGGGTGGGCGGCGAAGGATATGCAGCAGCTCGGCGCTGACGGGCAGGACCTTGTCGACGTGCAAGAGTCCGGACATGATCCGGGCTGAGGCCGCGCCGCCGAAGATCGCCACATGCGGTATGAGTTCTTTGAGTTCGCGTTCGCGCTCGTCAGTGAGTTGGCTGGCGGCTTTGGCCAAGCGGCCGCCATTGGCCAGCAGATGCGCCGCCGGCAGCGGCAGCGATTGCTCATATCCCAGGGCGTTGGCGGTCAGTTCCTCGCCGATGCGCCGCAAGATGCCGCGAAACGAATTCCCGGAAATGACAGGTACTTTGATGGGTTCCCCGTCTGGGCTGACGATGGTTTCTCGGCGGAACAGGGCGGCGATGCCGGTCTTGCCGTGGCCGCGGTCCTCGCAATGCACGATCGAGGACAAGGCCCGGATATCCAGGTCCCAGCGGATCCGCGAGAGCTGCTTCATGCCGACTGCTCCCGATGTGTGTTCCGCTGCTTGCGAACGGCTTCGGCGAAAATTTGTGTTCGCATGACCAACGCGGGGAGATTGTCATGGAACACGGTCAGTACTGCCGGACCGTTGGTGACATTGAGCAGTGTGGCGACCTCGAGGCGGCGGGCTTCGCTTTGAGGCGTGGCGACAAGATCGTTGGCGGCGTAGGACCACCAGCCGGGAAGACTGTCGGCCTGATAGGCGGCCAGTCGCACGCGCGTGGGAAGGATGCTGTCCCAGTAGGTTTTCAAGTAGTTCCGGACCCAAGATTTCTTCCAGTCGATGGCGTAATGCAAATGCAGTAGCAACCGATCGGCAGTGTCCTCGGCCCCATCGAGGTGCCCCAGCGCCCGGACAGTCTCCTGCCACTGACGTGAGGGGGACTCGGGGATGATCTCGGACATAGCGCGCACAGTAATGCGGCATTCGGACATCCCGAAGGGCCTCTTAGGTGGGGTCGGTGATCTCCCTCGCGGCCAGCCACAGTGTCGGGTTTTCCCGCCACGGCTGCAATTGGGTCCAGGCCGACAGGATGTGCGGCCACGTATCGGCGGGCTGGGCCGTCAAGAGCTGGGCAGGGGGAGCGGGTTGGTCCAGCTGGCCCATGGTGGCACCGACGTCGTCGCGTAACCAGGCCATGCCGGTCAGGCGCTCGGCAGCGGTGCTATCCCAGCGCACCACGATCCGGTCGGTCGCCAGGTGCCCCCACTGGGCGGTCGGCAGCAGATAGCGGTGTTTGCGCAGGCTGCGCACAGGCAGGATGGCCGCGGCGGTGCTGGGCAGTGCGGCGGTACTCAAGATGGGCGCCAGGCCGCGGCCATCGGGGTACTCGGTGACCGTGGTGGCGGTGATCAGCATCGGCAGTGAGGCGGTGGGTCGGCGGCAGGTGTAGGCCCACGCGCACGGCACACATAACCGGCGCTTGCCGTAGGGCCAGGCGTCGTACCCGGTGAATTTCTCGCTGAAGATTCTGGTGGTGGTGACAGTAGGCCCGCGGTCACCACAGCGGCCGCACAGGCCCTCGATCGGCGGTGGCGCCTGGGCGATCGAGGGCCGTCCAGCGACGATCCACGCTGCGGCGGCCGGATCGGAAAGCATGGTGAGCGTGACGATACGGCCAACGATGGACCAATGCGCCCCACTCGGGTTATCGTGACGCCACGAAACGCCCGCTGGGGCAGGGAGTAGTACATAAGTGGTCCCCGGAGGAATCCTCTGGGGACCACTTTCTGCTCTCCGAGCGTCGCCATATGCGGCGGAGTTCGTCGAGAGCTCGGGATGGCAGATCTAGCCGATACCCTTGCGCTATGTCGGCCGCAAATGGTGTTCGCGCTGGTCAGCGCCCCCATTCCGGGGATGAGCATGGCTCGGGAACGAGCCGGTGGCTAACTGAGGTGGGCTGCGGTGGGCGCGAAGACTAACCGGCCTAACTATGAGCCACCGGTGGTGGTCGACCCCGAAGGCGGGCTGATCGGTACCCGAGGATCCAAGGTGGCCAGGGAAGTGCCACCGGACGCCATGAGCGACAAGGAATTTCAGCGGCTCAGTAATCGTATCGCTGATCAGATGCGTGACACCGACACCTCGATGACCCGCGCGAGCCGCGACCGGGACCGGGCGACGCCGCGCGATGTGAGTCATGTGGAGTCCTCGCGCCTGCGCGGAGCGCTGCCAGCGGAGGGCGAATTCCGACCGACGATGTCGTCGCGGCAGCGAAAACAGCGCTCGGCGCTGAAGAATCAAGTAATCAACTCCGCGCCCGAATCGCAGCGCAAGGCCCTGCGCGCCATGGTCACCGACGACGATGCCGGCCAGTGGCGGCGGATCAACTGGCATCTGCACAAGAATGCCGGCGACGTCCAGGCGCTGGAGGACGCCGATCGCCAGACAGTGCAGCGTCTCGACCGGCTCGTGCAGTCCTACGAACGCGGCTCCGACCGGACACACAAGGTCTATGTGTCGATCCGGATGCCCGATCGGCACCCGGATGTCACCACCTCCAGTGAGCTGCCCAGCACCCTGCAACCCGGAGCGGTGGTGTCGTTCGATCAATTCACTGTGGGCCACCACAACTTGCATGAGGTGCCCGGTCACAACGATCCCCGCTATGTGGTCCTGGAGCTGGTGACCAGCCGCGGGATGTACATGGGCCGCTCGGACAGTGTCGAGGACACCAGCCACCTGTTGCCGCGCGGCATACGCGCCCGGGCCGTGGGGGCCGATGCCGCGACGTACGCCGCCGGCGGCAGCCATGGGGACCGGCTGGTGGTGCAACTACAGGAGGAGCCGTAAATGGCTGAGCAATGGGTCGTGCACCCGAACCGCTACGCCACCGAACCGGGCACCGGCGACAACGGCCGATACCGCAGCGTGAGCGCTGGTGAGCGGCCGCCGGCGCTGTGCCGGGCCCGTGTGGCCTTGCCGCCTGCCCTGGCTGCGTTCGGCGACGCCGCAGGGTCAGTGACCTTCGAAGACTCCCGATGGCGCCTGGTGGTCTGCGGGGCGCGTACCTTCGCCGCCAAGCACAGCAATGGTGGTGATGTGCTGCCGCCGTTCGGATTTCAGATGAAAGGCCGATGGATGTGGTGGGACGGCACCACCACCGCCACCTCGATCCTCGACGGCCCGGATGCGGTTAGTCATGTCCGCCGGTACCTGCACGAACTGTTCCCCGGGGCCAGCGATATCGAACTCGCCGACCGGCGATGAACGCCGACGCACCTGGGCTGGACATGACGGCGCTGCGGCGGATCGCCGCCGAGCAGCGAGGACCCGGCCGCTACCGGCATCTGCTGGACCGGATCGGCGCACACCTCGACGAGCACGGTGGGTTCGTTTCGTGGTCGGGAGGCAAAGACAGCACCACGGTCGTTGACATGGTCCGCCAGGTCGACCCGCATGTTCCCGTCGTCCTGTTCGACACAGGGCTGCTGTTTCCCGAGACAGTGCACTACATGCAGGATTTGGCGCAGCAGTGGCGGCTGAACTTCCACCCGATCGCCACCGAGCCCGATCTACTCACCATGCTGGCGGCCGGCGGAGGCTTTGACCACAAGGCGGTGGACCGCCCACTGCGCGGCCGCCTGGCCGACATCATGATCACCCGGCCCGCCGCGGCCGCGCACGCCCGATTCGGGCGAGGATCGATGTGGGGTGTGCGCGGCGAAGAATCCGCGGGCCGGCGGCGCCTGTATCGGAGCCGGTTGGCCGTCGAAACCCGTGTGCACGACGATCTTTCGCGCGAATCGGTGCGGTCGGCGCACGGCGGTGTGGTGTATCGCAACGACGGCACGGTGACCTACGGGCCGATCTGGGATTGGCGGCCGCCGCGCGTATTCGAGTACCTGGCTGGCCGGTGCGTCCCGCTCAACCCGCTCTACGAGAAGTTGGCCCGGCTGGGTGTGCCCGAGGACCAGATCCGGGTCGATTCGATGATCGATGCGGCCCTGCTGTCCAACGGGCACTGCGCCTGGCTAATGAAGGGCTGGCCCCTGCTGTTCGATCGGATCGCCACTGAGGTCCTTCCGAGACTCCCGGAATGGACATAGGCCACGATGTCGTCCTCGGGCGGTACGATCAGAAGGGTAGGAGCAAGGCCATCCGGGCCGGCTCGCAACGATGCAGGAGAAGAACATGAACACCTCGCAGATTCGTTCTGCGCCCGATATTGGTGACGATGACCCCGACCCGCAACTGGATGATTTCCAGGATTATCTGTGGTCCGACTTGATGGCCCGGCGTATCGGGATTGGGCTGATGGCCGAAGAATTCGCGCGGGCCACCAGGGCTGTATACGAAGAGATCTACGACGCCGAAGCCGGCGACATCGCCGTGCGCGGCCGGCTGGTAAATGCGGCGATCGCGATGGAACAGTTCGTCGCCGATGAGACGGCCCGACTGATCGCCGACGCAGGCAGCTTCGCCGAGGGTGAGACCGTCGAGCTCCAAGCTATCGGCGACCAGGACCAGTTCAACGCAGCGTACCCCGATGCGCGTACCAAAAGCGGTGCACCACTGCCATTTACGCTGCAACATGTGGCACTCGGGCGGGCGGCAGCCGAGCTCACGCGCCGGGGCGCGCAGGTTGATGCCTACCGCGGCGACTGCCACGCCGAGTTGGCCTGCCGGAGACAGGCGGTCGGCCTGGGCAAGGCTATGGCGGCCAAGCTGCTCGGGGTTCGCGACAAGAAGTACGACCGGTGGGAAAACGATGCCCGCCTGGCTCCCTCCGGCGCCGGCGGGGGCGCGTCGAACCGCGTTCCCCGGGGGCTGATCGCCGAGCTACAGGCGATGGACGACTTCATCGCGACCACGGCCGCTGCGCTGCCGGTCGGGAACATCGGGGACACCAGCGTGGTGTACGTGATCGACGATCAAGAAGAATTCGAGCGGGTCTACCCGCAAGCGCGAACGCACCGCGACGGTACGCCCTACCCCCGACGCGTGCTGTTCCTGGCTGCGGCTCGCCGTGCCAGTGAACTGGCCCGCACCGGCCGGCAGGTTCGCATCGCAGTCGCCGACGACTAGAAACCGACATGATCGACTCAGACAACGCCTCGCCGTATCGAACCGGGATGGTCACCGCGGCTGTGAGCGAGGCTGCGACCCACGAACGGGCAGGGTTGCAGTCCTACGCCCGGACTTCGGTGATGATCGATGACCAGGAGTCTCGCGATCTCGATGACGCGATCAGGGTCGATCGGATCGGTGACGGATGGGTGGCCACCGTTCACGTCGCCGCCGTCGCCGCGATCATTGCAGAAGGCAGCGCGACCGATGAGCAGGCGCGCGCGGCTGGAGAGTCAAAATATTTGTCGCACAAGGTGATTCCTATGCTCGGCGGTGCAGCCGAGCGGGCCGCAACCTTGTCGGCCTCTGAAGGCCGGCAGGCACTGTCGGTGACCATGACCTTCGATACCTCCGGCGAGCGCATCGGCACCGAGGTTGACCGTGTCTGGCTGCAGGCCGGCAGCTGCCAGCGCGTCTCCTACCAGCAGGTGCCGACAGCATTGGTCGATGCCAGCCATGGCCATCATCAACTCCTGACCGACATCGACGAGCTGGCCCAGCTGCTCCTGGCTCGGCGGCGCAACAGCGGCGCGCTGGCCATCTACGACCTGCTGCGCGGGTATGCGATCGGCGAAGAAGGGGCCATCGTGGCCATCCCGGCGCAACAGCGCACCTGCGGGTACGTGATGGTGGCCGAGATGATGATCGCCGCCAACGCCGCGATCGCCGAATGGTGCATCGACCGCGATGTGCCGATCCTGTTCCGCAATCACCGCACCAGCCTGATCGGGGAAAGCGGAACGGACCTGGCCGCCGACATCGCGGCGGCACTCGACGACCCGGAACTGTTTGAGCAGCTGCAAAGTCGAGTCAATCGCACCCTGGGCAAAGCAACCTATGACGCCGCGCCGCGTGGGCATCACGGGCTGCGACTGGAGGCCTACTGCCACGCGACCTCCCCGTTGCGTCGCTACGCCGACCTGGTCACCCAACGCATCATCTGCGACCACATCGCCGGCCGCGAGCACCCCTACCCATCGACAGCTCTGCACACCCTTGCCGGGGAAATCAATACTGCCGTCGAAAAACGGCGGCAAGCTACCGCAGTGCACATGAAGGAGCGCAGCCGCCGCGAACGCGTGCAGCGGATCCTCGACGGCAACTACTCAGCCCTCGAACCGAAACAGTGGCGCAAGATGTTCGATCTCATGACGGCAGTCGCACCCAGCCCGGGAATCGAAACCGAACTCGTGCGCCGGCTCAACGCCGGCGTCCTGGCCCCGGCCGATTTGGGCCGGATGATCGCTGCCGGTCCAGCCTGGGACAACATCCGCCGCCGGTTCTACCCAGCGGTGCGTGCTCAGCATCCCGAATTCGCGCCATCTGCCTTGAGCATATTCGCCACCATCGTCGAGGGAGCGGTGCCCGTCGAGGTCGAAGAGAGCCGAGACCCACACAGCGAGGACCACCGGCCGGTGTTCGCGGTCCGGGCCCGGATGGGGGACCAGATCGGGCAGTGGCAAACCGCGCAAGCCAAGAAAACCGCTCAGACACAAGCGATGTGGGAACTACTACTGGGGATCAATGGCCTGGCCGCCCTCGCCGGGCCTGACGACCAGCCGCACTGGCCCGCGCCCGCTGCCGCACCGCTGGCGGTCACCGAGGCCAGCACCCTGCCGGACGATGTGCGCCAGCAGCTCGATGCCTTGAATCCGGCCCGGCGCAACGCCGCATTGGGAAACCCCGTGGGGTGGCTGGCGGATTTCGCGGCCACACATCACCTCGGCGTCGTCGACTACACGTTCACCACCGACGGCCCCCCGCACGCTCCGGTGTTCACCTGCACCGTGGGCTTCGCCGGCCTGAGCCACACCGAGGCAGGGGCATCGAAAAAGGCAACAAAGGTCGCCGCGGCCACCGGCTTGCTGTCGAGCCTGCTAACGGCCCCCGGCCCGAACCAGGAAGACGAAGGAGATGCGTCGAGTTGACTGCCGAAGAAAGCCTCCACGGTGAAACCGGAGATGAGATGACACGCGAAGTGGCGATCGGCACTTCCGGTGGTATCGAGGTCCAGAACGACACCGCCACGGAAACCTACGTTGTTACACCTAACATCGCCGCTGTGCGGCAGGCTTTTTGGGATTGGCCGCACTGGTGCGGACGCGGCACCCCGGAACGTGCCTGGGAGCACGCTGTCAGTGGCGACACCGCGGCCCGTTTGCGTGCCAGCGAGAAGGTGACCGACTGGGAGTGCACAGCTCGGATCATCGCGCGGGCCGCCGCGTACGGGTGGTGGCCGCAAGAAACAACCAGCGGCGACTACACCGCCGTGCCCATCGCCCGCTGGGTTGCCAGTGGGCACCCCTACACCAAGATCGTGCCCAATCTCGATGCGCTGCTGGATCGCTGGAACGTCGCACCGGTGGTGATTGACGCCGACCCCGACCTCAGTGCCATCGACTGCGGCAGTGAGCGAATCTCGTGATGTCCGAGCGTGCAGATCACGCTGGAATAGGGCACGGGGCAGGTCGAGCGCAGGCGGGGGAGCGTGGGCTTCGGTGTGGCCGCCGGCGGTCTGCTGGCAGCGGTGCGGTATGAACCGCGGGCACCCGATTAGGTTCGGCCGTCGCAGACCACTGTGCAGGAATTGAGGTCCCGGACGCCTGCGTCGCGCAAGATTTTCAGAATGCTCAGCTGACGCTCCATGTCGGGCAGGTCGGTAATCAGATAATCCGCCGGCACACCGAAGTACTCGGCTATCGCCCGCAAATGGGACGCGCTGGGGTCGGGTATCTCTCCGCAGCGCAGTTGCTGCAAGTACTTCGCACTGATGTCGACACCGGTTGTGGCGGTAATGCCTTCGGCGGCAAGCTGATTTGACAGCTCGGGCTCCCCGCGGCGGTGCATCACATCGAACAGCCGCCCAATCTTTGCCGGCACCGCTGTGTTCGCGTTCGTGTAGGCCATGGCGCCCTCCCCAGCATCGTGGTCCTGTGTGGGCACAGGCTACTTGTCAATGCACCAACCTGATACGCGGCGGCAGTGGCAGCCGAGGAGCCTCCAGCGGGGTTGTGTGCTTACCTGGCCGTCCCCAGCCGCGTCCCGCGGATGGCCAGGCGGATCGCAGCTTGACGGACAACCGTCGGGATGGTCAGTCCGAGGCGGAGAATCCGCCATCCCGCGGGCCAGAGCGAGACGTCGAAGTGCTCGACGTGGTCGCCGTTGGTGGCCTTCATACTGACGGCGGGCACAGTGCCCCCAGTGGCGGACAGGACCTCGAGGACCCACGCGTTCGTTCGTCGAGGTTGGGCCGCGCCGGCATCGATGTTGGGCATCGTCGGCATCCCACCTTCCTGCGGGGCAGGTAGGCCCCATTCGTTTAGCCGGAACGTACCACCGGGATAGGACATCGCCTATTGATCCTGTGCCCCACACCCCACCCTCTCCGCCCCTCGCCGGGGCGGAGAGGGTGGGGTCAATGTTGCTGTGGTGCAGCCCGTTTCGTGTGTGGTTTTGTCGGTGCAGCCTGCTAGTTTAGGAGTGTCAAGGCACGCCAGCAGGGTGGGTCTGTTTCCCGATTGGGGTTTGTGTGATGGCTGATTTGGCGACGAGTGTGACGGTTATCGATGCCGCTTCGCGCGCTGCGGTTCCGTGCCTGCTGTGGGGTGATCCCGGCATGGGCAAGAGCGCGGTTGTGCGGGCACTTGCCCATGCGGACGGGGTGCCAGTGGAGACGGTGATCGGGTCCCAGCGTGAGCCGGTGGACATTGCCGGGTGGCCGGTGGTGGTCGATGGGGCAGTGCAATCACTGGCGTTACCGGATTGGGCGGGAACGCTTTTCGAGCATCAATCGGGGTACCTGTTTTTGGATGAGCTGTCTACGTGCAGTCCGGCGGTGCAGGCGGCGATGCTCACGGTGGCGCTGGAACGGATGGTCGGGCGGCGCAGGCTGCCCGAGGCGGTGCGCGTGATCGCAGCGGCGAACCCACCGGACCGCAGCGCAGGCGGCAGTGATCTGGCACCCCCGATGGCGAATCGGTTCCTGCACGTGGACTTTGAACCGACCGCCGATGAGTGGCTGACCGGCATGCGCTCGGGATTCGGGACGTTGCCTGCCTCGCGGGCGGTGGCGGCAGATGAGTTGCGGGCCGCTGATGAGGTCGGCCAGGTCTGCGCCTTCGTGGAGACGCAACCCGGTGTCCTGCACCAGTATCCGAACACCGATGAGGCGGCGGGCCGGGCGTGGCCGTCGCGGCGGTCCTGGCACGCGGTGTCGCGGGTGCTGCCCTATCTGCGGTCCGACGACACGGCGGCGATCACCACGGCGGTACTGGGGCTGCTGGGCGACGGCGTGGGGTCCGAATTCGTTGAGTGGCGGGCCAATATGGACTTACCTCCGGTGTCGGACGTGATTGCCGATCCGTCGATCATGGATTGGAAAACCGCACGGCCCGACCAGGTGTGGGCGGTGCTGTCCGGTGTCGTGGCGTGGGCGTCGGGGCGCGGCACCCATGATGCGTGGGTGCGGGCGTGGGGGCCGTTGGTGTCTGCGGCGCTCAGCGGTGCCCCTGATGTAGCCGGGGCGGCAGCACGGTCGCTGGCGGTGGCCCGACCGGCAGGGGCGAAAGTTCCTGCGGCAGCGCGCAAATTCCATGACGTACTGGTCGCTGCCGGTCTGGAATTCGACAAGGCGGCATCCGGTGCGGAGGCCGTGGCATGAGCGAGGCGGTGCGGGCGCTGACCGCCGATGAGTGGCGTCGGCTGCGGCTGGCGCGGATGGCGGCGGTGGAAATGATGCCGTACTTCGCCAAAGCCGTGTTTGCGATGATCCCCGTTGCCGCACCGGGTTTGGGTACGTTCGGAGTGTCGCCTGACTGGCGGCTCTACCTCGATCCGATCATGCTCGGCGGCGACGGTGGTTGGACCATCGCCGAAAGTGGCGGGGTACTTCTACACGAGGCCGGACACCTGATTCGGATGCACGCGGCGCGAGCCGATGATCTGGGCCTGCCGCTGTCGCGGATGCACTGGAATCTGGCCGGTGACGCCGAGATTAACGACGACCTGCTTGCCGCAGGCCTGGGACTGCCAGACGGCGCGGTCACCCCGGCTGCGCTCGGCTGCGCTGATGGCCGCGCCGCCGAGGTCTACTACCGGCATCTGATCCCGCCCGGTACACCCCCGCCACCGCCGACGCCGGATGACGGAGTGGGCTGCGGGTCCGGTGCCGGTGATGCACCTTTTCCCGGTGAACTCGCACCGGGGGTGGACTTGGGGAGCGGCTCTGGATTATCCCGCGAGGCAGGGGAATTGGTGCGCACGGCGGTGGCGCGTGCGGTGCAGGCGGCAGCCAGTGAAGGCGGCGCGGGCCGGGGATCAGTGCCAGCGGGTGTGCAACGCTGGGCCGAAAGCCAGTTGGCTCCTGCTGTGGTGCCCTGGCCCAAAGTTCTGCGCGCTGCGGTGCGCAGGGCCGTTGAGGACCAGGCGGGCCAGGTGCACCATTCGTGGCGTCGGCCCAACCGCCGCGCTCCCGGTGGGCTGATCCTGCCGACCCTGCGGGCACCGAAAATCGTGGTCGATCTCATCATCGACACGTCAGGATCGATGGGCCGCGACGATCTTGCCGCCGCCTTGTCCGAGACGCGGGCCGTGCTGCGGAGCACGGGTGCGAGCGTGCGGGTCACGTGCTGTGATGCGGCAGCGACCATTCCGCGCCCGGTGCGCTCTATCGCTGATGTGACACTGACCGGTGGCGGCGGCACGGACATGTGCATCGGGATCAACGCGGCGCTGGCGGCGAGGCCGAAAAGCAATGTGCAGGTGTGCTTTACCGATGGCGGTACACCGTGGCCTGCGCGGCGTCTGCCGGTCCCGCTGATCGTGGCACTGATCGGCACGCATGCCGTGGACACCACGCCACGGTGGGCCAAGATGGTTCGGGTCACCCCGGCACCCGCCCCGGCATCGGTGGCGGCATGAGCAGGCAGCGGCCTGCACCGTCGCGGTTCGGCCAGTGGGCCGACTCGGTGCTGGCCGGTACAGGCTGGACGGCCGATACCGTGCGGGCCGCTGCCAGCAGTGACCGAGACGATCTGGCGACCAGGGCACTGGCGGACGGTTTCGCCGCCGCCGCGTCCGCGCTGACCGCATCCGAGGCTGCCGAGGGGTCGGACCAGTGACGGCGGCATTGTTCGATCTGGCGCTGCGTCAGGTGGCCCGCGACCGTGGCGGGGCGGTGGCGCGGCTGCGCCACAACCCCGCACCGGCCCGCGATGTGCGGGTGGCGGTGGCAGCGCGGCGCACCGGCGCTGGAGTGCGGGTGCAGGCTATCGGACCGGATGGGAACCTTCATTCCGGCTGCGGGGCCGAAGGATTGGCGGCGATTGCCCGCGCGGCAGGCTGCACGTCCGGTGACCTTGGCGGCGGTGCCACGGCACTGATCGAGGGCGGGGCGACCCTGACCGCGCTGGCGGGCCTGGCGCCCCGGTGGGCCGATCCGGCGCTCAGTGGCCGGATGGACGTTGCGGCAGGATCGGCGCTGGCAGGGTGGTGGGTGGAGCGGGCCGCGCATCCCGGCACGAGTGCCGTGGCTGATGTTCTAGCGCTGTCGCGGGCGCGCTATGTGCTCGGCACGGTACCGGGGGCCGACGATGGGGCCGCGTGGCGGCGGGTGTTCGGTGCCCCGGTCGGGTTGGTGGGCCTGCCCCGGTGGCATGACGCGGTCACCAAGGGGCCGCTATTGGCGGGGTTGGACATGTTGCGCGAAGACGACGACTGGCTGCTGGCGCGCTACCAGGAGGCACTGGCGGCAGGCCGGTCCTGGGAGGTACCGGAGACCCTGGCGCTGGCGGCGATGCGGCTGCGCAGCCGGTGCGATGCTGCTGACACGTTCGCAGCGGCGCTATTTGGTGACCCGTTGTGGCGGGCGCGGGGCGTGCATACCGGGCATGTGTGTACCGGGCAGGTGGTGATCGGGGCGGGCAGCGCAGGCAACCGCGTCACCGTCGAGGTAGGCCGGTTGGACACCCGACTGCGGGCTGGGTCGGCGGTGCTCGGCTGGGTCGGTGACCCGCTGGCGGCGATCCCCGGCAGCGGAGGCCGCTTCGGTGGGGAAGTGGTCGCCACGGCAGTTGAGACGGGCGCGCTGCTAGTGACCATCGGCGCATTGAAGCGCAGCGACTACCGGCCCGGTGCCGGGGAGACGGTGACGGTCATCCCGGCACCGCCGAGTGCAGCCACGATCCGCTCCAATCGCGTTGTGGTGTCACGGCTTTACCGGCAGCGTTATAGCTGGCTGTCCCAAGGCGTGACCCCCGCGCCGGTGCGCCGCGATGTGCCGCTGGCCGTCATCATCGCCGCCGCCGAGAACGACAATCGAGAGGACACGTAATGCGCACTCTGCCAAAGAATTTGGTGTCCAGCACCGCTTCCCCGGCGGCGGCTGCCCTGGTCCCGTCCGCAGGGACGGGTGCCCCGAAAGCGCCGGCCAAGGCTCCGGTGCAGGATTGGCCGGGTCGTGAACTGCTCAACGATCCGATGCTGGCGCGGATCCTGCTGGCGGTGTGGTCGGGTGACCCTGCGACCATTTCGCCGGCGTGTCCGGGCGCTGGAAAGACCCGCCTGACAACGCTTTTAGCTGCCGCGCTGGCCCACCGGGCAGGGTTGCGGGTGGCGGTGGCGGCGCAGACCCGCGAACAGGCATTGGAGCTGGCCCGGCGCATGAGTGCGGTCAGTGACCGCTATGCGCTGATCGTGTCGTCAGCGACCGCGAAAGTCGGAGGCCTCAAAGACCTCGCGACGGTGACAGGTCGGCAGGTGCGGTGGACGCACCCTACCGGAGGGGCGATCCTGATCGGCACCGCTGCCCGCTGGTTGTACGTTGATCCGTCCGTGGGGGCGGCGGACGTGCTTCTGATTGACGAGGCCTGGCAGGCCACCTACGCGGACGTGGGGGCGTTGGGTGCGTTGGCCCGCCAGGTGGTGCTGGTCGGGGATTCGGGGCAGATTGCGCCGGTGGTGACCGGCTCGACTGCCCGTTGGCAGGGGCAGGCCACCGGCCCGCATCAAAGTGCCCCGGCTGCGCTGCTGGCCGCGCACGGCCCGGCGATGACCGTGCACGAGCTGACGAGTTCGTGGCGGCTGGGGCCGGATACCTGTTCCTTGTTGTCGCAGCACTTCTACAAAGACATGCCGTTCACATCACGTCGGCCCGCCGAGGCCATCGTCAGCGACGGCGGGCAGGAACTTGCCGAAATCGACTGTGTGACAGTGCCCGCGCAGCACGGCCCGACTGATCCGGTGCTGCTGACGGCGGTGGCTGAGCGGGTGCGCGAGCTGCTCGGGTATCAGTACCGGCGAGCTGGCGGAAGTGAGTTGTTGCGAGGGCAGGACATTGCGGTGGTGGTGCCGCACGTGGCCCAGGCTGGGGCGGTGCGTGCCCTGCTGGCTGACGTACCCGACCTGCTGATTGGCACCACCAATGGATTGCAGGGCATGGAACGTGCCGCCGTGGTGGCGCTGCACCCGATGGCGGGGTACCGGCAGGTGCAGGAATTCGCGGTGGACCCTGGTCGGGTCTGTGTCACGTTGAGCCGCCACCGGGCGCACCTGAGCTTGGTCACCGACCCGGCGACGGCGGGGCTGCTTGCGGCCAGTGATGACCCGCTGGCCGGGGAGGCGTTGGGGGTGTTGGTGAGCCTGGGTGCTGCCTAGCCTGACCGGGCGCGAGGGTGTGGCGCGACGCTGGCACTCTCCCCGCCCCTCGCCGAGGCGGGGAGAGTGCCACAGGGTTGGGAGTGTGGAACCTGTTGGTGGGCAGTAGGTGTCGGTGGCTGCGGGTAGTGTTCTGGGTGTTGGTAGGGGCACGTCATCAGGGTGTGCCCGTTGATGTGAGGAGTTGGTCGGGGTGGATATCGACGTGTCGGTTGGGGATGAGTGCCTGGATCGGTTCGATCCTGATGAGTGCCTCGATGGTCCGCAGGGTTGTCAGGGTGAGGTGCACGAGTATCTGGCGATGTCGGGATCGGGGTTGTCCTATCCGCGGTGTGAGCGTCATCAGCAGGTGAATGAGGAGCGGCTGGCCCCGGTGATGCAGGGGATTCGGGAACGGTATCCGGAGCATCCGCCCGAGGACTTCGACCCGTATTTTGCTGGCGAGTCCTGGTATTCCGAGGACGAAGTGCCTCGGTGAGCGCCGCGGGGGTGGCCAGCAAGCTCGCCGCCCCCGCACCCGGGCGACCCGGGCGACCCGGGCGCCTCCCCGCCCCTCGTAGGGCCTGGGAGTTGAACTCAGTCATGTTGGGGGACAGGGTGTTTAGACACCTTCGGATGTCGGATGCAGGCGTTAGGATCGGTGTTGTGTGGGCTGGCCAGCGGGGCCGGCCCGGGAAACTCTGGAGCGGGTGTCATGAGCTACGACGTGGAATTGATGGATGGGTCGCTGGTGATCGCGGGCGAGCATTTCGACGAGGCGATGGGTGCCGTCGAGGTGGGCCTGGGCGCGCCGGTCGGCAGCTGGCGCGAGCTGCTCACCGAATTGGGGTTTGCGCTCGATGAGCAGCAGGTACGCGGCGGTGTGGTCATCACCGGGTATCGGGGTGCGTTCGACGACCCGGTGGACCAGGTCCTTGCTGCGCTCGCACCGTATGTGGGGGATCGGATTCTGGTGTGGGAGAACGACGAGGGTATCCGGTGGCGGTATGTGTTCGCCGATGGCCGGATCACCGAACAGGAACCGGTGGTGTTGTGGCGCGGCGTGCATGATCGGACCTGCCGCCTGGGTGGCGTGTTGGCCCCGATGACCGTTACCCGCGACGGGGCGGCGTACGCGGCGTGGTGGGCCGGCTTGCCGGACCGGGCCGGCCTCGAGGAGATCGTCGGCGACGCCCTGCCCAGTGCGGAGTCGGTGGACTTAGCCGAGACGTTGCACGGCCTCATGCTCGATGTGTTCCAGCGGCCCGACACCAACGCGGCGGCGTGGTTGACCGTGCAGGGCCTGCGTCCCGGCGTTAGGGCCGAGACCGTAGTCTTGGACATCGAACCGGCCTATGACTGCTCCGGAGTGCATGACGGGGTGAACGTGGTCCTGAGTGTGCACACTGCCGGCGAAACGCAGCGGGCCTACCGATCGGTGACGGTGTACCTGGATAAGGCGCGTGATCTGCTCCCAGAGGTTCTCGATGATGCAGCGACGGTGATCGGTCAGATCATCGACACCGCGGCTGTCCTGCTGACCGCGCAAATCGCTGACGAGGACCGATTCTGGGCAGCGGCACGGGACGTGCTGTCATGAGCGACAACATGATTTCCGATCGCGTGGTCGTGATGCACCTCGGCGCACGAGAGCCGTTGCGTCTGCGCATCAGCGTCGCCGAGGTGGATACTTACGACCCCGACCCCGCCTCGGGCAGCTGCCAGGATGCCGCTGCCCGTGTGCAGCGCGCGATCGCACAGTGGCAGGCCGCGGTTGATGGTGACGACGAGGACGTCGATAGTCTCGATGAGATGAGTTCTGCTGCTGCTGATCTGGCCGACCTCGTCCTGACGCAGGCCCTCGGCGGTGAATCCCGGTCAGTGCCGCCGCCGCGGCGCTGGATGATCCAGAACCTGATCATCGGTGAAACCCGGGAATATCTGGCTTCCGATGCGGACGAAGCCGTCCGCGCGCACCTCGACGAAATCGAAGCGCATCTGCTGGTGTGGCCCGCCGAGAACTGACGAAAGAATCCGGCACCCAACATATCTGGCGAATCTGTCGGACCCGGAGTCTACGGTGAGAAATGTAGGAGCACGCCAACCGGGCAGGCTCGACCAATCCCGCAGAGGAGCCAGCGGTGAGTACATCACTGACCATCACCCACACCCACGCCGAGGGAACCCTGATCGAGGGAACCAGCAGGGGCGACGGCAGCGCCGACGTCCTTAAGGCGGTGTCCGGTCGCGGCGGCGCGTGGCGCTGGTCGCGCAATCTGGGCAGCTGGTACGTCCAGCGATCCCGCGACACCCGCGCCAAGACAGCACTGATCGACGCGACGAAGGTGGCGCTGGAAAAGGCCGGCTTCACCGTGACCGTCGATATCGACGACACCTACCGGACCACCGAGGATGCCGAGACCGCAGCGGTCGCCCGCCAGGAACAGCGCGCGGAGGCACTGGAAGCCAAAGCCGACCGCAAAGCCGCGGCGGCGCAGAGCGCCTGGGCCAACGAGCAGCACGCCCACAACCTGCTCCCCCCGATGGGGCAGCCCATCCTCGTGGGCCACCACTCGGAAGCCCGGCATCGCAAGGCAATTGAGCGTGCCGACACCGCGACCCGTAAAGCGATCGACGCCACCGATGCTGCCGAGACCGCAGCCTCACGAGCGGCGGCAGCTGCCAGTACCACCGGATTTCGGTATGCGCCGGCGGTCATCCGCCGGCGCATCGAGCGCCTGAATGCGGACCTGCGTCGGCTGGAGCGCACCCGCGACGGCCACACCCGGACCGTGTTCGTCGATGGGCGCGGCGTCAAACACGTCGAAACCATCGTCCCGGCCGGCGGGGCGTACCGGGACCGGGTACTCGCTGACATCACGCATACGCAGGACCAGATCATCTACTGGACGCGTCAACTCGAGCAGGCCGCGCAGGCCGGCGCTGCGGTATGGGACGCCGCCACGATTGTGCCTGGCGATCTGGTGCATCTGTGGAGTGAGTGGACCCCCGTGGTGAAGGTGAACACCAAAACGGTGCGGGTCGCCGGCTATGGCGGTCTGCTGCCGTTCGACAAGATCACCCGGGTGCGCACCGCAGACGGGGCGGCGGTGCGGATCGTGGGCGGCGTGCGAACTGTCGAGGCCGCCGATCAGGCTGGCGGGTAACCGAACGCTACGAAGATAGACACGCGGGGTGACCCCTACCGTCTATCCTCCCCGCCCCACGCCGAGGCGGGGAGGATAGACGGTAACCCGTTGGGGTGGAACGTGTTTCGGTGGCAGTTCTTGTCGGTGGGGTCCTTTATGCTCATCGGTGTAAGGGCACGCCACCCGGGTGGGCCCGTTCAAAACCTCGAAGGGGTTGGTTGTCATGTTCACGATTTCGTCTATGCGGGACTTGCTGCTGTCGGTTCCGGCGCTGCTTGGGTTCATTCCGGTGAAGTCTCTGGTCGCGGTGACCGTCACTGATGGGGCTGTCGGGATGTGCGTTCGCGTGGATCTGGCTTATGCCGAGGAAGCGGCGGACCAGATCGCGTCAGTGGCGCAGCGCAATAACACCAGCGGGGACCTGTAGAAAACCCCGACACCGCTGATCAGCCCTGATGGGGTTCGAGGCCGTGGAACGCGGCTAGGCCGATTTCGGAACGCGGGGCCGAGCCGCCGCGGCGGCCTGGCGATTCGCCTGCTGGTTTGCAGATCGACCGACAGCGGCCGACGAAGGCTCAGGACTCTGGTTATCTGGGGTCGGTTCGGGGCGTCTACGACTGTTCCCGGTTAGGGGTGCGGCGTTGTTGGGGCTTAACCGGAAACAGTTGGCTCATAAGAGTCTCCAATTAGGGGTGTTGACGGTGCAGGGTCGCTATGACGCCAGTGCGCCTCTGCGATGTCTTACTTGGTGGGTTCGGGCCAACGCAGGTGTTCTTGGTCGATCATGAAGGTGTGGACGTGCTCGAACACGCCGTCGCCGAGATGTGTTGCGTCGTGTCCGAGGTGGTCATCGCTGGTGGTGGCGGAATCGTGGGTGTGGGCGAGTTCTTCAGGGTCGTGGCGTGGCCAGGTGAAGACCGCGGCAATCGCGCCGGCCGTGGCGATGGCAGCCAGGATCGACCAAGTGGTGGTGAAGCCGAGAAGCGTTGCGCCCCATCCAGCGATGGGATAGGTCAGGAGCCAGCACAGGTGTGAGAGCGAGAATTGGGCGGCGAAGATCGCGGGCCGATCCGATGGCGCCGATGAGCGGCGTAGTACCCGGCCGACCGGTGTCAGGATCAGGCTCATGCCCGAGCCGATGATCCACCAGATGGTCAGGGCCATCTCCCAGCGGTGCGGGCCAGAGGCCATCGATAGTTTGATGGCGCCGGTAGCTCCGATCAGTAGCAGTACTGCGCCGCAGAGCATTACGGTCCGTTCGGGGATGCGTTGCAGGACCGGCGGCAATAGTAGGGCCACGATCATGGTGCCGGTGCCCGATGCGGCCAGAAGCCAGGCGACGTCGGCTTGTGGCCGGCCGAGCGCGTCGCGGACGTAGTTGACGGTGGTCACCATCACGATGGAGCCGCATCCGGCAACAACGAGGTCCAGGGCCAGCACTCCGTGCAGCCTGGGGGTGGCCGCGAAGATGCGGATGCCTGCGGCGGTGCGCTCCCAGATGTTTCCGCGGCCACTGGGTGTGGCGTCGGGGATGCGGGAGCTGACCACCAGCGCCGCGGAAAGCAGGAATCCGACGACGGTGCCGGCGAACAGCCAGTGAAAGCTCATCACTGTCAGTGCCAGCGCGGCGAGTACGGGGCTGAGCAGGCTCTCCATGGTCGATGCCAGCTGGGAGGCCGATAGTGCCTGGGTGTAGTCGTTCTCGTCGGTCACCACATCGGGGATCACCGCCTGGAAGGTTGGGGTGAACGCTGCCGAGGCGGTCTGCAGCAGGGCGATGAGCAGGTAGATCTGCCAGACCTGATCGATGAACGGCATCGCGATGACCACGGTGGCGCGGATGAGGTCCAGCCCCACCAGCATGAGTCGGCGCGGGACGCGGTCGGCATAGGCGGCGGCAATCGGCGCGACGGTCACGTAGGCGATCATTTTGATGGCCAGCGCGGTGCCGAGCACGGCGGCGGCATCGGCGCCGGCGAGTTGGTAGGCCAGCAGGCTCAGCGCCACGGTGGTCAGCCCGGTGCCGAACAGCGCGACGACTTGCGCGGCGAACAGATGCCGGTAGTCGCGATAGCTGAACAGTGACATGGTCATCCTCGGGCGCTCATATGATGGGGGCAGTTGGCGGCGCCCCGGATTTCCTCGCGGTCAGGGCGGCCGCTTCTATATCTGCATGGCTGCGTAGATAGTAGAGCAAGCGCTGGCCTGTCGGGTCCGTCGCTCGGAGGCGGGCGCGGGCATCGTGGTTGTCGGCGTCATCCGTGGTGGTTGAGGTGGCCGCGAGCGATCAGCTCGACGGTGAGCGCGGCGCCGCAGGTCTGCGCGAGCAGGAGCGCGACGAGGACGAGGATCTGTACGGCTGCGGCTTGCCCTGGTGATCCGGTGCTCAGCAGCACCCCGACGAACGCGCCGGGCAGCGTCACGAGTCCAACGGTTCGAGTGGAGTCGACGGCGGGCAGCAGGGCGTTGGTGGTGGTGCCGCGGACGATTTCCATGCGTGAATCTCGTTCGCTCAGGCCCAGACTCAGTGCAGCCTCGACCTCACCGACGCGTTGCTGGAGAGCTTGCAACGCCAGTCGCGCGGTGACGGCAACGGCGGTCATGGTGTTGCCGAGCACGATGGCCACGATCGGAACGATCGCCACCCCGGTGATGGGCACGACACCCGAGAGCAGCAGCACGGGGATGACGGCGAGCACCCCGGCGGCCAATGATGCGGTCAGCCATGCCGATCCGCGCGTGGCCTCGCTGCGGCGGGCGGCGGTCACGCTGGCAACGGCGAACATGACCGCCAGGATCAGCGCTGAGGACCATAGCCGGGCGATGGCCGCGGCGAGCACACCGGCAACCGCGGCCAGTTGGATGGAGCCTCGAATGGCTGCCCAGGGCACGGTGAGCGGTGGGCCGAGGTCGGCGAGCCGGTAGACCGCTGCAGCGGCCAGCGCCATGAGCACACAGACCACGACCAGCGCGACGCTCAGGACGGGCTGCGCCCCGGTGGAGGTCAAGGACGCGGCTGCCGACGTCGGTTCCGCTGCCGCCCAGGACATCACGACACTCATGAAATCCATTGAAGCGGCGACGGTTATCGAGTCGGCGGGCGCATCCTATTTGGTCGGCGGGGCCAGGTGGGTGGCGTCCAGGGCCGGGCGCAGGGCTTTGGCGAGGGTGGCGGCGTCGTCGACGGCCCAGTAGTGCAGGAAGAACAGCCGGGGCTGGTCGGTGAGCATGTGGTTGTGCAGTTCGACGATCGCGATGTGCCCGGCGCGCAGCGCCGCGATGACTGGTTGGGTTTCCTCTTGGGTGAGCGCGAAATCGCCGTTGATGGCGGCTTTTCCGCCGCCGAGGGGCTGGAAGTTGATGACCGTGGTTACCCCGGTGCCCGGGGGGAGCTGGTGGTTGTTGTCGGTGATGGTGTCGGCGCGGGCCAGGTTGTATTTGTAGAGGCCACCGTCGGCGGTGCCGGCGCGGCCCATGGCGGCGTCGATCGCGGCGGTGTCCAGGTCGAGGTTGGGTGCGGTGGCCGGCGGCGCTGCGGGTGTGGGTGCGGGCAGCGTGGTCGCGGCCAGAACGTCACGCAGGCCGGCTGCCAGGGTGGTGGGGTCGCCCATGGCGCTGATATGGGTCCACCAGATCGGTGGGGTCTGGGCGAGTAGGTGTTTGTGCAGCGCGGTTTGGGTGATGCCGTGAGCGTGCAGGGCGTCGGTGACGTGCGGGAGTTCGTCTTCGGTGACGACCAGATCACCCATGACCATGGTCGTGTCGGTGTAGCGGACGAACGCGGCATACCCGCCCAACGACAAGCCCGGGGCGATGTCCACGCCCTCGGTCTGGACGTGTAAGTCCGAGCGCACCAGCGGGATTCGGTAGACGGTGCCCCGGTCCATGAGCTTTCCGGTGCGGCCCAGGATGTCGGTGACCGGTTTCCATTCCCCCTCACCGGCCACGGCGACCGGGGCCTGCGCGGTCGGCGCCGCCGCGCTCGTAGTCGCGGTTGCAGAGGGGTTGGCCGATGAGCTGGCCGCCGGCAAGTTCGGTGTACTCGAGCAGCCCGCCAGGGCGGCGGCCAGCAGCGCAGCCGCGGCAAGCGCAGCACTGGTGGTGATCGGGCTGATCCGGTGCATGCTGGTCGGGCGCATGAGGGTGCCTTTCGTGTGGTCAGGCGGTGGGGGCGTATTCCCAGAGCTGCGGGGTGCCGTGGCCGGGGTCGGCGATGGGCAGGAAGGTGTGGCCGGTGCCGGGGTCGATGGCCAGGGTGTGGGCCCCGTCGGCCACGTGCGCCGAGCCGCGGCCGGTGAGGTGGCCGTGGTCGTGCTCGGCGATGCTGACCCAGCCGCTTTCGGCGGCCACGTAGACGCGGCGGCGGGCCGGGTCGTAGGCCAGCACGTCGGGGTCATCACCGATCTGCTGGTGATCGATGACCGTCTTGGTGGCCAGGTCGACGGTGATCAGGGTGGCGTTGCCTTCGCAGCCCACGAACATCACCTGAGTGGTGGTGTCGAGTGTTTGACCGTGCGGCCCTTGACATCCCGGGGTGGCAATCCGGTCGGTGACGGTGTGCGTGGCGGGGTCGATGACCGCCAGATCACCGCGGCCCTGCACCGCGACCACTATCTTGTCGGTGGCTGGGGCGTAGACGACGTTGCCGACATCCCCGCCCAGCGGCACGGTGGCCACGGGAGCGCCGGTGGCGGCGTCGACGACGGTTTCGGTGCCGGCGTTCTCGTTGGTCGTCCACACGGTGTGCCGGATCGGGTCGTAGGCCAGTCCGTCGGGGTAGGCGCCAGTGGGCGCGGTGAAGATGACTGTGCCGGTGTCCTCGTCGAGGGCCACGACCTGGTTACGGCCGGTGGCGGTGGCATACACCCGATGCGCCTCGGGGACCACGATCACGCCGTGCACGTCGGGCAGGTCTTCGATGGTGCGCACCACCTGGTGGTGGTGCACGTCGACTTCGATGAGTTGCCCGGCGCCCATGTGCGCAATGAACAGCAGTCCCCGGCCCGCATCGAGGGTGGTGTAGTCGAAACGCCCGGTGCCGCCGGTCAGGTCGGTGGTGCCGGCCTGCTGCCAGGGCAGGGTGTGCGGTCCAGGCGGATCCGCGGCGCACCCCGCCAGCACGGCCAGCGCGGCGGCACCGCCGGCCAGTCGCATCGTGCGTCGACTCACCACCGCCAACCCTGGTGTGTAACCATGGTTGCAACCCTACGCTGGAGGGTGCGGCGCGCACCAGGGCCCGACCAGGGGCGGCGGGATGTGCCGCGGGAAGGTGAACCAGATGGCGACCGGCGAGGCTGGGCAGTGGGTGCTGTTGTCGTACCGGATGCCGCGCGAACCATCCACGCGCCGGATCGCGGTGTGGCGCAAACTCAAACGCCTCGGGGTCGGGCAGCTCGGGGACGGGGTGGTCGCGTTGCCGGCCGATGCCCGCACCCGCGAACAACTGGAATGGATTGCCGAGGAAATCATCGAGGCCGCCGGGTCGGCGTCGGTCTGGATCGCCCGGCCGGCCACCCTGGCCGCCGAGCGGGAACTGGCCACCAGCATGGCCGCGGCCCGGGCCGCCGAGTACGAAGCCCTCATCGCCGAAGCCGCACCCGGGCCGGCGCGCACGGCCGATCCGCAGTCGCTGGCGCGGCGGCTGCGCGCCGAACTGCGCCGCATCACCCGCCGCGACTACTTCCCGCCGCCGCAGCGCGAACGGGCCGTCGCGGCGATCGAGACCCTCGCGCGCACCGCCATCCCGACAGCCGCCCCGAAGGAGGTGTTGCCGTGAAATGGGCCACCCGCGCCGGCATCCACATCGACCGGGCCGCCTGCGCCTGGCTGATCCGCCGCCACATTGACCCCGACGCCGACTTCCTGTTCCTGGCCGACCCGTCCCAATTACCCAGCGACGCCACCGGTTTCGATATGCGCGGGGTCGACCTGTCCCACCACGGCGGGGACTGCAGCTTCGAAACCATCCTGCGCCGCTACGAGCTGACCGACCCGGTGCTGTGGAAACTCGCCGAAATCGTGCACGAGGCCGACATCGACGACGAACGCTTCCACGCCCCCGAAGCCCCGGGCCTCGATACCGTGCTGCGGGGCCTGTCGATGATCGCCGACGACACCACCATCCTGGCGGTCACCGGCCCGGTCTTCGACGGGCTGTACGAATTCTTCCGCCGCGCCACCCTGCTCGGCCACGAACCCGCCTAACAGCCCCACTGACGGCCCGCTGACGGCCTCCGGGGGTCCCGCACCGGGAGAGAAACGATCAGCACGATCCGAAGCCGAGCATGCCTGATGCAACCATGGTTACATTCATGATGTGGGTAAGGGTGATCACGTCGACGGCGCCGGCCAGGTCAGGGACCTCCCGGTCCAGCCGCCCGGGTTCGGGCGGCTGCTGGCCTATTTCCTGAAACTGGGGGCCATCGGGTTCGGCGGGCCGATCGCCACCGTCGGCTACATGCAGCGCGACCTGGTCGAGCAGCGCCGCTGGATGGACCGCCAAGACTTCCTGGACGGGGTGGCCCTCGGACAGACCATGCCCGGGCCGCTGGCCGCGCAGGTCGCGATGTGGGTGGGCTATCTGCGCCACGGCGCCGCCGGGGCCGCGGCCATTGCTGTCGCGTTCGTCGCCCCCGCGTTCGCGATCGTGGTGGCCACCGGCGTGGTGTACCAGCACTACGCGGCCACCGGCATCGTGCAGGCCCTGTTCTACGGGATCGCCCCAGCGGTGATGGCCATCATCACCCTCGCCGGGATCAAACTGGTCCGCCTCACCGACGGCACAGACTGGCGGCTCTGGGCGATCAGCGCCGCGGTGTTCACGCTGACCGCGGCCACCGGGTCCGAGCCGGTGCTGGTCATCCTCGGCGCCGGGCTGCTGATGATCGCCCTGGATGCGCGGCCCGCCCTGCGCTGGCCCCGCCGTCGTAACCGCGCCGCCGGTCACGGCGAGAACCACGACGGGCACGACGGATCGCCGAGTGAGAAGCGTTCGGCGGCACCGCTGATGATCGCCGCGGGCGGGATCGGCGCCGGCACCCTGACCTCGCTGGGCCTGTTTTTCCTCAAGACCGGGGCGATCGTGTTCGGGTCCGGGCTGGCGATCGTGCCGTTCATGCGCGCCGGCGTCGTGGATCAACACCACTGGCTGACCAACGACCAATTCCTCGACGCGGTCGCCATGGGTCTGATCACCCCTGGCCCGGTGGTGATCAGTGCCGGGTTCATCGGCTACCTGGTCGCCGGGCTGCCCGGGGCGGTCGTGTCCAGCCTCGCGATCTTCACCCCCATCTATCTGGGCGTGGTCATCCCCGGCCGGTGGTTCATCCGCCACCGCACCAACGCGCAGCTGCGCGCGTTCGTCGCCGGCGCGACCGCCGCCGCGGCCGGGGCCTTATGCGGTGCGGTGGTGGTACTGACCCGCCAAGCAGTCACCGACATCGCCACCGCCGCCATCGCCGCCGTCACCCTGATCGTGTTGTGGCGCTTCAAAATCAACGAACCCTACATCGTGGTCGCCGCCGCGGTCCTCGGCCTGGTCCTGCACCACTAGACCCACCGCTGGGGCGGGTTCAGGGGGTGCCGTAGTGGCGGTCTTCGAGTTGACCGTAGGGCAAGTTCGATGGTCAACTCGAGGATCGCTACTACGGTGACGCCAGCGGTTAGATGCGGCAACCCGCGGCGCGCTCACCGAGCCCGCGCAGCACCAGGGGCGGGCTGATCCCCGGAGGCGGCCAGCAGCCGCACGGGCCCATGCGACCTAGGGGTTACCTGGTCGAGCCCATTTCGAACTGTCGCGACCACGCTGCCCCGACTATCCGCCCCAACGGCGATCAGGGTGGCGGTGGATTATCCAGTAGGACTGCTAGTCGCTGGCCCACGCCGAGGGCTTGGTCGGCTTCAACTTGTGTCAGCGCCGACGCGGACGATGCGCTGATGACGAACTCTGCTTCGTCGGCGAACAAGTTCTGGAAGCGGACGTATATGTCTCGGACCGAGGGATCGATGATTTCGCCTGTAGCACCAATCAACGGGTTGGAGGCGTCGGCGGCGACGGCTTTCACTGCGGCGAAACGGGTTGCCATCTCGGACAGTTTGTTTCGCGATTCCTGGCTCGCGGGCGGTGTGACGATGGGGATGCTCTGGGCCGATGTGGATGGCGCAGACGCCGATGCCGCGTCGGAGTCGTCGGTGGCGCGGAACGGTCCACCCACCAGTATCGAGTTGAGGAACGTCGGCAGGTCCTGGTGGTTCGCTCCGAATGGCACCACGACGATGTGTTCGTCGGGATGGTGCTCGTGCTCAGCGGTCTGCACGTCATCGCTGCGGACGAGCCGGTAGTGCGAGTATTCGCTTTTGGCGTATGTCTGCATCCATTTGCGCAGTGCAGTGAAGTTGGGGTCGCGCATGCCAGCGCCGAATCCGCAGAAGACGACGGTCTTGCCCCACACCATCATTCGGAGAAATTCGCCGGCGTGTTGGTCACCAAGCACGTCCGCGTACGACGACGAACCGAACACCACAGAACCAGGCTCGCGCCAATGGCCGTGAACGTGAACGATCGCGTGGTCATCGCCGCGGAAGACCCGTTGAATCATGGTGTTGTCACGCCAGGTGACGGCTGGCCATCCAGTCACATCTGACGGTATATCGTCGTAATTCGTTGTCGCGATGAGGACTCCGCGTTCGGCGTAGAGTTTGATGACATCAGTGAGCGTCGTGTCTTCGACATGCAGTGACCCGACGGTTTCGCGCAGCCAGCGCCGGTACTGCACGTGCGCCCGGCCGCCCAGCCCGCTGGTCGCTTTCTCTGCTGCCGCGATCAGATCGTCATCGTAGGGACTGATGACGTCAGCGTTGGCGCGGTCTGCCCACACCTGGTCGCGCTCGCCGAGTTCCACGCAGCGACCAATGGCGTGTTTCACCAGTCCTTGCCACATGCTGAGCTCATGGCCGTTGGTGGCGGCGGCGGATACGCCGGCACCGAGAATCAGCACCAGTTGCTTGTTGGAGAGCGCGGTACGGATTGCGTTGACCGCTGAGGTGACTCGGTTATTGTTCATCGGCTACTCGCTGGCTTCAATGTCGGTTCCGGCTTCGGGTTCAATCGTGATGACATGTGGTCGTAGCGTTGGGAATTGGGATCGCACGGCCTGATGAAGCTCGGTGCCGGCGGGACATTCGAGTGTGACCAGCATGGTCCACTTGAGGGGTGCAGTGCCGCTTGTCATCACCGCGCGCTGGCGGGAGAAATGCGCTAACTCGATCTGGGGTTGCACAGGCGCGGCTTTTTTGAGCTGGTGGTCGATTACTCGAACTGACTCCCATTTACCGCTGGCGCGTCTGCTGGCCTCGGTTTTCGATCGGACCGTCCAGCTTCGGGTTACTGGGGCGCTGGAAGGCTGCCACCCTTGGGCCTCCATCCGGGCGATCTCGTCGGCATCGCGGGTCACGCTCAGGTCCCGCGTTTTTTGCCCGTTCGGCGAGGTGTACCGGTATACCGTGTTGTCGGGCCGGAAGGCGACTTCCAGTCCAGCGCCGACGTAGTCACCAGCGTCGCTGGGGTTGACTTCCGATGTCGACACGAGCGTGATCCGTATATCAACTGGCGCGGGCATCCCATCGGGCATGGGCAGGGCGAGTACGTCTACTTCGCCGCGGGCGGTTTGGCCTTCATAGAGGACGTGCACGATATGTGCATTGTTGAAGGCGATCTCCGGATAGTCCGATTGTAGGAGGCCATATCCCACATGGTCATGCTGCTGGCCACGGGAGGTTTCGGCGAAATGAACAGCGCAGCAACGCAGTACCGTCGATGTCCGATACTCCAGCCCCAAACGTGCGGCGGCGTTTGCCAATCCGTGCACGACCAGCGGCGCCGCACAACTTGTCCCCTTGAACTGCAATCGGGTGCCGTCGTTGTCGACCGCGACGAACGGCTCAGACTCCGATCCGCCGAAAGCGATTCCCGTGGGCAATATCTGGGCCGGGGTGCGCCCGGGACCTTTGGCGCTGTAGGAGGCGCCCGTGGTTCCGGTGGGGCTATCAGCGGCCCCGACTGTCAGGCCATTGACCGTATCGGCGGGAACCAGCACCCGGTTCATCCTGGTGGCGGCGTCAAGTTCACCGTTGTTGCCGGCAGCCACAACGAACAGCACGTCATGCTCGAATGACAGTTGGTCGATGGTCGAGGTCCAGCGGTCGATGTGGTCGTCTGTCACGATCAAGTCTGGACCTATACACACGAGAACGACATCGAAATCGTTGAGGCGCACCACTTCTGCCATGGTGTCCAGCAGCCAGTACATCTGTAGGTCTTGCTCACGGCCCGCCTGCGGGATCGCCGCATAATGCGTGATATCTAGATTCGCCGGCGGAGGTAAAACCTGACCGGTCAGATGCCCGTAGAGCATCGCACTGGTCACCAACGCACCGTGCGCTCGGCTGGCTGCAGTCGGTGCTGGGGTGCCAATTTCACATCCGACGACCCTGTCCTGCCACACGTCGCTGTCTGCATCGACGCCGCCGTCGAAGACGGCGACCTTCAAGGGCGGCACATCACTACGCGGCGACGGGGCAGACTGATGGAAGCCCAGAGGCAGCTGATCGAGCGGAATCGGCATAGGCAACTGCCGCAGCTGTGGCATTGGCTGACAGATCCGCACCGAGTTGTGTTTCAGTACTTCTTGTAGACCAGCGCTGCTGACCCTAGCTGGAACGAATGTTGTTGTGTCACTGTGCCGTATCCATTCATCCTCGATTTTTCCACCAGATTCGGCGATCAATGCTTTGAGGCTCTCAACAGTAGCCTCACCCGCCACCGCGGGTACGCCATCGGCATTGGGTTGTCCATGCAGCACGATCTCGACGAGAGCGCTTTCCCCGTCGGGTACCTGATCACGTTGCACCCCATGGGCGACACTGATGGCGCTCAGCGCCTGTATCCCATCCTGGATTTTTCCCGATGCTGTTGCCGCACCTTGCGCGATGGTCTGCAGCCTCTGCAGACCATCATCGGGGATAGCGACGTATACGGTCCGCTCATTGTTGAGGACAGCCGAACCGACGTGGACAAAACCACATTGCTTGAAGAGCTGTTTGGGGTACCACGAGGCCGCCAACGCCTCTTCGCGCAGCACGACCTCCAGAATAGGACGCCCGGTAATGTACCGATCAGCGGTGGACGCCAAAACGTCAGCGGCAGAAGCCGCTTGGGAGATCACGAGGGCGACTGATTCCTCAAGGGAGAGCGGCCAGGTCTTCTCGCCGCCCGATGAGGGGGTGGTGACGTCGAGTTTCAGGGTCTCCCCGCGCACCAGAAGTGGACGGCGGTCCGATGGGGAAAACTGTGGATTATCGAAGTCGCCGCCCACGCTGGAGGTCATCGGCTCAGCTTAGAGCGCGATGCGGATTTCACCGCCGATTTCTGATCTTGTTTTGCACGGTGGTGTGGCTGACGCCGACCACCGACGCAATCTTGCGTTGGGAGTAGCCGCGATCAGCGAGAGCCTCGATGACCCCTGGTTGATCTGCGCAGTCGAAGCCATTGAGGCTGAACAACTCCAGGACATCGTCGAACTTCGGTGCCCGGTTCTGCATTCCCGCCGCTCGCCGGATTCGCAATGCGTAGGTTGCGATGTCTGAGCCGGACCAGTCGTCAGACATTGCCGCCACCAGCGCCGCATCCGAATCGGATAGAGCAGGGATGTGGGTCTGCCAGATTTGTTCGCGCGCAAACTTTGTGGGTTTGGGCAAGCACACCGTGACCTCGAAACGCCGGTGCACCGCCGCGTCCAGCAGTTGGGGGTGATTGGTGGCGCCGATTAACAGGTGGTTTTCGGGCCAACTGTCCAACGCGAGAAGCAGCACATTGACCAGGCGCCGGATTTCACCGATATCGGAGCTGCTCGATCGCGCGCTGCCGATCGCGTCGAATTCATCGATGAACAGCACCGCGTTGGTGTCGGCAGCCGATTCCAGTGCAGCAACAAGGTTTTGGCTGCTTCGGCCGAGTTGTTTGTTCATCACCGCCGCCAGGTCCAGCCGTAGCAGCGGCCGGCCCAGCTGTGCGGCGACCCATCGAGCCGTCATCGTCTTACCAGTTCCCGGGTCGCCGGTCAGCAGAAGCGTACGGGTCGGTGGGATACCGAGATTCTTGAGGGACTCGCTGCGGTACTCCTCAACAATCGAGGTAAACAGCCGTTGAACGGAGGAATCCAGCACGGGGTCAACAGGATCAGCGCTGTCCCAACCCAGGCTCTCCGGTAGCTCCAGATCCGACTGATCGTGCGGCAACGTGAACCGACGCCCCGGAACGCGTCGCGGACCTGACCACTGCGATAGACCACCGTCGTCGTGAACCGCCGTCGGCCCAGCCGGCGCGGTGATCGTCGATACCGCGGCCAGCAAACTTTCCAGCAAGGCAGGGTTGGTAGTCAACGCTGTCGGCGGCCGACGTAGCACCCGCCCGAGCATCTGCTGCATCCGCGCCGGGTGGCCGCGCAAACCGGCGCTGACAGCGTCGACGAACTCCGCAGACTGCGTGTCCAGTTCCGCACGGAAAGCCCTGATGCCACCTACCTGTGCAGTTGCCACAGACCCATCCTGACATGTGTCGATATCGATCGCGAACCCGGCAAGTCTCGGTGACGTATCAGCCGATCTTGCCACCGCAGTGGGGTTCCCGTCGGATAAATCATGAACCCAGGGTCCGACAAGTCCCGATGGACTGTGTTGGCCGCTACGCCGCGACCACCCCTAGTGGCGAACAACACCTGGCCGGCGCCGCTGACCGCCATACCGCGCCTTTCGGATGTCGTCATCTCGCTCCCAGCTACGGGTCCGATCTATGCTACGAAATATAATCTATAAACTACCGGTACCAGGGGCCTCAGCCCCGTGTCGTGGGAGTTAATTGATGTGGTGAGCGACACCGGTCGGCGGCGTCAGGTCAATGCCAGGCTTGAAGAACGTGCTCATGACGTGGTGAGCGCCATCGCGTTCGTTGACGGCACCTCCGAAGCCGAAGTCGTCCGTCAGGCGGTCGACGACCTGGTGGCCAGGCGGGAAAACGAGGACGACATTCAGGACGCGTTGCGCCTCGTCGCTAAGCGGCGGGCCCGTGAAGACGGTGCGTGATGACGACCTCCGAGGGCCCAACACCGACGACAGCAACGACGGGCCCACCGGGAATCACGCAGGCCAATGCCGGCGAGCGACGAGAGCCCGAGGCTGTAGTGCAAACCATCAAAGAGATCAGATCATCGGAGCGGGGGGTGACGCTACGCCGACGCCGCCCGGCCGCGGTACCGACATCGGGGCCGGACGCCGCTGGCACGACATCGCCTACCGACTGCTCGAATGGACACGAAAACCGCCACGACACAAGGTCTTGTCGTATCCGGCGCGCCAGCTGATCTGTGACTGGACGAACACCCTCGACTTCGACCGTGAGCAAGTCTGGAGCTTTGAGGAGCACAGCCTGGTCGTTCCCGCCGACGAGCATGTCGCAGTGCCGACGCTATGGGCTGTCGAATTGTTTCCTCCAATTGCAGCAGCGGATTTGAGGTTGATCGCCGAAACGTACGATCCCAGCGCGTATCTGTTCGACGACCGCAATTCGACCACCCTGGTGTCGCAGTCTCGGGGCTGGCACGGTCACAGCTGGTTCGGCCTGGCAGAGATCAAGGATTCGGGATCACATCGAATAGTTCCCCGAGGGCGCGCATCGAGCCCTTACCGAATCACTTCTCGGGCATCGGATTAACTCAGACACAGCTCGGTTCCGGCCTGACCGCAGTGGTCGCGAGATTTCGCCTTACTGACGACGGCGCCTCATCACTGGACTGCCAGTGGCATGCGCCGCACGAACCACGCCTGCGTCGACGGGGCGACGACCTCATCACCGACGACCGGAAATGGGGTGCACTCTCCGTCACCCAGCGGGTGAGACGCCAGTCCCATGACATGACCCGACAGTGGATGACCGAACACTGCAACGGAATCTTCGCTCAATCTGGCGAACGGGACGGCCCCCAGGCAACATCGACTAACCAGTCTCCGACTTGTCGGGACGTCGAACGAGTCGCGATAAGTGCTAGCGTCCGTCAGTGACGGCAAACAAGGCAGCGCCTTTGCGGATCGGCATCCTAGGCGCGGCACGTATCGCACCGATGGCGCTCATCGGGCCGGCCAAATCCAATGTCGAGGTGGTGGTCGCCGCCGTGGCGGCGCGCGATGCCGCGCGTGCACGGGCCTTCGCCGCCAAACACGCCATCGCGCGGGCGCACGAGGACTACGAGGCGTTGATCGCCGACCCGCAGCTGGACGCGATCTACAATCCGCTGCCGAACAGCTTGCACGGCCGGTGGACCCGAGCCGCCTTGGCCGCCGGCAAGCACGTGTTGTGCGAAAAGCCGTTCACCGCCAATGCCGCCGAAGCGCGTGAAGTCGCCGCACTCGCCGCCAAGTCCGGCCCGGTGGTGATGGAGGCGTTCCATTACCGCTACCACCCGCTGGCTTTGCGAATCGAGCAGATCATCGCCTCGGGCGAACTGGGCACACTCGAGCGGGTGGAGGCGACCCTGTGTTATCCCCTGCCGGAGTTCTCTAACATCCGCTACAACTACTCGCTCGCCGGTGGGGCGACGATGGATGCTGGCTGCTATGCGGTCCACATGGCTCGCACGTTCGGCCGTGCAACCCCGGAAGTTGTTTCGGCGCAGGCGAAGTTGCGTGACGGAGAGGTCGACCGGGCCATGACGGCCGAGTTGCGGTTCCCGGGCGGTCACACCGGCCGGATCCACTGCTCGATGTGGTCGGCGAATCTACTGCAGATGAGCGCCAGGGTGGTGGGCGACCAGGGCGAGCTGAGGGTGCTCAATCCGGTCATGCCGCAGTTCTTCCACCGGCTCTCGGTCCGATCAGCCGGCGGCAGACGGGTGGAGCATTTTTCGCGCCGCGCCTCCTACGCCTATCAACTCGACGCGTTCGCCGCGGCAGTGCTGCACGGCCAACCGGTGAAAACGACGCCGCAGGACGCGGTCGAGAACATGACCGTCATCGACGCGATCTATCGCACCGCCGGCCTGCCGCTGCGTGAGCCCAGCTGAATGGATCAAGCGATGTTGCCGCCAACGGTGAATCACGGCTGAAGGCAGTGGTATTCGATCAAGAACTACACCGGTTTTTGGAGCTTCCTTCACTCTTAACACCGGTGTCGTGGTGAGAAGTATGCCTGTTGGGCTCGTGCTCCCATGTGGCTGGCGCGTCTGTCATCGACGAGGCCACGCAGCGTCGCGACAAGGTTGTTCGAATACGGGAGCTGAATCGCATCGGCGGCGCCGCCTGCTCGGGAAGCGCTTAGTCCCAGCGTGCCTTTCAGTCCGCGGCGTGTACCAGGGCGGTGTCGGTCACCACGCGGTCCATGTCGAACCCGACCGCGGCATAGGACCGCCGGCATGGCAGGTCCGGCCCGGCCGGTCACCATGGCTGGTCGCGACGGGCGGGTGTTCATTTCGTCAATCCCCGCGTCGGCTCATCGCGCAGCGTGGTGAGCAGGGTGGCGGCCTTGGCGGTCAGAGCCGGTGTACATACGACGTCGTAGCGCTCCGCTGCCAGAGTGGACACAGACGTGAAGTCGCGGCGGCCGTGGGTGGCCCAATGCCCGACGAACCCGAAGATGGCGCCCCACACTGCACCGATAAGCAGGGCGGTGGCCAGGACGGCCAACCACGCGTGCGCTACGGCGAACATCCCCAACAGCAGCCCGATGAACAAGCCGAACCACGCACCGCTGGCCGCGCCGGTCAGAGCCGCGCGGGCGTTGGTCATACGGCCGGTGATGGCCTCCACCGTGCTCACTCCGTGGCCCACGATGCGCAGATTCTCCACCGGGAAATCCGCATCGGACAGACGGTCAACCGCGCGTTGAGCGTCGGTGTAGTCGCGATAGCTGACGATGGTTCGATAGTCGGCGCTGGCCGCGCCCTGGGCGGTCGGGTCGTCGAAAGGCTGATCGTGGTGGATGTCCATGGTTCCTCCTGTGTGGTTGGGTTTGGATTCGGATTCTGGAATCCGGGCTGCAGACCCGGTGACGGTCGCGATCAGGCGAGGAAGGCTAGGACGGCCACGAACCGCGGGGTCCAGGTGATATGCGGGACGCCTTCCACCGCGAACGCGATGCCGGCCAGCGCCAACCCCCGACCAGGAAGTGCGCGGCGCTAGCAACGCCGAGGGATGCGCTGGTCATCGGTGGGCTTTCGGTGCCGCGCCGGTGAGCGCCCGAAGGTGGCGCGGTGTCACCGGCGTGGGGCATGTCAGCCCCGTCCCGCGGCGGGGACTGCGGCCGGGGCGACCGACGGCTGGCTCGGCGCCCCCGGCGCCGGCGCGGCGGTGGGCAGGCGCAGACGTTTGAGGGTCAGCGCGTTCACCGCGACCAGGAAGCTGGACCCAGCCATCGTGATGGCGGCGAGCTCGGGGCGCAGCACCAGCCCGAACGCCGGTTCAAAGACACCAGCCGCGATCGGCAGTGCGATGGAGTTGTAGCCGATCGCCCAGCCGAGGTTCTGCTCCATTTTGCGCACGGTGCCCCGCCCGATCCGCAGCGCCACCGCCACGTCGAGGGGATCCGAGCGCATCAGCACCACGTCGGCGGTTTCCACCGCGACGTCGGTACCGGCGCCGATCGCGACCCCGAGGTCGGCTTGAGCCAATGCCGGGGCGTCGTTGACCCCATCGCCGACCATCGCCACCCGATGGCCAGCGTTCATGAGCTCGGTGACCTTCGCGGCCTTGTCGCCGGGTAACACGTCGGCGATCACCGTGGTGACGCCGATCTGCGCGGCGATCCGCTGCGCGGTGGCCGCGTTGTCGCCGGTGAGCATGACCACCTCGACGCCCATCGACCCGAGCTCCGCGACGGCGGCCGCGGAGGTGGGTCGCACCGCGTCGGCGATCCCGATCACCGCTGCCGCCCGCCCGTCGACGGCGGCGAGCACCGCCGTGCGCCCGCCGGCGGCGAGCTCCTGTTGGCGGGCACCCAGCACGCCCAGGTCGATGCCCTGCGCGGTCATGAGGCGGGTATTGCCGACCACGACCCGGTGACCATCAACGACGGCGATCGCACCCTGGCCCGCCACGTTGGCGAAGCCCTGCGCGTCGAGGCGGCGAGCACCGTCGGTGTCGGCTCGCCGCACGACCGCGGCGGCCAGCGGATGTTCGGAGTTTCGTTCCACCGCGGCGATCAACGCCAGCGCCTCAGTTTCGGGCAGCCCGTCCACGATCAGGTCGGTCACCTCGGGTGCGCCCAGGGTCAGCGTGCCGGTCTTGTCCATCACGACCACGTCGATCTTCTTCGACGTCTCGATCGCGGTCGCGTTCTTGAACAACACCCCGCGGGCCGCCCCCAGACCGGTCCCGACCATGATCGCGGTCGGAGTGGCCAGCCCTAACGCATCCGGGCAGGTCACCACCACCACCGTGATCGCGAACAACAGCGCCTCACTGACCGGGCGGCCCACCAGCAGCCACACCACGAACGTGCCGACCCCGCCCAGCAGCGCCACCAGAACCAGCCAGAACGCGGCCCGGTCCGCCAGGCGCTGCCCAGGGGCCTTGGAGTTCTGCGCCTCCTGCACCAGCTTCACGATCTGGGCCAGTGCGGTATCGGCACCGACCTTGGTGGCCCGGACCCGCATCGTGCCGGTGGTGTTGATGGTGGCCCCCACCACCTCATCGCCGACGCTCTTGTGCACCGGCAGGCTTTCACCGGTCACGGTGGACTCATCGACGTCGCTGTCGCCGTCCTCCACGACCCCGTCCACCGCGATTTTGGAGCCGGGACGAACCAGCAGCACATCACCGACCGCAACCTGATCGGTGGGGATTTCGACCGGTTCACCGCCGCGGAGCACGATCGCCATCGGCGGGGCCAGCTTGAGTAGCGCACGGACCGCCTCGTTGGCCCCGCCCCGCGCCCGCAACTCGAAGTAGTGCCCGAGCAGCACGAACGCCGTCAGGATCGTCGCCGCTTCGTAGAAGACGTCACCGCCACCGGTCAGGGTGACCCCGACCGAGTACACCCAGCCGGCACCGACGGCGACCGCGACCAGCACCATCATGTCCAACGTGCGGGCCCGCAGCGCCCGCAACGCCCCGGCGAAGAACACCTGTGCCGAGTAGAAGATCACCGGCACGCTCAGGATCAACTGGAACACGTCGTCGCGTAGCCCGAACGGCGCCGCCACGGTGAACCCGAGTACGTCACGCCCGATCCGGGACCACAACGTGATCACCACCGCGAACACCACGGCGACCAGGAACCGGTTCCGCATGTCGCGCACCATCGCGGCCATCGACATCTCACCGTGCCCGCCATGGCCCATCACCTCGGCCGGCGTCCCCGTCCGATCGCTGACTGCACCCGCTGGGGCATGCCCGCCGTGCCCTGCAGAGCCGCCGTGTTCGCCGTGAGCGCGGGCGGCGACGTCAGTGGCAGGTGCTGGCAGCGGGCACAGGTGATCGGGGACCGATTCACCGCGGCAGTGATAGCGGCAGTCTCTGACCCAGCCGGCGAGCTCCTCAACCGTGGCACGGGCCGGGTCGTAGCGCACCGTCACGGTCTGCGCGACCGGATTCGCCTCCGCCCCAACAACTCCCGGCCGTCTACCAAGAACCGCCTCCACCACATTCTTCTGGGACGCCCACTGCACACCATCGAGCTCCAACACCACCGTGCGCGCAGAACCTGCAACCGAGGAAACCATGCCCCACTCCTTCACCGATATCCCCGCACCGATATCCCCGCCTGGATCAACACTGGTAATCAGAGCCCCGCCGCTACGTGCGGACCAACACCGCCGACCACATCCCCGCCAGCATCGGCAATAACCGCGCCCGCATGAATGACTCAGCACACAGGGGTGCGCAGGGCCCCGCACTGTGATCGATGCCGGCGTCAATCGTGGTGCGCTGACGCCGGTGTCTCGCCGTAGAACGCGCGCTCATGACACGGTTAGGTATGGTGCAGGCTCGGCGAAGCCGGTGCGGAGGTTTGCTGCCCGGGCGCCGGCATTCCGCCGGGCCCCATTTGACCGGGTCCCATCATGCCGCCGGAGCCCATGGTGCCGGAGCCCATCATGCCGCCCGACCCCATCGGTCCGGGGCCCATGGTGCCGCTGGGCCCTGGCTGCGATGGGTTGTAGCGGTACGCACCGTGCCAATACCCGCCGGTGCTATACGCCCCGGCGTAAAACCCACTGAAGAAGATCACCGCGACCACGAAAACGATGCCAGCGACGATGCCCACCCAGGCCGCCACCTGGGTGAGCCGGCTCGGCTGCCCCGACGCCGCCGTGGTGGCTGCCGTGGTGTCGGTGGGTGATTCAGATGCCTCGGTCATATCGATGCCCTTCTCGTCTGTGTGATGCGCGCACTAGCTCGGCGCGGGTATGCCGGCCGCGACTGCCAGTCTTGGCGCCAGCGTGGCGCTCTGTTAGGGCCTTTCGACCCGCGCGAGGGGAACTTTCGATGTCACTGCGGGCTCCTGGCGTCCGTGTGGTGCGCCCGGATCACGGCTGCGGCATGAGAGGCGGCGGGGCCAGTCGAGGACTGCGCATCCCCGCGGCCTGATGATATGCGTTGTGGCAGTACAGCATCCAAATATCGGCGTTGTCGGCGACCAGCGCGATGGCGTTATCGGTCCTCGCGGTGGTCGACGAGACTGCCGTCGCTGGCGGCGGCTCGCTATGAGCTAGTGCCTGTGGTCGCCGTTGGCGGTGCCTGATTGGCCGCCTTTGGGTGAGGCCGGGATGGTGAGGGCGGTGCTGTTGGTCGGTGCCGCGGCCGGTGGTTGCGGGGAGGAGCTGATGCCGTTGGGTTCGGTGCCCACCGCAATGGTCGCCACCACCGACAGGCCCGCCAGATCCACCGTGGAGACGGTGTTGTCGAAGCTGTTGGTCACCCAGGCCCACCGGCCCGAGGTATCGATGACTACACCATGCGGCCCGGAGCCGGTGGCGACGGTGCCGCGGGTCGTCATGGCTGCGGTCTCGATGACCGACAGGGTGCGGCCGGGAGCGTCCCGGCTGCCTTGATCGGCGCAGATCACTGTCTTCTCGTCGGGGGACAGATAGAGCTGCACCGGGGTATCGGGGACCGGGACGCTGCCGATGACTTTGCGTTGTGCCAGATCGACTTTCACCACACTCGGCGGATCATTGATACCGGCGTAGGCGTATTTGCCGTCGGCGCTGACGGCGACCTGCACGGGCGAATTACCCACCGGCACCGCCCCGATGAACTGGTCGGTGGCGGGGTCGATCAGGTCTAGTGCCCCGTCCATCATGTTGGCCACGACGATCACCGATCCGCCGGCGGCCGGGCGTTGGCCGTGGGGCATGCCGCCGAGAGCGATCCGCCCCGCGGGAACCAGGCCTGGGGCCCGGTAGACCGACACGGTGCCATCTCCGGCGTTGGTGACGTAGACCTTGCCGTTGGGGGCTTCGATGACGTGCGCCGGGTGCGGTCCGGTCGGGGCTGACGCGGTGATGCGGTAGGTCGCAGGGTCGATGGCCATGACGATGCCCGCGCTGCTGGTGGCGTACACGACCGCGCCATCGCGGGCGACTTGCACATTGTGCGGGCCCTGGATTCCGGTCACCGTCATGGCGACAGTGTTGGTGGCGGCGTCGATCACCGAGAGGCTGTCGGTGCCCTCGTCGGCGACCCATACCGAGCCCGATCGGGGTGGCGGCGACGATGGCGCCTGATCCCTGCTCGTCGAGCAACCTCCCAGCGTGGCGCCGAGCACGGCAGCGGCGCCGGCGGCGATCAGTTTGGCTGTCCGGGCCACGGTTGTATCCTCCCTGGGACCGGTTGGGCCCCAACCGATCCCACCCAAGGCCGGGCGGCAGCGCAGCCCGAGGTGGTTCTCTCCTGAATGCGATCGGCCGCGGCGGATCGCTCAGCGGCGCGGCGATCTAACCAGCCGGTTTCATGGTGTGCCCGCCCACCAGTGACCACCGCGCGGGGAACAAACATCAGTGAGCTGCCCCCCGGACTTGATTGTGCTGACCCGCCACCGGATTGGCCTTTGACGTGGTGGGGGTGTCGAATGGACTAGGGGTGCATGGGATTCGGCGTGGCGGGTGCAGAGGTCGGCTGTCCGGGTCCCATGCCACCGGGACCTGTCATCGGGCCGGGCCCCATCATGCCCGGTCCCATCATGCCCGGTCCCATCATGCCGCCGGAGCCCATACCGCCCGATCCCATCGGACCTGGGTTCATTGTCCAGCCGGGCCCTTGCTGCCACTGCTGGTGACGGTAAGCGCCGTGCCAGTAGCCGCCGGTGCTGTAGGCACCGGCACAGAAGCCGCTGAAGAAGATCACCGCGACGATGAAGACGACGCCGGCGACGATGCCCACCCAGGCAGCAACTTGGTTGAGCCGGCTCGGCCGCCCCGACGCTGTAGTGGTTGCCGTTGTGCCGGTGGGTGATTCAGAGTCCTCGGTCATGATCGGTGCCCTTTCTGGTCTGCGTGGTGCACGCACTAGCTCAGCACGGTCTGACGCGTCGGCCGTGTCTGCCAGTCTCGGCGCCACGGTGACCTTGCGTTAAGAGTCTTTAGGCCCCGCATGGGGTGAACTTTCGCCATGACGGTGGCCGTTGACCGGGCGCGGCGTTCGATTACGGGCGGTAGTTGAGGCTGGTCATCATCCCGGCGGCCTGGTGATAAGTGTTGTGGCAGTGCAGCATCCAAATACCGGGGTTGTCGGCGATCAGCGCGACGGCGAGATTGTGCATGGGCAGCACGATGGCGGTGTCTTTACGTGCACCGAGGCTGCCGTCGGGCTTGACGATCTGGAAGGTGTGGCCGTGCAGGTGCATGGGATGCCACATCATCGTGTTGTTGGTGAAGGTCAGCACGGCACGTTGACCTTGGCTGATCTGGAGCGGCTCGGTCTTGCCGAAAGGTGCGCCGTTGATGGTCCAGTTGTAGTGCATCATGTCGCCGGCCAGCACCGCGGCGAGGTTCACATCAGTCGAGCTCGTGCCGAGATCGACTTGCGGTGTAGCGGTGAACATGTCGACGGTGCCGACTCGTTTGGTTAGCTCGGGCGGCTGAAAACCCGCATCCGGAGGGGTGCCCGCACCGGTGGACAGCAAGGCCCGCGCCACCATGTTTTTCCCTTCGGCCAGCGCTACCAACGGGAAGATGCCATCGGCGGCGGTGACCAGGACGTCGTAGCGTTCCCCCATCCCCACCAGCAGGGCGTCGACCTCGGTAGGGGTGATCGGGTAGCCGTCGGTGTGCGTGACCGTCATTGCGTGCCCGGCCAGCGCGACCCGAAACGCAGTGTCCGAGCCGGCGTTGATGATGCGGATACGGATTCGCTGGCCGGGTTTGGCGGTGAAGGTGGTGGGGGCGGCCGGGATGCGCCCGTTGATCAGGTAATACGGGTAGCTGATGTCTCCGGCGTCCCCGCCCAACAACGAACTAGAGCCCATGGCACCCATACCCGGCATCCCACCCATGCCACCCATACCGGGCATCCCACCCATGCCGGGCATCCCACCCATGCCGGGCATACCGGACATGCCGGGCATACCGGCGTGCAGAGCGTCGAAAATCTGCTGGGGCGTTTTGCCGACGCCGTCGGTCCAGTCATCAAGCACGACAATCCATTCGGCGTCGTAGGCCGCCGGTTCATGCGGGTCATCGACGATCACCGGCATATACAGGCCAAAGTCGGCATCGAGCCCGGTGTGTGGATGGGCCCAGTAGGTGCCCGGCCGCGGTACCGAGAACCGGTAGGTGAAATCTTTCCCGGCATCGATGTCAGGGGTGGCCGGGGCAGCGCCGTCCATGTCGTTGCGGAGCGTGATCCCGTGCCAGTGCACCGATGTGGGGTGATCGAGGCGGTTGGTGACGGTGACCGCGAGTTCGTCACCCACGTTGGCCCGGATCACCGGGGCGGGGATCGTGGGGCCGTAGGCCAGAGTACGCGGCGTGGGGCCGCCCAGGTCGACGGTGGCCGGCTGGGGTGTCAGCGACGCGGTGACGGTGCGGCCGGTGTGCGGGCGCGCCGCCTCAGCATTGACGATCGCGGTGGATAACCCGGTGGGAGTCGGTGCGGGCGGGGTCGCTGCAGGCGGGGTTGGTGTCCGGGTGCCGCAGCCCGCGAGGGCAAACCCGCCGACAACACTGGCGGCCAGGAAACCGCGGCGGTTGAGCTGCATACCTAACGGGGACGGTCCCATCGCGGAGCCTCTTCTGTCGAACCACGCGCGTGGTCACGGTGAACGTACCGCGGCGGGGTAATTGAGTGTGCTGCATTCAACGAGGGCCGCCGCGCGCACCGTGCGATAGGCGGCGCGGCGGCGTGAGCTGTGTGCAGCCATCCTGCAGGTAGTGAAACCCCGTGTTGCACTGGCCCATTGATCGCAGCCGGGCTGGGCTGGTCAGTGGGGCTGATGTAGCAGGGCCATACGCCGCTGGAATTCTTCTTCGTCGATCTCCCCGCGCGCGAACCGTTGGGCCAGTACCTCATCGGGTCGCGGCGGCACCGGTGCAACGCCCTGGGCGCGGCCGCTGCCGCTGAGCGCGCGGATACCCCACACCCCCGCGACGATGAGGCCACCCCAAAACAGCACCATCGTCACGGTCATCATGATCCAGCCGCCCCAGCCGCCGCCGTACCACATCATGGTCGTTGTCCTTTCCGCCACATCACCACTGATCATGTGGTGCTGACCTGAGGGTGCACGCGCGGTGTACCGGCGCGATAGAGCCGATAGTCAACAGCGAGGGGCCTTCTGCTCCTTGCTGCGGTGCGCGGGTGCCGCCGACCGCACATCCCCCGGCGGGCACCCGGTTGTGATGACTGCCTGTTCGGATGCAGCGTCACCGCATGCGCAGATATGTTCGGCCAGAACCGATCTGGTGAGGTGCAGCCTCGTACATCCAGGCAACGGTATTGAGGGGCCCGGCGCCGCCGGGGATCTGCGGGTAGAGGCGGCGGACCCCCGGCGGCGTCGGGCCGACAGGCGTGGGGACTCTAGTCCCATGGCCTTCACACTTTGGCCTCTGGGCAGCCCGATACCGGGTCGGGCAGCGTCGAGGACAAACGGGGGTTTACCCGTAAATAGGAGTCAGCTCATGAACCACAAATACGCGCCGTGGCTGATATTGGCTGCAGTGATCGTGCTGATCGGGCTGTCTTGGGGCGGCGTATCAGTCACGCCGCTGGTGTATCCACTGATCTTGTTGGCGTGCCCGCTGATGATGTTCTGGATGATGCGCGGCATGAACGGCGGCCACAGGGGCAGCAACGACGCCGACCACAGCAGTCATCACAGCGACTCAACCAAGACCTAAAGGCGCTGCCGCGGCCGCGGCAGCGAGGCGAGGAGGGTCCGTCGTGGATCACCCCATCACCCCTGCATCGCACGTCATCGCGCCAGCGCCTCGCGGCGCGGCGGGCACAACGGTGCTGACCGCCGAAGGCATTGAGAAGTCCTTTCGGCGGGGCATGTGGCCATTGCCGGGCCGGCGGCCGGTTCTGCGGGGCGTCGATATGGCCCTGGCGCCGGGCGAAGTGGTGGGGCTGGTCGGTGAAAACGGCTCCGGCAAGTCCACCATGATGAAAATCCTCATCGGTGAACTGGCCGCCGACTCGGGCACGGTGATCCGCGCGGGTGTGCTGGGCTATTGCCCGCAGCAGCCGGTGGTCTATGAGCGACTGACCTGCGATGAGCACATCGACTTGTTCGCGTGCGCCTACCGGATGAGCCGGCCAGCGCAGCGCCAGGCCCGCAAAACCCTTTACGACGCACTGGGTTTCGAACGCTACGCCCACACGCGGGCCGATCGGCTCTCCGGAGGCACCCTAGCCAAGCTCAACCTCACCCTGGCGATGCTGGCCAACCCGCAGGTGCTGCTGCTCGACGAGCCCTACGCGGGTTTCGACTGGGACACCTATGTGCGGTTCTGGGAACTGATGGCCGATCGCCGCACCGCAGGCACCGCGGTGCTCATCGTCAGTCACTTCATCGCCGACCGGCAGCGTTTCGACCGCATCGTGCAGTTGTGCAACGGCCAGCTCTGTGACGACCCATCCTGCGACGAGTCTGGGTGCCGCGCGCCCACGGCCACGCCGTGACCGTCACCGCCGGGCCGCGGCGTCCGGTTCTGCTGCTGACCGGGCGCTTCATAGCCGACTATGCGCGCAACCCGGTCAACCTCATCGTGCTGGTGTTGGTGCCGCTGGTGTTCGTCGTCGTCGCCGCCCGGTCGCTCGCTGATGCGATGGCGTTGCTGGGCGGCACCATCGGCCCCGCCCTGCAGACCGTGACCGCCGGCTGGGCGGCGGCGTTCCTGTCGGGCCTGGCGATGTATTTCCAGATCCGCTCGGCCCGGGCCGCTGACCGGCGGCTACTACAGGCCGGGCTGCCTGCGGTACGGCTGATCGCCGCCAGGGCCGCTACCGGGCTGCTGCTGGCCGCGCTGGCCTCGGCGGTGGCGCTGATCGCGCTGGCGGCGCGTACCGGCATCGGTGACCCCGCCAGGGTGATTGCCGGCACGGTGATGTTCGCGCTGATCTACCTGGCGATCGGCGCACTGATCGCGGTTGCGGTCCCCAACCCGGTCAACGGTGCGGTGGCGATCCTGTTCATCTGGATGCTCGATGTGTTCTTCGGCCCCGGCGGCAGCGGCGGCACCACGGTCGTCTCCCGATTCTTCCCCACGCATTTCGTCACGTTGTGGATGGTTGACCTGCCGTCGCATCACGCCGGTCGGCTCGGTGACCTCGGTATATCGCTGGCCTGGGTGCTCGGTTCGCTGGTGGTCGCCGCCGCAGTATTGACCGCGGGCGCCCGCCTGTATCGGCCGCCGCGGCGCCGACCCGCGGACCGGTTTGTTACCGCCCTGCGGTGTGGTCTGGTCGATTTGCGCCGCAACCCGGTGCTGCTGGTCCTGCTGGTGATCGTTCCCGCCGTCTTTGTCGTGATGGCCAAGGCCACCACCCCCGCCCGCACCCTGACTCTGTCGGTGAGCGAGCACGGCGTCGCACGCACCGGATCGTTCTGGTTCCCGGAGGTGCACGCGGGGATCATGACCCCCATCGCCATTGCCGCATTGTCGGCGCTGGCCGGCCTGTTCGTGGTCGTCGACAGCGCCCGCGGCGACCGGCGCCTGCGTCTGGCCGGCTACCCCGCGTACCTGGCCGTGGCGGCACGCCTGGGTGTGGTCGCGGTCTCGGTCGTGGTGATTTCGACGGCCACGCTGACCGTGACCGCGACCGTCTTCGATGCTCGGCAATGGGTGGGATACATCGCGGCCAATGTCGGGCTCGGCGCCACGTATGCGCTCGTGGGGGTGATCATCGGACCGCTGTTCGGCCGCGTCGCCGGGGTGTTCATCGCCTTCCTGATCCCGTTCCTGGACAGCGGCATCGCGCAAAGCCCGATGCTGCGCCCCACGCCCGCCCCCTCGGCACATCTGTGGCCCGGCTACGGATGGACCCGGGTCATTTTCGATACCGCACTGACCGCCGACTTCGACCAATACGTTCCGCTGCTGATCGGGCTGGCCTGGCTGGGCGGGTTAAGCGTGATCGCGGCGATCACACTGGTGCGCGGACACCCCTGGACCTGACCGGCCAGCGGCACATCGGTGCCCGGCGATCAGCGAGCGAGCCCCGCAGACTGTGCCGTAAATGCGAGTGAGGACTGCACCGAATCATCTGTGCCCCTTGGTGTTTAGCTGCCCGGCGGTGCCGATCACCGGTTTAGAGAAATCACCGCCGCTAGCGTCGCCGCGATCCACACGGCCCCAACCGTGAACAGCACCCACCGAAACGCCGAGCGCAGCACGAAGTTCACCACGATCATCACCCCGATCGACACGGCGCCCGCGATCGCCAGCACCACCACAGCGGACCCGGGCGTGTCGCACTTCGGTGGCCGCCAGGTACACCGTCAAGGTCCCCGTGGCCAACGCATAGCCGCCCAGGACGGTGAACACCAGATGCAGCCAACGCCGCAGCCGCGGCAGCGCCGCATCGACCTCTGCGGCGCTGCGCTGCAAGTAGTGCAGGTCCTCGGGCAGAAATGCTGGCCGGGCGAACAGGAAAAACCCACCGACACCGATCAAGGCGGCGCCGCCGGCGCCGAAAAGCCACATCGCCGCAGTCATGATCGCTGCGCGGGTGAATCAACCCGCACTAAGAACCGGCCGGTGCCCACGCAGCCGCGGCCAGAACGCAGCGGTGGCCGCGGCGTCGGCGCCGCATTGGTCACCGAACTGGGCGTCCATCGCGCGTTCCTCGCTGCGCGCCAGCCGCACATAGACAACCACCAGGACGGGGCACATCGGCCATAGGTTTCGTCTGCCACCGCGCTGTCCCTTTCGCCCATCCCAGGCCATCACGATGGGGGCGGCGCCCGGCCTTGGTGTAGAGACCTCCTGCCTGAGGCGCAGTGTCTTATGTCTCTACCCCCGACGCCGGTGTGCGCGCGAGTGTGAGCTGGTGACGCCACGCGGCGGCCAACCCGGACAACGAAGCGAGAACCGATGATCGGATACGGGCACATCGCCACCGGACAGTTTCTGGCTCTGCTCATCGGTGCCGCGGAGCTGGGGTTCGTGATCTACGCGGTGTGGCGGCGCCCCCGGCCGCAACGATCGTGGCCCGAGACCGCATCGAGGTCCGGCGTGCTGCCCGCGGTGGCCGCGGTGGCCGCGGTGAGGCGCCGCGCGCCGCTGCCCCGGGTGAGGACTTGCGAGGAAGCCATCGTTCGCCAGCGTCTGGCTGGGCAGATCGATGCCACGACCTATCAGGCACGTATGGCCGACCTGGTTCGCGGCGGCCGCTATTAGCCACGCCCCTGGCCGGACCACCGCCCGGATCATGAAATGACAAGGAGCATCGAGGATGTCGACCATTGATGTCGCCGTGATCGCCGTCGCCGTGGTGGCGATCGCCGGGTTGGGATGGTTCTTCTTCGGCCCCCGCACCGCACGCGCCGCCGCGGTCAGCGGCGGGGTCCAACACCTGCAGGTCACCGTGCGCGGCGGGTACAGCCCCAACGTGCTGCAGGTCCGCCAGAACATCCCGGTGGAGATCGAATTCGACCGGCAAGAAACCGGAGACTGCACCTCGCGCGTGGTCTTCCCCGACTTGCAGCTCACCGCGGCGCTGCCGGCACATCAACACACCAGCGTGCGGTTCACCCCCCACGAGGCGGGATCGTTCGCATTTTCCTGCGGGATGAACATGATCCACGGCACCCTCGTGGTCACCCCCAACGCGGCGAGCACCCCCCGTGCGCAACCCACCCACGGCCAGCAGACCGAACCTGGCCCGGCCCAGACGGCGCCCGAGCCAGCCGCAGCCGACGTCGAAGCCGCCCAAGCCCACGAGCGGCGCACCGAAATCGCCGACCTAACCCGCCGCGTCGTGATCGGCGCGGTACTCACCGCCCCGGTGCTGTTCACGGCGATGGCCCAAACCTTCGGCGCCTCATGGGTACCCGCAGTCTTGCTCAACCACTGGGTGCAGCTGGCACTGATCACCCCGGTGATGTTCTACGTCGGCTGGCCCATCCACCGCACCGGCTGGCTCGCCCTGGCCCATCGCAGCGCCGACATGAACTCCCTGATCACCCTGGGCACCGTCGCCGCCTACAGCTACAGCCTGCTGGTCACCGTGGCGCCGACCGTGGTGCCGGCCACCGTGCGCGATGTGTATTTCGAAGCTGTCGGGGTGATCATCACCCTGATCCTGTTGGGCCGCTTGCTGGAAGCCAGGGCCAAAGCCGGCACTGGTGAAGCCATCCGGGCCCTGCTCGGGCTTCAAGCCCGTACCGCGCGGGTGATCCGCGGCGGCACCGAAGTCACCATCGCTGTCGAGGATGTGATCGTCGGCGACGACATCCTGATCCACCCCGGCGAGAAGATCCCGGTCGATGCCACCGTGCTGTCCGGGCAATCCGCAGTCGATGAATCCATGGTGACGGGCGAATCGATGCCGGTCACCAAACACCCCGGCGACACCGTCATCGGCGCCACGGTCAACACCACCGGCTCACTGCGGGTCCGCGCGGCCAAAGTGGGCGCCGACACCATGCTGGCCCAAATCGTGCGCATGGTGCAGCAAGCCCAGGGTTCCAAAGCCCCGATCCAGCGTCTGGCCGACGCGATCTCGGCCTACTTCGTGCCCGCGGTGATCGTGATCGCCATCATCGCGTTCACGGTGTGGTTCGTCGCCGGACCTCCGCCGGCATTGACGTTGGCCCTGGTGTCCGCGGTGTCGGTACTGATCATCGCCTGCCCCTGCGCGCTGGGCCTGGCCACCCCGCTGTCGATCATGGTCGGTACCGGCAAAGGCGCCCGCGCGGGCATCCTGATCCGCTCCGCCCAAGCCCTGGAAACCGCGCACAAACTCGACACCATCGTGCTGGACAAGACCGGCACTATCACCGCGGGCAAACCCGCCCTCACCGACATCGAAACGGTCGGCGCCATCGGCGCCCAACAGCTATTGACGTTGGTGGCCTCCACCGAAGCCGACAGCGAGCACCCGGTGGCCACGGCTATCGTGACCAGAGCGCGCGAACGCACCATCGCCATCCCGCCTGCACAGGACTTCGTCTCGATCACTGGAAAAGGCGTGCGCGCCACTGTCACCGGACACACCGTCCTGGTCGGCACCGCCACCCTGCTCACCGAAAACGGTATCGCCACAAACGAACTCGAACACATCGCCACCGGGCTGGCCGCCGAAGGCAAAACCGCGATCCTGGCGGCCGTCGATGGCGCCGCCGCCGGAGTGCTCGCCGTCGCCGACACCATCAAAGATGACTCCGCCGCCGCGATCACCGCCCTGACCCGACTCGGGTTGCAGGTGGTGATGATCACCGGCGACAACGCCCGCACCGGCGCCGCGATCGCCCGCCAAGTCGGCGTGCCCCGGGTGCTCGCCGAAGTCCTACCCGAACACAAAGCCGCCGAGATCGCACGCCTACAAGCCGAAGGGCGCCGCGTCGGCATGGTCGGCGACGGCATCAACGATGCCCCCGCCCTCGCCCAGGCCGACGTCGGACTGGCCATCGGCACCGGCACCGACGTCGCCATCGAAGCAGCCGACATCACCCTCATTTCCGGATCGCTCGCCGGTGTGGTCACCGCGATCCGGCTCTCCCGCGCCACCATGGCCAACATCCGCCAGAACCTGTTCTTCGCCGTGATCTACAACGCCGTCGGCATCCCGCTGGCCGCCGGGGTGCTCTATCCACTGCTCGGGCTGCGGCTGTCCCCGATGATCGCCGCCGGCGCGATGGCCCTGTCCTCCCTGTCGGTGGTCGGCAACGCCAACCGCCTGCGCCGCTACCACAGCGAGCCGCTGCCCACAGCCACACCGGCACAAACCGAGCCCGATGTGCAAACCGGTACCAACCACAGCCACCCGGAGCACACAATCAAACATCAAGCGCCACACCGACACACAACAAGGACCGCCTCATGACCATCGGATTGTCCACCTTCGTGCACACCACCTTCACCGACGCCGTCGCCCGCACCCGCCAAGCCCTCGCCGAGCAAGGATTTGGTGTGCTCACCGAAATCGACGTCAAAGCCACCCTGAAAACCAAACTCGGCGTCGACATGGAGGACTACCTCATCCTCGGCGCCTGCAACCCCGCACTGGCCCACCGCGCACTCGAGGTGGACCGCCAGATCGGGCTCCTGCTGCCCTGCAACGTTGTCGTACGCACCGACACCTCCGCCGACGGCTGCGTCCTCATCGAAGCCATCAACCCACAAATACTCGTCGACGTCACCGGCGAGCCCCAACTGACCGAACTCGCCGACGAGGTCAGCACCAAACTGAGCGCCGCCCTCGAATCACTGGCCGCCGACACATCGCTGCACACCGCACCATCGAAATAACAATCTCGCAAGAAACCGAAAGCCGCTGCGGCCCAATAGTCTTCATCGTCAGCATGGGGCTGGCGTGCGTCGAAGCACAGGGCGATGTGGCAGCGCGGCATCGGCCGGCACGTGACCGGGGCGTGTGGTCCGCCCGGTCACGGCGGGTGGTCCTGTGGTGCGCTGGCGAATGTGTCGCGGCAGGTTGTCGAGCAGAACCACACCGGGTGTCCGGCGTGGTCAAGGCGGGGCGCGCTGGTCGTGTCGACCAGCATCCGGCACACCGGGTCGGTGGCCCGGTCGGCCGGTGCGCCCGGCCCGGAGGCGGCCAGCAGCCGCACCGGCGCGCTCACGTTGCGCAGCCGGTGCTCGCCGAGGTCGGTGAACCCGATACCCGCCAGCGCCGCCGCGTTCTCGTCGAGGGCGGCGCGGTAGGTGGCGTCACTGGCCAGGACCTGGCCGGGGTCGGCGAGGGCGGCGATCCGGGCGGCGATGTTGACGGTGGCGCCGAACCAGTCGCCGGACCGTTCGACCGCGGGGCCGGTGTGCATGCCGACCCGCACCGCCGGGAATCGGCCGGTGGCGGGGGTGGCGAGGGCGATCCCCAGCGCGATCGCCGCGGCGGCGGCGGGGGCGCGGACCATCAGGGCATCGCCGATGGTCTTGACCAACTGTGCGCCGGCGTCGGCGATCACCGGCTCGGCCCGGGTGGCGAACTCGCCGGCCAGGTCGGCGGCGAGGTCGTCGCCGTGCGCCTCGGTGAGCGCGGTGAACCCGGCCAGGTCTGCGAACAGGAACGTCGCACGGCCGGTGTCCTGGTCGGTCCCGCCGGTCATGTGCGGGCCTGCGGCTGTGGTGGGGCGGCGAGCAGGCCGTGCAGGACGGCGTCCAGGACGACGCCGCGGGCGGTGTCCGCGTCCCAGTGGTGGGCGGCGCGCAGGTGGATATATCCCCAGCCGACCAGGTTGAACAGCACGGTCGCCGTGACGATCGGCTCCACGACGCGGACGGTGCCGTCGGCGGCGCGGTCGCGCAGCAGGCGCTCAAGCGGCTCGGCGAACGCCTCGACGGTCAGGGCGCCGGGTCCGGGCGGGTGGAACCCCGCGCCCGGGGCGAGGAACATCCCGGCGAGCAGGTGCAGGTGCGCATCGGCGGTGCGGCACAACGCCTCCAGCGCCTGGTGCAGTCGCCTGCCGGCGGTGCCCGACCCGGACGGGGCCGGCAGCATCGCTCGTTGGTAAGTGGTCGCGGCCTCGGCCATCAGTGCTGCGACCAGGTCGTCACGGCTGACACCGCGGCGGTAGGTGGTGGCCTGGGACATCGGCGCTTCGGCGGCGGTGCGGTCGAGGATGCGAGCGACGGGAACAGGAATGAGCGCACGGCGTCCGACCGTGACCAGGGCGAGGCGATGGCTTTGCGCATCCCAGGTGGACAATGCCGTAATTGTATTGTCGCCACGTGATTTATCGGCCTGGGGCCGGGTTTGGCCCGGGGTTGCCCGCCGGTGCGCCCCGGGGCGCCGGTGCGGGGCACTGTGGGGGGCGCTGCGCATCGCGTACGGGGAGGTCGGCGGCGTGATCCTGCAATACTAGGTTGCTTAGTAGTTATGGTGTGTGGTGTCGGCTGGGGTTGTTTCGTCAAGGCGGTGGGCATGGACCGGAATCGGTGGCTGTGGTGGGTGATCGCGGCGGTGGCCGCGGTGGTCGTGGCCGTGGCGATCGCCGTCCCGACGGCGTTGGTGCCCAATCCGTTCTTCGGGCGGATGACGGCACCGCCGTGGTGGAGTTATCCGGTGTGGGTGCTGACCGCCGTGTTGAGCGGGTTGTTGATCGCCAGTTATGTGCGTCGTCCCTCGCCGGCGGCGGCGCGGCCCGGGGCCGGGGTGTTTGGCGGCCTCGGGTCAGCGCTGGCGGTGGGGTGTCCGCTGTGCAACAAGGCGGTGGTCGCCGCCGTCGGCCTCAGCGGCGCGTTGAATGTGTGGGCGCCGCTGCAGCCGCTGGTGGCGGCATTGTCGCTGATGTTGCTGGGCTGGGCGTTGTGGCGGCGGCGGGTGGCGTCGCGGGGATGCCCGGTGCCCGCAGGTGAGGCGGTGGTGGCCACGGCGGCGCAGCTACCGGTCGTTGACGGTGCAGCCGCCGGTTGGCGACGGCGGTCATGAACGGCGGTAAGCCGTCGCGCCGGGCGGGGTCGAGCAGCCGGGGTGTGCGGCCGCGGCCGGGGCTCGGTGAGCTGGAAGCGGCGATCATGGATGTGGTGTGGCGCAGTACCGATCGGGTGCGAGTGCGCGATGTGCTCGATGGCTTCGACGAGGAGCGCCGGCCCGCCTACACGACGGTGATGACGGTGATGGACAACCTGTATCGCAAAGGCTGGCTGAGCCGTGAATTGTGCGGGCGGGCGTACTGCTATCTGGCGACCCGCAGCCGGATTCAGGCCGCGACCGATGCGGTGCGTGACCTGCTCGCCGATAGCGGGGACCCGACGGCGGCGCTGCTGCATTTCGCCCGCGGCGCGACCGAAGCCGAGTCGCAGGCGTTGACCCGCGGGCTGCGCGAGCGCGGCGGCAGCCGGTGACGGCTGTCGTGGCCTGGACCCTGGTGGGCCTCGTGGTGGGCGTGGGGGCGCCGGCGCTGCTGCGGCTGATGATCGCCCGGGGGCACGACGCGGTGCTGGTGTTCGGGGTGTGGGCGATCACGACCAGTGTGGCGCTGATCGCGCTGGCGTTACCCGCGGTCGCCGAGACGGTTCACCAGTGCTGGTTTGCGCTGCATGCCGGCCGCTCCGGCGACATCGACACCGCCGCAGGGTATTTCAGTGCTGTGGTCATTGCGGTATCGGTGGCACGCGCCGGCTGGTACCTGCGCGACGCCGCGCGCCAGCGCGTGCATTTGCACGCCCGCCACGCCGATCTGGCCTGGCTGCTGGACACCGATGATCGCGGCCCCACCGGCGTGTTGTGGATTCCCGCTGCGCGCCCCCTGGCCTACAGCGTGGCCGGTGACCCCCCGTGGATCGTGATGACCACAGGGTTGCGCCAGCGCCTTGACCGTGCGGCGGTGATGGCGGTGCTTGCCCATGAACGTGCCCATTTGCGGCGCCGTCATCACAGCGTGCTCGCCGTGGCGGCCACCTTGGCCGCGGCGGTGCCTTGGTTGCCGCTGCTGTGGCAATCCCCGGCGTTGGTGCGCACCATGGTGGAACTGGATGCGGATGCCCACGCCGCACGCGCGCACGGCAGCTCCGGCCTGCGACGCGCGTTGCAGATCCTGAGCACCGAGCCGCTGCCACCGGCCGTGCTCGGGATGGGCGGGGTGTGCCTGCAGCAGCGGATGGACCGCCTGGCCGCGATGGCGCCGCACGGCCGGGGTCCGGGCCGTGGTGGCGGCGGGTCGCTGGCGGTGGTGTGGGCGGCGGCACTGATGCTGGTCGCGGTGGCCTTCACCAGCTTCATCGTGGTGGCAGCCCTGTTCTCCTGCACGCATGGCTGACCGCACCACCGAGGCCCGGTGAGCCCGGCGATGTCGTCGAGGTTCGCAACACCGGTGGCCAGCCGCTGCAGGTGTGGCAGAACGGAGACTGGAGCGTGCCCTGGCCCGAATGGTTGCGGGGCAGTGCATTGCCTCGCTAGCCCGCGCCGGACAAACAGATCGGTGTCGCTGCGGCTCAGACCACGGGCACTCGGGGGCGACGGCGCGGCGAGATTGGGCTCAGTAGTCGATGAGGCGGGTGACAAACGGCATCATGCCCGACGTGCGCACCGGCGCGATACGCACCGGGTACCCGGTGGAATAGGCCTCCAGCATCTGACCGTTGCCCAGATACATCGTCTCGTGCTGGCTGGCTTCGGGCCCGTAGAAGATCAGGTCACCGCGACGGGCCTGCGAGGTGGGAACCTTACGGCCCGCGTTGTACTGGTCCCCCGAATAGTGCGGCAGTTTGATGCCGACCCCGGCGAACGCGTACAGCATCAACCCCGAACAGTCGAACCCCACGGTGTTGGCGCCGCCGTCGATGCCGCGCGACGGACCTGCCGCGGTACCCCCGCCCCACGAATACGGCACACCAATCTGCGACATGGCGCGCCGCACAACGTATTCGGTGGCCCGCGCGCCGTACACCCGCGGGATGCGGTCGTTGGTGAAACCAGGATCGGAGGCTGCCTGAGCGCGGGGAGCCAATCCCAGCGAGGCCAGAAAATTGCGGCCCAGGTTCGCGGTCACCTGCGCCGAGGTGTACGAAATGTTAAGCACCGCATTGGTTACCGCGATCGGGTCGCCCGGCACATTGGCGCTGGCCACCTGCGGCAGGCTCGGATCCCAGCCCCCGCCCTCAGCCCCGCCCACTGACGGGGCCTGCGGCCCGGGCGCGGCGGCACCCAACGGCACCGACGACACGAACAAGACCCCGGCGGCCACGGCGACCGCGGTACGCAGAACCGGCCGAGCCATCGCCCGCACCGCCGACGTTGCCCGATTAGCCGGCCGGTGCGGCGCCCCGACAACCCCGCAACTACTAACCTGCTTAGTAGACATCCGCATGCCCACGGAACTTACGCCACTTCAGCCCCACCGAAAACATCTGTCACCGTCTCGGATCGGTAACGGGTTGCCCCGCCGGACCCGACTGTCCGGCCACAACCGAAGGGCCGGGCACAGCTAGTCGCCGTGGTCGAGAAGAACGAGACGGTGCACCATGGTGCCGTCGACGAAGTAGGCGCGGCAGGTGAACGGACTGTGGATGGTGGCCCCGAACGCGTTCGGGGCGTTCACCGCACCCGAGACGTTCAGCACCGTGATCCGTGCATGGTCAACCCCTTTGAGCGGGTCCTCCAGCAGAGAGAACAAGTCCGTACCGTCGGGCTCCAGGGCGACCGGCGCCGTCTGGACCTGTGACAGTGTCGCTGTCGACGGGGACGCCAATCGGTTCAGCACGTCCGCCGAGCAGCGGTCCTGCGCCACCTGGGCGGCGGGCACCGTGCGCTCGGTCGGGCCGGCCAGGCCGAAACCATGAGTGGCTACGCCGATGACCGCCACCACCACGACCACGGCGGCCGCGCACGCTGCCGCCACGAGCGGCCACCCACGCGCCCGGCGCCGGCGCGGCTTCGGTGTCGACATCGTCATGACCTCCCACATCGGTTGAGCTGGTGGGCATGCCGGGTGCGCCGCAACGCATCGTGGCCGCCACGAGCAGTACTCACCGGCTCACCACCGTCGCGGAGATGATCACGATAGCGGGCCCCTCCACGCGGCGGTCGAATCGGCGCGTCGACACGAAGGCTGCGCACCGCCCCATACTAAACTTCTTAGTAGCGACGCGATCGTCCTTCCTGATCGACATGCCGCGGCGGACACCGTCCACGAACAGCGTGATTACCCGCTCATCGCCCACTGACCGGCAGCCACGCACCTGCCGCAGCGGTCCCCGGCCCGGCGCCGGTGCAGGAAAGGGATCGACGTACCGGGGCTCCCGATTGTCGCCTGTGGGCGGCGACGAGCATCTAGACATGTAGTGGGGCAGCTGTTCTCGCGCGATCCCGGCGCCCTCAGCGACAACATCGCACCTACTACTAATTCAGATAGTAGTATCTCGGGGGTCGCTGGGTGTCCGGTGACGGTGCCCGCGTTGAGGAAGGTGGCTTAATGAGCCCTCGCCGTCGAATATCCGCCGGAGGTCGACTCTCCGCCGGGGGCCGAGCGCCGGTGTTTACCGCCGCCTACCGCCGGGAGCGCCGCCGCCGAATCGCCGGCTGGATGCTCGTTGGCGTGGGGTCGATCATGGCGGTGGCGCACGGGGTGAGCCACCTGGGCCGGCTGAAGTTCATCGGCTATCAGGATCTCCTCATCGGCTATCCGATGGCGGGACTGCTGATCCTGGCCGGCTTCATGCTGGTCGGCATGACCAGGGCCTGACGCGAGATGATCATGTGGCCCCGACGGCGACCCAGCCGCCGCATCGGCGCACCGGCACACCCACCCTTGACTGCAATACCCCACGGGGGTGTTGATGGAGTGGTTACGCCGCCCACCCGGGGCAGGGGGCTCAGATGAGCGCACTCGTGCATGCGGGGTCACTGGCAGGGTCGATGACCTGGGAAATCCTGTGGGCGCTGATCCTGGGCTTCCTGCTGTCGGCGATCGTGCAATCCCTGGTCCGCCGCGCCACCATCGTGCGTCTGCTGGGCGATGACCTGCCCCGTACCCTGGCCGTCGCGACCGGGCTGGGCATCGCCTCGTCCTCGTGCTCCTACGCCGCGGTGGCGCTGGCCCGGTCCCTGTTCCGCAAAGGCGCCAACTTCACCGCAGCTATGGCCTTCGAGATCGCCTCCACCAACCTGGTCGTCGAACTGGGCATCATCCTGGCCTTGCTGATGGGCTGGCAGTTCACCCTCGCCGAATTCGTCGGCGGCCCGGTCATCATCGTCGGTGTCGCCCTGATATTCCGGATCACGCTGCGCGAGAAGCTGTTACGCGAGGCCGCCACGCAAGCCGACAAGGGCCTGGCCGGATCGATGGAAGGGCACGCGGCGATAGACATGTCCATCGCCCGCGAGGGCACCTTCGGACAACGACTCGTCTCGGCCGACGGTTTCACCTCGGTGGCGCACGTCTTCGTCATGGAATGGGCCGCCATCTGGAAAGACCTCGTTGCCGGCTTGCTCATCGCCGGCGCAATCGGCGCCTTGGTTCCCGCATCGTTCTGGCAAGGACTGTTCCTGGACGGCCATCCCCTCTGGTCGGCGATCTGGGGACCGCTCATCGGACCGCTCGTGGCCGTCGTCAGTTTCGTCTGCTCGATCGGCAATGTCCCACTGGCGGTCGTGTTGTGGAGCGGCGGAATCAGTTTCGGTGGCGTCATCGCGTTCATCTTCGCCGACCTGCTGATCCTGCCGATCCTGAACATCTACCGCAAGTACTACGGCCTGCGCATGACCCTGACCATCACCGCGGCCTTCTACCTCGCCATGGTGGCCGCCGGCTACCTCGTCGAAATCCTGTTCACCGCAACCGGACTCATCCCCGACCGGACCACGGCACACATGCCGGACGAGGGCATCTCGTGGAACTACACCACCTGGCTCAACCTGGTGTTCCTCGCCCTGGCGGCGGTGCTGCTGTGGCGGTTCCTGCGCACCGGCGGCAAGGCCATGCTCGCGATGATGGGCGGCGCCCCCGAACCCAGCCACACCGGCCGCGGCCCGCACCCGCACGGTGCGAGCAGCGGTCATCCCCACGAGCACCACCACGACGCCAGCGGTGACCCCCAGCACGGCGCGCACGGCTGACCCCGTCGCGGCGCCGATGCCCGCACACCGGCCCACACCGAACCCACGGCGCCACCGACAGTCGCTTCCCCCGGCCAGAGCCGGAACCCGTTCAAGGAGAAACCATCCGATGCCCACCCCACCACCATCGCCGCCGATCAATCGGCGCACCTTTCTGGGCGCGGTCGCGCTCGCCGGGGTCAGCGCCGCCGCCTGTGGCCGCTCCACCACAGCGCCCGCGCCGGCGCGGGCGGTTAACCGCGCCGCGATCGACGCCGCCGAGGCCGCCCGGCCCCACTCCGGGCGGACCGTCACCGCGACTCTCACACCGCAGCCCACCACCGTCGACCTGGGCGGCGTTGAGGCCCGGACGCTGGCCTACGGCGATCAGCTGCCTGGCCCGCTGATCCGCGCTTCGGTGGGCGACGAACTGGCGGTCACCGTGTCCAACCGGCTCGACCACGACACCTCGGTGCACTGGCACGGCATCGCCCTGCGCAACGACATGGACGGCGCCGCCCCTGCGACACCGAACATCACCCCCGACGCCGACTTCACCTACCGGTTCGCCGCACCCTACGCCGGTACTTTCTGGGCACACCCGCACACCGGCCTGGACACCGACTTCGGCCTGTATCTGCCGGTGATCATCGACGATCCCGCCGACCGTGGCGCCTACGACGCCGAATGGATCGTGGTCCTCGATGACTGGACCGACGGCGTCGGCAAGTCGCCGCAACAGATCTACGCCGGACTGCGCGCGATGTCCGGATCCGGCGGCCGCGATATGCCGGGCATGGAGGGCGGGCCCGACACTGGCGGCGCGCCCGACATGAGCGGCGGCGCGATGGCGGACATGCCGACCACCGCCAGTGCGCTCCTGGGCGGCGACGCCGGCGACGTCAAGTACCCTTACTACCTGGCCAACGGCCGGATTCCTGCCGCGCCAACAGTTTTCCGGGCCAAACCGGGCCAGCGTATTCGGCTGCGCATCATCAACGCCGCTGCCGACACCGCATTTCGGGTCGCCCTGGCCGGGCACACGATGACCGTCACCCACACCGACGGATTCCCGGTCGATCCGGTCGAGGTCAGCGCGCTGCTGCTGGGCATGGGGGAACGCTACGACGTCCTCATCACTGCCGCCGACGGTGTGTTTGCGCTGGTGGCCGCCGCCGAAGGCAAAGACCGCCTCGCCCGCGCCCTGCTGTCCACCGGCGCTGGCACCCCGCCCGCCCCATCTTTGCGCCCGGTCGAGCTGTCCCGCCAGGTCGCCACCGTCGCCGATTTCACCGCCGCCGCCGCGGTCGATCTCGGCCCCACCAAACCCGACGTGGCCCTGACCGTAGAGCTCACCGGATCGATGATGAAATACGACTGGGGCATAGGCGGCCGCCCATTCACCGATCGACAGGGCCTGACCGTCCACCAGGGCCAGCACGTTACCGTGACCTTCACCAACTCGACCACCATGTGGCATCCAATGCACCTGCACGGGCACACCTTCCAGGTTCAGCCCGCCGACGGCAGCCGCGGCCCACGCAAAGACACCCTCATCGTGCTCCCCAAACAGACTGTGACCGTCAGGCTCGTGGCGGATAACCCCGGCGAGTGGATGTTGCACTGCCACAACGCCTATCACCAAGAAGCGGGCATGATGACCACACTGAAGTACACGACGCGATGAGCCCGCGACGCCTGCTCACCCGAGGAAACTGTTGGTCGGCGGCAACAGTATTGACTGTCGCCGTCACCGTGGCCGCCCTGCTGATATGGGTGCATTGGCATCGTCGTGCGCTCGACGCCGATCACATCGACTGCCGCGTATACAAGTGCGTGGCACTGACATTCGACGATGGGCCGACCCCGTTCACCGACCGGCTCCTGAACGTTCTGACCGACCGCGGCGCTAAAGCAACATTCTTCGTCATCGGCAACAAGGTGGCCGCCGACCCCGCAGCGGCCCGCCGCATCACCGCTGCCGGTATGGAAATCGCCAACCACACGTGGGAACACCCCAACATGGCCACCATCGATCCGGCTGAGATTCCCCACCAGTTGTCCGCGGGCACCCAGGCCATCACCGCCGCCACCGGCGTCAGCCCCGCGCTGTACCGGCCGGCAGGTGGGGTATCCAGCGACGCCGTGCGCGCCGAAGCGGGCCGGCAACACCTCGCCGAAATACTGTGGGACGTCATCCCGTTCGACTGGATCAACGATGCCGACACCGGGGCGACCCGCTACATGATGATGACGCAAATCAAACCCGGCTCGGTCGTTCTGCTCCACGACACCTACTCCAGCACCGTCGATCTGATCTACCAATTCCTGCCGGTGCTGATCGCCAACGACTACCACATGGTGACCGTCAGCCACCTGCTCGGCACCCGAACACCCGGCAGCAGCTACGGCAGCCGGGTCAACGGACCGGCCAGCAACACACTGCGGGAAATCCCGTTCGACCAAATCCCCGTCCTGCCTCCCACCCCGTCACCCAAACCGGCACCAAACCGGCCTATCACCGACCTATCCAACCAGAACCCCGGCGGACCACCACCCAGCTGAACGACGGCACCCGCTCGCCCTGGGCGGCCTGACCCCCGGGGTGCACCGGACACCTTCCAGCCCAACCGGATACAACGCAGCCGCCGGCCGCCGGGCATCAGCCCGGTGGGTCGATTCTTTCGAAAGATTGTGCGGTGTAGGTGGTTTTGGTGTTGCCGCCCGGGGTGATTTCAGTTTTCATGATGGCCTGCACACGTATTCGCTCGCCGACAGCAAGGCCGATGGTTTGCCGAGGATCGATACGACCGAGCTTCACCGTTACCGCGTCGCCGTCGTCTTGCTGGATCACCCATGAACTGACCGCGGAAACAGTGAGGTATTCACCGGTGATGACCACGGATTGTTCATCGAGGTTGGCGTGCTCCACGACGTAGGCCATATGTCGGGCGTTGCGGGCAGTGACGGTGACCCGCCGGGTCGCCCGCGAGGGCTGCCTCCAGTCGATGTCGACATCAAATCCCGCGCGGTCCAACGTCTTTGCCAGATCACGCACAGCCGAGGCAGTACGCGGACCCATATCGCCGAGCTGGTGGACAAACGAGGACTGCTCCGGTTCGGGTCCGATGTCGTTGCCGGCGGTGAAGACATCGATGGCCGCGCCGACGGCGGTGTCGACCATCTGGTCGTTGGTTTCGAATTCGTCGAGCATCCCCGCAGGTCCGGCCTCATCGGCCGGAGCGACCGCCGGAGTGAAGGTCAGGATGATCGAACCGGGCGCGGGTGCGGTGGTCAACAGCAGCTCGGTACGTCGCTTGATGTCGGCACTGGGCTTGCGGCCCAATGCTTTATCACCTGCCTGCGCTGCGCCGACCGCGGTTGCCAGGCGTTGAAGTCCGGTCATGACACGGGCGACCTCAGTCACCCTGGCTGCCGAACCAGTGACGCCGTCACCGGAGATACGGATACTGCCTACCGAGCCCAGGGTTCGACCGATCGGATCACGATCGCGCATGGACTCGATCCCGATCCGGGACAGGTCCTCCGCGGTGGTCCACTCCGGCAACGTCGCGCCGAATTCTGGATCCGCCGTCGCGGCTAACAGTGCCTCCTGTAGGCGGTCGAGCTCCTCGTCAGGTGAAGTCACGAATGATCACCTCCACATAGCCGCGCCGCGGGAACGCGTCTTCACGGACCGGTTCGGAGCCGCGCGCACCGGAGGGCAGGCGCTGCACCTGATCATCCATCTCGCCACGAAACATTGTGTAGGTGGAGTAGTACTCGTCTCGGTAGCGCATGTCGGGCTGACAGTGCCAGTGCAGCAGCCGGGTATCGACCTTCACCCCCAAGGCTTCGTGCACTTTGCCCGGCAGGGCGAAAGCGCTCAACGCTTTGGCCACCGGCGGGTGCACACCGGCGCTGTTCACTTCGATGTCTTCAGCCCAGTAGACACACTGCACCCATTCCGGCGCGGGCTCATCAGAGACGAACGGGCCGTGCAGCCAGACAGCGTTCACCGGAACCAGGCGCTCCAATACCTTGGTCGCCGCCATCCAGTCCCGCCACAATTCGGCGCGGCACTCGCCCCGACCAGCCACGAACCGCGCATGCAACTCGCCTGTGGTCGCCCGGTAACGCCCCGGCGGCAACATTCCGTCTGGCCCCAACTCTGGTAACACCGCCCACCCCCGTCGTGTGTCGGCCCCGCACCCCACGGAGCCCTCCCCGGATTCAGCCGACGGTGCACACCACCGATGCCGCACCGTCAGCCGGCGGCACATCGCTATGGATCACGCCGTCGCCAGCTGTATTGAACTGCGCCACAGTGGTTTCATCGATCGCGGCAATCACCGCACGGGCCGCCAACGCTAACGGCTGGTCGGCCAAACCGCTATCAGCCAGTGCCGCCTCCAACTGGTCCCGCGCCGCCAGCAATGCGCCGAAGCCAGGTGCGGCCGCGGGAGCCTGTGAGGCGACGAACGCGCGTAGCAATTCGTCGAGGGCACGGCGCTGACGGGTGTCCATGCGCTGCGCTTCGGCGGGCAATTCATAGCGCTCGGCTGCCGGTGGACGTACGCCCACCGCCGCGAAAGCTGTTGCCTCGGGCACTTGGGCGAGATAGGCAATAGCCCGGATGGAGGCGTCGGTGGGCCGGGACGCGTAGGTGCCCTGCCGCAAGCGGTTGAGGGTGGCGTGAGAAATATCGTGGCCAGCCTGCTGCGCAACCTCCGCCAAGCGCCTGCCGGACGCTCCACCATTGCGCTTGACCGCGATTTCGATCAGGTCCATCAACGATTTGCTGGTCTTGGCCATCACCGCACCTGCCTTACCTCTGCGACGGAGTTGCGCGCCTGCTAGTTCCTTATTGTTCTGCCACATGTAACACGAGTCAAGCGCAACACGCCGCGCCGCTTCACCCGCAAACGCTTTCACGATTTGTATCGTGCCACACGTGTCATGTGTCACCAAATCGGGCGGAGTCCTCGTTATCTGCCGGCGGTCGCCACAGCGGTCGCCCCAGAGCGTGCTCAAGCTTGGCCAGGGTGCCGATGTCACACAGCACCGCGCCGGCCAGGATCCGCCCGATCGTGGTGTGGGCCACGCCGGTGGCCGACGCCAGGGCTCGCTGACCGGTCCGTGTTTCTGCCATCACCACGCGCAGAGTCCTCGCCAGGTGTTGAGCCGCGGCAGCCGACGGCGGCGCGTCGGCGATCAGTTTCCCGTCAGGCCACACGCCCGCAGCCAGATACGTAACAGGCGGTTGATCGCCATGGCCGCGCGACATGAGCCGACGATAGCGCTCGCACCCCCGGTCGGCCTGTGTGCCGTCGATCACCCTGGCCAGCGTGGGCTTGGTGCATATATGCACCACGTGCGAGGGTGCCGCGGTGACCTTACCTATTCACCCGTTGGACACCTGTCATGAGTGCGCAATTAGCTTTGCCGCTGCCGTGGGGGCCGGCCATGGCTGAGGGCAGTCTGGTCACCGCCGTGGACACCGTGGTCGCGGCGTGGACCGTTGACGGCACCATGTCCGAGCAGACGCTGGACAAATTCGCCTTGCTCGCACGCCGATTCACCAGGTTCGCCGCGGCCTACGACATCACCACCCTCGCCGGAGCCGACGAGGATCTGGTCACCAAATTCGTTGCCGCCAAAGGCCGTACCCGCCACGGCACGGTCGGTACGGCCGCGGTGGCGACCATGCACAACCGCCGCGCGGCCCTGCGCGCGTTCTTCCGCACCGCCCGCCAGCTCGGCCTGACACTGGACGACCCCACCACCGACATCGCCGTGCCCGACCGCGAAGCGACCACCTTGCGGCCTTTGCGCGACGACGAAGCGGCGCTGGTGCGGCTGTTCTCCGAGCACGCCACACCCACCCGGCACGCCGCCACCATCGCGATCCTGCTGGCCGGCGCGCACACCAGCGAGCTCGGCTTCATCCGTATCGCCGACGTCGACACCACCGGTCATAGCGTCCGAGCACATGGCTCCAGCAAGCACCGTGCCCGCCGCCTGCCCCTGGATACCTGGGCCCGCCGGGTGATCGACGAACGCATCGATTATCTGACCGACCGTGGTCTCGGCCCCGACACCATCGTGTGCACCGGCTCCGATGGGTCCGACGCCCAGCGCCAAGCCAGGGTGTGCGTCACCGTCCGCGATGTGCTGACCCGCGCCGGACTGACCGGCACCGCCGGCATCAAGCCGTCCTCGCTGACCGCCTACGCCGCGCGCTGCGTGTTCGAGGACACCGGACGTGTCGAAGCTGCAGCCCAACTCATCGGATCCGGCTCCCTCGATGGCACCGCGACCCTCATCGGCTACCAGTGGCGCCAGGACGACTGATCGTCCCATGACTGCCCAGCACCGTTCGTCGCGCCGTACGCGCGCCAACGCCTACGGTGCCCACCGCATCAATCAGCACGAGCGCGAGGCGATCCCCACCCCGTTCGACCACACACTGCTGGAAATCGAACGGGTCCAGGCCATCGCGTCCTACCCGGCGTTGTACAAGATCGCCGATCTGATCCCCGATCGCCCTGCCAACAGCCCCGGGCGGCCTGCGCACTATCCAGCCTGGGTCTCGGTGATACACCGAGCGCTGCAGGGAGTTTTCGGTAGCGCCAACATGGCCAGCCGGGTCATGGGCAATTCCGAGTACTGGCAGATGTTCCGCGACCAGGCCGCCAAATTCGGCAAGACCGCCCGCGCCAAACCACCACGACGGCACCACCACGTGTACGCGCAGGAGCGTCTCGACACCCACGTCGACGCGCTGCACCAGGGAATGATCGACGCCGCCGCCACGCTGGCCCACCAACTCGGCTGTCTCAGGCCAGATAAACGCGTCTCACGCACCAAGCCGAGCCGCGGGCAGTTCGTCACCTGCGACGGCACCGTCCTGGCGGCACCCGAACGTCCATCCACGACCGAGAAGAAGAAAGCCAAGGGCAGGGCCACCGTCCACGCCAGCTTTGAAGTGGAACGCGGCGAGGACTCCAAAGCATGGAGCTACGGCACCAAATTCGCGATCATGAGCACACGCCCGGACGCCACCCGCAATCTGCGGGTCGTCCTGGACACCATGCCCGTTCCGCCAGGCAAAGGCTACAAAGGTGAGGCCGGCATCGCCCTGAAAATGCTCGACCGCCTCACCGCCCGCCCCGACCTACGCATCGACGGCATCTGCTACGACGGCGCCTTCCGCGGCACCCATATCGACCACGTGATGAAACGCGGCATGATCGCCCTGGTTCCCACACACGCCGGCACCGCTGTGCCCACTGCGTTCGCCACCATCAAATGCGGCTGCGGAGACGACCACGAACTCTGGACCGACAAGGGCAGACTGCACGAGCGCACCATCCTGGACACCGGTGAAACCCATCTCCATCCGTTGCCCGTGACCCGGGTCTTCGACCGCCACACTCCCAGAGGCACCTACCGCTGGTACATCGAATTCGCGCCCCTCTGCGGCACCGTCACCAAAGTACGCATCGACAACACCGAAGACGACGACAAAAAGGGCTACAAGCGCGCCGAGCACCTGCGCCAGTTCACCAAAACCGAAGAGGGCACCAGCCTCTACGACCGTTGCTACGGCTGGCGCGAAGACTCCGAATCACTTAACAACACCCTCGACCGCACCCTCTACGGCGGCCGCATGACCGCACACTCCGCCACCCGACAGCACGGCGTGATGATCGGATTTGCCCTGGGCCGCAACGCAATCGCCGCATACCTGAATCAAAAACAGCAGCAGCGAAAAACCGCCTGAACAACCCACAGGGGATAGATCTACCCACAGGCCAGTCACACACAACTCACCCCTCACACCGACCACGCCAGCATCACAATCACCGCGCCGACGAGAGCCCAAATACCGCCACCGCCCGTTCGCCGTCTAGCATGAGGCGTCCCTTAGGGTTTTAAACACCTATTTCGATAGGTCCCACACCAGCGATGTGACGCTGGTGTTTGTCGATGCTGCTGCCTCACCGGAGTCGGTGGGCGGCTACGAGGAAACGGCGGCACATGTGGCGGCGGCGTTCGATGCGCAGGGGATCGGGGTTCGTGGTGTCGCGGTGGTTGACGTGCTGAGCACTGGCGGACGGTGGTTCACCATTGACGGCAGCGGGCAGTCGGGGGTGCTCGATGATCCGACGACGACTGATCTGGCTATGGCGGCCATTGCCGAGGGGCGGCGCGTGACCGGCAGCCGCAGCGAACTGGTCGCGCTCGTGAAGCCTGATCCGCAGCGTGCTGGGGTACTGGCCCCGTTGATCGCGTCCGCTGCTGTGGTGGAGCGTGAGCGGGCCGTATCGACGGCTCTGGAGGTGGCGCACCAGCTCGCCGGAGGTGAGCAGGTCGCCGATGCGGTGCTGGCTGAACTCGGCGCGGCGCTCGGTGACGGCGTTGTACGCGATGGCCTGTATGGGCTGGCCGTGACCAACGCGGCGCCGGTGGTCGAGGCGTTGTGGATGGTGCTGGCGCGGTCGTTGCCGTCGCCGCAGCGCGCCGATGCGCTGGTGCTCTTGGCAGTCAGCGCGTGGATTCGCGGCGATGGTGTGCTGGCGGGCATTGCCATCGGTGAAGCGCTGGACGAGGTTCACGATCACAAGATGGCGGGCATGCTCGACTGCGCAATGTCGCTGGGGATCGAACCGCAGAAGCTGCGGCAGATGATCGTCTCGGCAACCAGTGCCGTGTCGGTCTGACAGGAACCGGATTAGCCCTGAGTGCCGGCGCTCGGGGCTAATCCTCCCCGCCCCTCGCGGAGGCGGGGAGGATTTAGATCAATTAGTCAGGGCAGCAACAGGTTTCGGCGTGTTGTGTCAGTTGGTGCGGGTAGTATGGCTGTTGTGAGGGCACGCCAGCAGGGTGGGCCTGAGAGTCAAACGAGGTGTTGACATGGGGCAGTACTACGCGCCGGTTGTGATTGACCAGCGGGAGAACCCGACAGTCATGTGGTGGTTTCTGGCGCACATCTACGGCAATGGGCTCAAGCTGATGGAGCATTCCTATGTCGGCAATGAGCTGGTGCGAGCTGTTGAGACGTTTCTGCGGATGGATGGCGGCATGCGACTGGTCTGGGCCGGTGACTACGCCGATCCGGAGAGCTGCGGCGAGAATCTGTACCAGCTGACGGGTTCGGGCGAGGAAGACGGCTATGGGCGCTGTGTGGCTATCCGCGCCGGCCTGGAGCCGCTGTACCCAGGGTATGAGCCGACGCTGACCGAGATCACCGACAAGTGCAAGGTCCTGGATATCCCGCTGGCAGAGGATGAGGACTGCCGGTATGTGATCAACCTGGATGCGGGCTGCTACGTGGACACCGCACTGGCCCCGCGTCCATATGAGGATTTCGATGCGCAGCTGCATCCACTACCGATCCTGACGTGCGAGGGAAACGGCAGGGGCGGCGGGGACTACCACGGGGAGACGTCAGTGGTGGGGTCCTGGGCCCGGTGCCGGGTGACCGTGTCGGGCCGTGTCCCGCAGGGCTATTCCGAACTGGATTTCGCTACTGCGCTGGGCATTGCGGAGCTGAGCCGAGTGGGATAGGCCCCGGTGGGAGATTGGGTGAGCGAACCCCTCGGGGCTCAGGTTTAGCGCTGGCATGTCGTGGGCGCTCGATAGCATCGCCGTTTGTAGGGCAACGCCATCCGGGCGGGCCTGTGTAAGAGAGAGGTATATGGCATGACTGCAGTAGTGGAACCAACCGGAGCCGCCGAGCCGGGAGACGAGGCCCTGGCTCCGCAGAATGTACTCAAGGCCAAGGCATTGCACACGGCGCTGTCGGATGCGCTGCTGTTCACCACTGCCCCAGCGGAGCGGCTGCCCATGCTCGAAGCCGTGCGGATGGAGTTTGGGGACGGGCAGCTGCTGGCGGTGGCTACTGACCGCTTCACGGTGGGAGCATCGAGAGTCGACTATGACGGGGAGAAGTTCGCCATGATGCTCGCCGGCGCGGACGCCAAATCCTTGGTCAAGATGGCCAAGACAGCCAAGAGAGACGAGCGCATCCGCGATGTCTATGTGGACGTGACAGAAGACCGTGCTCGTCGCCGACTGGTGGTGACATTCCGGTTCAGTACCGGAGAGGCGATGACGGTGCGCAGCGCTGACGTCGAATTGCCCCGGTGGCGTCACATCATCGCGACTGACGAATCGAGGATGGGTAGCGTCGTCGGCTCCTGCGTCAACCCGTCCCACCTCGCCAAGTTCGCCAAGGTACGTCCCGACCAGGCCGGCCCCGGCGCACGGATGCTCCTGTTCCCAACGGTGGACAAGGAGGGTGGTTCCGGTCCGATCACAGTGCGGGTCGGGGAGGACTTCATCG
>NZ_JBYTCM010000008.1:0-250327 GCF_058790275.1 Mycobacterium sp. FW102-FHT13B02
AACCGAAGATGACACGCCGCGACCCCACTCAAAACCCGAGTGCATCAACCACGCAACACAAAACGCAACAGCCACCCGGCGCGGAAAATCGTGCACAAATCACGAGCGGCCGACGGTTTGCTCCAGGAACGAGTACACCAGCGCGGCCTTGAACGCGGCCTGCGAATTGTCCGCGGCTCCACCGTGTCCGCCTTCGATGTTCTCGTAGTAGCTGACGCGGTGGCCGACGGCCTTGAGCGCTGCCGTCATCTTCCGCGCGTGGCCGGGGTGTACCCGGTCGTCGCGCGTCGAGGTGGTCATCAGCAGCGCCGGGTACTTCCGATCGGCCGAAATGTTCTGGTATGGCGAGTACTTCGAGATGAACTCCCAGTCGTCGGGGTTGTCGGGGTCGCCGTACTCGGCCATCCACGAGGCACCGGCGAGCAACAGGTGATACCGCTTCATGTCCAGCAGCGGCACGCTGCACACCAGGGCGCCGAACAATTCCGGATACCGCGTGAGCATCACGCCCATCAGCAACCCGCCGTTGCTGCCACCCTCGGCGGCCAGCTGGTCGACAGTCGTGATGCCGCGCCGCACCAGATCAGCCGCGACGGCGGCGAAGTCCTCGTAGACCAGGTGGCGGCCCTCGCGTATCGCCTGCGTGTGCCAGCGGGGGCCGTATTCACCGCCGCCGCGGATATTGGCCTCGACGTAGGTGCCGCCCTGGGTCAGCCACAACCGGCCGAGCACTCCGGCGTAGCCGGGCAGCATCGATGACTCGAAGCCGCCGTACCCGCTCAGCAGTGTCTTCCTGGGCTCTGTGACACCGCGTTGTCCCACAACGAAATACGGGATGCGGGTGCCGTCGGCGGAGGTAGCGAAGTGCTGCGACACCTCGACCTCGGAAGCGTCGAAAAAGCCCGGCGCCCGCTTGATCTCGGCCACCGCGCCGCCGGCATGCCCCCAGAGCAGGCGCGACGGGCTGTCGAATCCGCTTGAGTCGAGGAAGATTTCGTCGCCGTACTCGTCGACGTCGACGATGACCGTGGTGGCGTTCTCGGGGACGCCGGGGATGTCCTCGCGCTCCCACGTGCCGGGGGTGACCAGTTCGATGTGGCCGATGACGTCGACCAAGGTCTGCAGCAGCAGCCGGTCGCGGGTCCACGCGAAATTCTGCATGCTGCTGTGGTCGTCGGGCTCGAAAACCACGCTCAGATCCCGGTTTCCGGCGAGGTAGTCGTCGTAGCGCGAGGCGAGCAGCGTCCCCGCCGCGTATGTCGTCTCACCGACGGTCCACTCGGCTCGGGGCCGGATCAGCAGCCATTCCCGGTGGATGGAGATCGCGGCATCGGTGGGTACGTCGATGCGGATCAGCTCGTCGCCGCGGACCTCGTAGCGTTCGCGGTTGAAGAAATCGGTGGACCGCGACACCATCAACCGCTCGAAACCCGGTGTGCTGTCGTAACCCGCGCCGACGCTGACGTCCGAGGCGGTGCCTTCGAAGATCGTCACGGCCTCCGACAGTGGCTGCCCACGGTGCCACCGCTTGACGATCCGGGGATACCCCGACTCGGTCATGGCGCCAGGCCCGAAATCGGTGCCGACCAACACCGTGTCGGGCGTCTCCCACGAGACGCTGGACTTGGCCTCCGGCAGGCTGAAGCCGTCGTCGACGAACAGCCGTGTCTCCATGTCGAACTCGCGCACCACGGTGGCGTCGGCGCCGCCGCGTGAGAGCGCGATCAATGCCAGGTTCAGCCCGGGCTCGATGACGTCGGCACCGGCCCAGACCCAGTTCGCGTCCTCGTCGGCCGCGAGCTTGTCCAGATCGATCAGCACGTCCCACTCGGGGGCGTCGGTGCGGTAGCTGTCCAGCGTGGTGCGCCGCCACAGCCCGCGGGGGTTCTCCGCGTCGCGCCAGTAGTTGTAGAGGAACTCGCCGCGCCGCCGGACGTAGGGGATGCGGGCGTCGGTGTCCATCACTTCGAGGGCGTCGGTGCGCATCTGCTCGAAGCGCTCGCCGCCGAACTCGGCGATCGTCGGCTCGTTGTGCTCGCGCACCCACGCGAGGGCGTCGTCACCAGTGACGTCCTCCAGCCACAGGTAGGGATCTTCGGCGGCCTGGGCGAGCGCAGCGACAGGATCAACTGGGGATTCAGAACTCACGTGGTCATTCTTACCCTCCGGCGTAGGGTGGCCGTATGCCATCTCGGGCGCTGATCACCGCCGAAGCCGCCGATCTGTTGCGCGCGCTGCAGGACCAGCACGGGCCCTTGATGTTTCACCAGTCCGGCGGGTGCTGCGACGGGTCGTCGCCGATGTGTTACCCCGACGGCGACTTCATCGTCGGGGATCGGGACGTCCTGCTGGCGGTGCTCGACGTCGGCCCCGACGGCGTCCCGGTGTGGATCTCCGGGCCACAGTTCGAGGCCTGGCAGCACACGCAGCTGATCATCGACGTCGTCGAGGGGCGGGGCAGCGGGTTCAGCCTGGAGGCGCCCGAAGGCAAGCGGTTCCTGTCGCGCGGCCGGGTGTTCACCGAAGCGGAGAACGCCGAACTGGGCGCGCAGCCGCCCGTCACCGGCGCGCAGTACGCGCAGGGTGCGCGACCGGTGAGCGGCGGCACGCTCGTCGTCGACCACGTCGAAGAGGCGTGTCCGGTGCCGAGTGGGGTCAGGCCTCGGGCTTGACGTAGGTCACCAGATTGACGTCGAGCATCTCATCGGTGAAATAGTGCTGGCACCCACGCAGGTACCGCATGTGGCGCTGGTAGACCTCGCCCGAGGTGATGGCGAGGGCCTGCTCGCGATGCGCTTCCAACGCGTCGGCCCAGATGCCGAGAGTCTGGATGTAGTGCGGGCGCAGCGATAGGCATTCCGGCACCTCGAATCCCGCTTTCCTGCCGTGCTCGACCATCATGTCGGCAGTCGGGATCCGTCCGCCCGGAAAGATCTCCGTGACCATGAACTTGATGAAGCGGGCGGTCTCGAAGGTCAGGGCCTTGCCGCGCCGGTTCAGGTCGTACGGGTGGTATCCGGTGCTGCTCTGGATCACCATCCGGCCGCCGGCGGGCAGGATGTCGAAGCAGTTCTTGAAGAAGTCGTCATACCGGTCGAAGCCGAAGTGCTCGAAGGCCTCGATGGACACGATGCGGTCCACCGGCCGGTGGAACTGCTCCCAGCCGTGGAGCTGCAGTTCGCGCGTCCGCGCACTGTCGACGTCGTCCAGCAGCCGCTCGGTGTACGCGAACTGATTCTTGGACAGGGTGAGGCCGATGACGTTGACGTCGTACCGCTCGACGGCGCGGCGCATGGTCGCACCCCAGCCGCAGCCGATGTCCAGCAGTGTCATCCCCGGTTCCAGGTTCAGCTTGTCGAGGTTCAGGTCGATCTTCGCCACCTGGGCGTCTTCGAGGCTGAGGCCGGGCGGTTCGAAGTAGGCGCAGCTGTAGGTACGGCTGGGGTCCTGGAACAGCCCGAAGAAGTCGTCGGAGATGTCGTAGTGGGCCTGGATGTCTTCGAAGTGCGGCTGCAATTGCGCTGTGGTGGAGGTGGTTTCGGTCATGGTGAACTACTTCTCCAAGGTGAACTGGACGACGTCGGCCTGCTTGTTGCGGAACAGTTCCGCGCACCCGGTCAGATACTTCTGGTAGCGGTCATAGACCTCTTGCGACTGGATTTTGATGGCCTCGTCCCGGTGCTCCGCCAAGTTCTCCGCCCAGATGTCGAGGGTCGTGGCGTAATGCGGCTGCAACGAGTGTTTCCGGCTGACGGTGTATCCGGCATCGGTCGCGAGCTCCTCCACCACGGGGATGATCGGCAGCCGGCCGCCCGGGAAGATGTCCGTCATCAAAAACTTCACGAACCGGGCGAATTCGAAGGTCAGCGGTATCCCAAGTTCCTTGGCGTCCCGGAAGTCGAAACCACAGATGGTGTGCAGCAGCATCACGCCGTCGGGCGGCATGGCCGCATACGTCCGCCGGAAGAATTCCGGATAGCGATCGGGCCCGAAATGCTCGAAAGCACCGATCGAGACGATCCGGTCGACCGGTTCGTCGAACTGCTCCCAGCCCTGCAACCGGACCTCGCGGCTGCGGGTCGAGTCCAACCGATCGAAGGTGCGCTGGACATGGGCCGCCTGGTTCATCGACAGCGTCAGGCCGATCACGTCGACGTCGTAGCGTTCGATGGCGCGCAGCATGGTCGAGCCCCATCCACAGCCGATGTCCAGCAATTTCATGCCCGGCAGGAGGCCGAGCTTGCTGAGCGCCAGATCGATCTTCGCCAGCTGTGCTTCCTGCAGCGTCATATCGTCGCGCACGAAGTAGGCGCAGCTGTAGGTCTGGGTCGGATCGAGGAACAGCCGGAAGAACTCGTCAGACAGGTCGTAGTGCGCCTGCACGTCGCTGAAGTGCGGCATCAAGGAATTTGACATGGGGCATCGACCCTTTCCGGCGATAGGTCCCCGCGATATACCCACGTTTCGCGCGGTTGAATCGGTCTCCCGACCCTCCTCGTCGCCGCGCCTATAAGGTGTGCATGTGACTCACTATGACGTCGTCGTTCTCGGAGCCGGTCCCGGCGGATATGTCGCCGCCATTCGCGCAGCCCAGCTGGGGCTGACCACCGCCATCGTCGAACCGAAGTATTGGGGCGGCGTCTGTCTCAACGTGGGATGCATCCCATCCAAGGCCCTGCTGCGCAATGCGGAGCTGGCGCACATCTTCACCAAGGAAGCCAAGACCTTCGGCATCAGTGGCGAGGCCAGCTTCGACTTCGGCGCGGCGTTCGACCGCAGCCGCAAGGTCGCCGAGGGCCGCGTCGCGGGCGTGCACTTCCTGATGAAGAAGAACAAGATCACCGAGGTGCACGGCTACGGCACCTTCACCGGGCCCAAGTCGATGTCGGTCAAGCTCAACGAAGGTGGCACCGAGGAGCTGACCTTCGACAGCGCGATCATCGCGACCGGGTCGTCGGTCCGGCTGGTGCCCGGCACCTCGCTGAGCGAGAACGTCGTCACCTACGAGAAGCAGATCATGACGCGGGAGCTGCCGGCCTCGATCATCATCGCCGGCGCGGGCGCCATCGGCATGGAGTTCGCGTACGTCCTGAAGAACTACGGCGTCGACGTGACCATCGTCGAGTTCCTGCCGCGCGCGCTGCCCAACGAGGACGCCGAGGTCTCCAAGGAGATCGAGAAGCAGTACAAGAAGCTGGGCGTCAAGATCCTCACCGGCACCAAGGTCGAGTCCATCACCGACAATGGGTCAGACGTGACCGTCGTGGTGAGCAAGGACGGCAAGACCGACGAACTCAAGGCCGAGAAGGTGTTGCAGGCCATCGGTTTCGGGCCCAATGTCGACGGCTTCGGCCTCGAGACGACGGGTGTGGCGCTCACCGAGCGCGGCGCCATCGCGATCGACGACTACATGCGTACCAACGTGCCGCACATCTACGCGATCGGTGATGTGACCGCCAAGTTGATGCTGGCGCACGTGGCCGAGGCGATGGGCGTGGTGGCCGCCGAGACCATCGCCGGTGCCGAGACCATGGCGTTCGGCGACTACCGGATGATGCCGCGCGCCACGTTCTGCCAGCCGCAGGTGGCGAGCTTCGGGCTCACCGAGGAGCAGGCCAAGGCCGAGGGCTACGAGGTTAAAGTCGCCAAGTTCCCGTTCACCGCCAACGGCAAGGCGCACGGCCTGGCCGACCCGACCGGCTTCGTGAAGCTGATCGCCGACGCCAAGTACGGCGAGCTGATCGGTGGCCACCTCATCGGACCCGACGTGTCCGAGCTGCTGCCCGAGCTGACGCTGGCCCAGAAGTGGGATCTGACCGTCAACGAGCTGGCCCGCAACGTGCACACGCACCCGACGTTGTCGGAGGCGCTGCAGGAGGCCATCCACGGCCTGGCCGGCCACATGATCAACTTCTAGGTCGGTTTTGCGCGCCAATGTTGTTGCCGCGATAGGCGGTTTGGTCGTCGGCCACATGTTGTGGCTGTTGGCCATCTCGCTTGCGATGGACACCACCAGGATCAGTTTCTGGGTGCTGGTGATGTCCGGCGTGGTCTTCGTAGTGGCCGGGGTGACCGTGTTCTTCGCTCGAGAGTTTCAGGAGCGCAAGGCTTTTGCGAAGTCCGCGTTCCTGTGGTGCCTGCCCGTCGCGCCGGTGCTGATGACGCTCGCCGTCCTCGGGGTGACGTACCTCTAGTCGCCGAGACTGAGCTTGTGTGCCGAGTTCTCATGGAATTTCGCACACAAGCTCATGTTCGAGCGCTCAGTCCGGGAAATCCAACGGGACGCGCAGCGTGGCGATGGTCGCCGCCAGACCGTCGTATTGCGCTGCCAGCAGACAGAATTCGATGAGCTGTTTGCGATCGAGGTAGGACGCCAGCGACTTCCACGTCTGGTCGGACACCGAGCGCGTGATGACGAACTCGTCCGTTGCGGTGATCAGGACGCGCTGCCGGTCGGTGAGGCCCTCGGCGTCCGGGCCTTCGAAAATCCGGGCCTGTGTCTCGGCATCGACGCCGCGGCTGCGGGCGAGGCGACGGTGCTGCTGCAGCTCGTACTCGCTGCCGCGCAGATGCCCGACGCGCAGGATGACCAGCTCGGCATCCTTGAGCCCGAGCTTGCTGCGGCCCAGCAGCATTCCGGAGTAGGGCAGGAACGTCAGGAACAGCAGATGATGCTGGCCGAGGACATTGAAGAGGGTGAACCGCGGCGCCCGGATGGTCTTGGCGCCGATCTTGGCGATGACCCAGTTGAGCGGGCCGAGTTCACGGAAGCCGCCGGGTTCGATACGGGCCGGCTCGATGGTGTTCACAATTCCCGAGTCTGGCACAGGCGAGGGCGTCATAGGGTCGAGCCATGGTGTGGAAACGGTGAGTCGCGAATTGGTCGCAAATTGCTGGTAGCGGCGCCCGACGACCTATCGTCTATGACGTGTTCACGGAACATTCACCCTTTCTTAAGGAGGGTGTACCGACCCGGACGAAGGTCGCGATCGGCATTGCGCTGGTCGCGACGTTCATGTGCGCGCTGCAGATCACGGCGATGCTGTGTGGATTCCGGGGTCCGCTTGAGCGCTTGATCGGCGATTACGTCGGAAAGCCGGCGGGATTCACAGTCCCCTGGGCGGCGCTGGTGGTGGCGTTGATCGCGGTGCCGCGGCAGTACCGGCTGCCGGCCGCGGCCACTGCGCTGGGGCTCGACGTGGCCTTCGTCGCTGGGCGGGATTTTCTCGGCCTGCATTCAGCGATGGGCAGCGGTGCGCTGGTCGTTCTCACCGGGCTGGGCGTATTTGCCGCGCTGCGGTGGACCGACCCGCAGCGCGACACTGCGCTCAAGGGCGTTGCCACCGGTCTGCTGCTCGTTCTGGCCACCAAAGCCGGTGACGCCTGGCTGACGATCACGTCGTTGACGCGGCCCACGGTGCTCGATGAATTCGCGGCGCGGGCCGACGTCGCGCTGGGGCAGCCGTCATGGGTGATGGCCCAGTTGGTCCAGCACCACTCGGTGCTCTACTTCGTACTGCACTGGGTGTATCTCGAACTCTCCGCCGCCGCGACCGTGGTGGCCATCTATCAGCTGCGGAACGTGACGACGGGTGGACGGTGGCCGCGGCACTTCGTCGTCCGGACCTTCTTGGTGCTCGGTCTGATCGGTCCGTTGATCTATCTGATGTTCCCGTTGGTGGGGCCCACCTATGCGTTCGGCCCGGCCGGTGGCGGATTTCAGGTCGGCGACTTCTGGCCGGCGCTGCTGCCGCCGGTCGACGGGTCGGCGATGCCCATCGCGTTCGACACGTCGACGCCGCGTAACTGCATGCCGTCGCTGCATACGGCATGGGCGCTGGCCGTGTTCATCCATTCCCGCTCGGGTCCGCGGTGGCTACGTATCGGCGGCACCTGCTGGCTGGTGGGCACCCTGGCCGCGACCCTGGGCTTCGGCTTCCACTATGGCGTCGACCTGGTGGTCGGTGCGGCGTTGTGCCTGACGGTGGAATCGGCTCTGCGGGAACCGGTTCGGCCTGGTGTCCAGGCCCGACTGCGGCTGATTGCCGGTGGCGCGGCCATCATCGTCGGCCTGATGCTGTGTGTTCGCTATCTGTCCGGGTGGATGGCGCAGTATCCAATCATGTTCGGACTGCTCATCATTGGCGCGTTCGCCACGTTGGCCTACGGCTTCTACGCCACGTTCTTCGCGCATCCGGGCGCATCTGCGCCGGCGATCGAGCGGTTGCCCGGCGAGGCGTCAGAGAGTCCAACTGCGTGACGGCCGCGGGCCGCAGCCAAGCTTCGTGCGCGCGGCTTCGGTGAGATGGGCTAGGTTCGCCTGGACGAGCGTTCCGAACCCGGCGCGAGCGAGATCGAGAGAGATCAGGTGTCGAAGATGTCTGGGGTCGACGGCAAAGTCATAGCCATCACCGGAGCTAGCAGCGGCATCGGTGAGGCGACCGCACTCCTGCTCGCGGAACGCGGTGCCGTGGTAGTTCTCGCTGCTCGGCGAAGAGAGCGACTCGACGAACTTGCCGACAAGATCCGCGCACGCGGTGGGCGGGTTCTCGCGTGTGCGACCGACGTTGCCCGCCACGGCGACCTGGAGCGGCTCGTCGCCAGTGCCGTGGATGAGTTCGGCCGGCTCGACGTGTTGGTGAGTAACGCCGGCATCAGCAAGATCGGACCAGTCTCCGATCTCGACGTTGGCGGATGGTCGGCGATGATCGACGTGAATCTTCGGGGCGTGCTCCATGGCATCGCTGCGGCGCTTCCGGTGTTTCAGCGACAGGGCCAGGGTCACTTCGTAACCACCGTGTCAACCGCGGGACTCAAGATCGTGCCCAACATGGCGGTCTACGCGGCCACCAAGAACGCCGTGCGCACCCTCATGGAAGGCCTGCGCCAAGAGTCGAGGAACGGTGCGGTGCGGACCACGTCGATATCGCCGGGGTTTGTCCGAACCGAACTCGACAGCTCGATCGAGGACCCAGCCATCCGGGCGCAGATCCGCCGCGACATGGACGACTTCGGTATCCCGCCGGCTGCCATCGGGCGCGCCGTCGTCTTTGCTGTCGAACAACCGCACGACGTCGAGATCGGTGACATCACCATTCGCCCCACGGTGCAGGGTTAGACCAGGCTTTGCCCGCGCCGCCCCCGGGTCACTGATTCGCCCGCTTGACCACGTACGGCGTCACGGTGCTGCGGTGTTCATCGAGGTCCAGTTCCCGGCCCAGCGCGGGGAACGCGCGCTGCGGACAGTTGTCCCGCTCGCACACCCGGCAGCCCGAGCCGATGGGCGTCGCGGCCCCGCCGGACAGGTCCAGCCCTTCGGAATAGACCAGCCGATTGGCATGGCGCAGTTCGCAACCCAGCCCGATGGCGAAAGTCTTGCCGGGTTGGCCGTAGCGCGCGGCCCGTCGTTCCACGGTGCGCGCCACCCACATGTAGTTGCGCCCGTCGGGCATCTGGGCGATCTGCACCAGTACCTTGCCCGGGTTCGCGAATGTCTCGTAGACGTTCCAGAGGGGACAGGTGCCGCCCGACGAGGAGAAGTGAAAGCCGGTGGCGGACTGGCGTTTCGACATGTTCCCGGCCCGGTCGACGCGGACGAACGACAGCGGCACGCCGCGCATCGACGGCCGCTGCAGCGTCGACAGCCGGTGTGCGATGGTCTCGTAACTCACCGAGTGGTACGCCGACAGCCGCTCGACGTCGTAGCGGAATTCCTCTGCGACGGCGTGGAATTGGCCATAAGGCAGCACTGCGGCCGCGGCGAAGTAGTTGGCCAGCCCCATGCGGGCCAGTTTTACGGACTCCTCGCTGGTGAAATTACCTTCGGCCACCAGGCTTTCCAGCAGATCGCCGAATTCCAGGTAGGCCAGCTCGGCGGCCAGCTTGAACACGTACTGCCCCGACGACAGGTGGCTGCCGATCTCCAGCGTCCGGGTCTCGGGGTCGTACCGGTGCAGCACGTTGTCGCCGAGCTCGAGCCGCTGCACGATGCGCACGTGGTGCACGCGGCTCAGCCGCTCGGCCAGCTCGCGGGACAGCTCGGACCGCCGCATGTGCATGCGGAGAATGAACTCCTCCGCCGCGGTGTCGAGTTCGTGGAGGTAGTTCTGCCGCATGTAGAAGTAGTCGCGCACCTCTTCGTGCGGCATGGTGATGGCCCCGGTGCCGCTGCCGTCGGAGAACCGGTCTTCGGTGGCCGCGGCCAGCTGTGCGGTCGACAACCGGTAGCGACGGTGTAGATCGACCATCGCGCGGGCCATCGTCGGGTGGGTGCTGACCAGGTCGGCGATCTCCGGAATGTCGACGTCGACGCCCAGGTCCCGGTCCATCAGCGCTTCGCGCAACTCGGCGACCAGACGGGTGTCGTCCTGTGAGGCGAAGAACGTCGCGTCGACCCCGAACACCTCGGTGATGCGAAGCAGCACGGCCACGCTCAGGGGCCGGACGTCGTGCTCGATCTGGTTGAGGTAGCTGGGCGAGATGTCGAGCATCTGAGCCAGCGCGGCCTGGCTGAAGCCGCGTTCGCCGCGGAGCTGACGCACCCGTGAGCCAACGAAAGTCTTCGCCATGGACTTCAGCCTAACAATTATGTGAATACTGCCTTCGCATTATTGGCAAAACGGCGCTGTGGCAGTATCGGGCCCGCGGGATGAGTTTGGCGATCCGGCCGAGGGGACCCGTGTGGAAGGGATGCCATGAGCACTGCCGAAACCGCTCAGAAGACCGCCGAAAAGGCCGGCGTCACAGCTGCGACGGGCCTGGGCAAGGTCATGATGCCGGTCCCGGAAGGGCATCCCGACGTGTTCGATACGGGGTGGCCGCTGCGGATGGCCGACGTCGATCGGAATGGCCGGCTGCGGTTCGACGGCGCGTGCCGGCACATCCAGGACATCGGCCAGGACCAGCTTCGCCAGATGGGCTACGAAGACGTCCACCCCGCGTGGGTCGTCCGGCGCACCATGGTGGATCTGATCCGTCCCATCGAGGGTGGCGACATCTTGCGGCTACGGCGCTGGTGTTCGGGCACGTCGAACCGGTGGTGTGAAATGCGCGTGCGGATCGACGGCCGCAAGGGCGGGCTGATGGAATCCGAGGCCTTCTGGATCAACATCAACCGCGAGACGCAGGGGCCCTCGCGGATCACCGATGACTTCCTGGCCGGACTGAAGCGGACCGCGAGCACCGACCGGTTGCGCTGGAAGGGCTACCTCAAGGCCGGCGCTCGCGAGGATGCGCTCCGGATCGTGGACTTCCCGGTGCGGGTCAGCGACATCGACCTCTTCGACCACATGAACAACTCCGTCTACTGGTCGGTGGTCGAGGACTACCTGCAGACCTACCGGCCCGAACTGCTCGAGGCGCCGCTGCGGGTGACCATCGAGCACGACGCCGCGGTGGCCCTGGGGGAGCGGCTGGAGATCATCACGCACGAGTACCCGGCCGGATCGACCGACAAATTCGGTCCGGAGCTGTGTGACCGCAGTGTTACAACGCTCACATATGTGGTCGGTGACGAGGTCAAAGCGGTCGCCTGCCTGTTCGCGCTGGAGAGTGCGCCGATTTAACAGTACGAGCGTACTGACCAGCGCATATCTGTTACCAATCAGTAGCTTCTGAACCGGTCAAGCTACTCAGCAACTTCGCAATCTTCGCAACTTGGCTATGGGTGTTGGCGAAAGTTGGCACTTGTAACCGCTTTACCTGCGGGTATGTGCTGTGTCATCGTCGTTGACAGCACACAAGCGAAGTCGCCAAAGCGTTAACAATCACTTTGAATCTTGGCGCCCACGGCGACGCGGCCTCACGAAGGAGCATCAATGTCCAACGTCGGAAAGCCACGTACCGCCGCTGAGATTCAGCAGGACTGGGACACCAACCCCCGCTGGAAGGGCATCACCCGCGACTACACCGCAGCTCAGGTTGAGGAGCTGCAGGGCAGCGTCGTCGAGGAGAACACCCTCGCGCGTCGTGGCGCCGAAATCCTGTGGGAAGCCGTCACCAAGGGCGACGGCTCCTACATCAACGCCCTGGGCGCCCTGACCGGCAACATGGCCGTTCAGCAGGTCCGCGCCGGCCTGAAGGCCATCTACCTGTCGGGTTGGCAGGTCGCCGGTGACGCAAACCTCTCCGGCCACACCTACCCGGACCAGAGCCTGTACCCGGCCAACTCGGTGCCGGCCGTCGTCCGCCGCATCAACAACGCCCTGCTGCGCGCCGACGAGATCGCCCGCGTCGAGGGTGACAAGAGCGTCGACAACTGGCTGGTTCCGATCGTCGCCGACGGTGAAGCCGGCTTCGGCGGCGCCCTGAACGTCTACGAACTGCAGAAGGCCATGATCGCCGCGGGTGCCGCCGGTACCCACTGGGAGGACCAGCTGGCCTCGGAGAAGAAGTGTGGCCACCTCGGTGGCAAGGTGCTGATCCCGACCCAGCAGCACATCCGCACCCTGACCTCGGCTCGCCTGGCCGCCGACGTCGCGAACACCCCCACCGTCGTCATCGCGCGTACCGACGCCGAGGCCGCCACCCTGATCACCTCGGACGTGGACGACCGCGACAAGCCGTTCGTGACCGGTGAGCGCACCTCCGAGGGCTTCTACAACATCCAGAAGGGCATCGAGCCCTGCATCGCGCGTGCCAAGGCTTACGCCCCGTACGCCGACATGATCTGGATGGAGACCGGCGTGCCGGACCTCGAGGTCGCCCGTAAGTTCGCCGAGGCCGTCAAGGCTGAGTTCCCGGACCAGCTGCTGTCCTACAACTGCAGCCCGTCGTTCAACTGGAAGCAGGCGCTGGACGACTCGACCATCGCCAAGTTCCAGAAGGAACTGGGTGCCATGGGCTTCACGTTCCAGTTCATCACCCTGGCCGGCTTCCACGCCCTGAACTACTCGATGTTCGACCTGGCCTACGGCTACGCCCGCGAGGGCATGACCGCCTACGTCGACCTGCAGGAGCGCGAGTTCGCCGCTGAGGCTCGTGGCTACACCGCCACCAAGCACCAGCGTGAGGTCGGCGCCGGTTACTTCGACCGCATCGCCACCACCGTGGACCCCAACACCTCGACCGCGGCTCTGAAGGGCTCGACCGAAGAGGGTCAGTTCCACTAAGTCGGCCACGAGTGTGAGTGCTGTGTACGCATCGGCAGAGATTTCCGTGCACAGCCCTCACGGCCGCGAAAGCTAGATACGGCAGGCCCCGCTCAGAAACTGGGCGGGGCCTGTCGCATATCTTCATCAGTAGTCACGAGGAGAGGACAGCGGTGAGCAACGCAATCGAACGAGTCGGGGTCATCGGAGCCGGGCAGATGGGCGGCGGTATCGCCGAGGTCTGCATCAAGGCCGGCGCGCAGGTCCTGGCGTTCGAGCCGACCGAGGCGCTGACCACCGCCGGCCGGGAGCGGATCACCAAGTCGCTGGACAACGCCGTCAAGAAGGGCAAGTTGGCCGAGGCCGACCGGGACGCCGCGCTGGGTCGCCTGAGCTTCACCAACGACCTGGCCGACATGGCCGACCGTCAGCTCGTCATCGAGGCCATCGTCGAAGACGTCAACGTCAAGGCGAAGGTTTTCTCTCAGCTCGACGAGATCATCGCCGACCCCGATGCGGTGCTGGCGTCGAACACGTCGTCCATCCCGATCATGCGCATCGCCGCGGCGACCAAGAACCCGAGCCGTGTGCTGGGTCTGCACTTCTTCAACCCGGTGCCGGTGCTGCCTCTGGTCGAGCTCATTTCCTCGGTGACGACCGCCCCGGAGGCCGCTGCCCGCGTCGAGACCTTCGCCGCCGAGGTGCTGGGCAAGAAGGTCGTGCGCGCGGCGGATCGCTCGGGCTTTGTTGTCAACTTCCTGCTGGTTCCCTACCTGTTGGCTGCCATCCGGATGGCCGAGTCGGGCTTCGCCACAGTCGAGGACATCGACACCGCGGTCGTCGCGGGGTTGTCGCACCCGATGGGCCCGCTGAAGCTTGCTGACCTGGTCGGCCTGGACACCATGAAGCTGATCGCCGACTCCATGTACGACGAGTACAAGGAACCGCTGTACGCCGCCCCGCCGTTGCTGCTGCGCATGGTCGAGGCCGGCCAGCTCGGCAAGAAGTCCGGTAAGGGCTTCTACACCTACTGACAGACGCCCGGTTGGAGCCTGACAGTAATTTTCGTTAACCTTGCGTGCGGGTTGTTTTTCGCTGGGCCCGTGAGGGCGCGCACGTACGGGTATGTCAGCTGGCCGCAGTATGCGGTCGCGCCGCCCGCTCCAGCGGACGTAAACGCAAAGGATAGATACCGATATGTCACAAGCCGACATTGATTTGACCCCCCATTACGAGGAGTCGCAGTCGATCTACGACATCTCGAATGAGTTCTTCGCCCTGTGGCTCGGCCCGACCATGGGTTACACCTGCGGTTACTACGAGCGCGAAGACATGACTCTCGAGGAGTCGCAGAACGCCAAGTTCGACCTGGCGCTGGGCAAGCTGGACCTGAAGCCGGGCATGACCCTCCTCGACATCGGCTGTGGCTGGGGCGGCGCGTTGGAGCGGGCCATCACCCAGTTCGACGTGAACGTCATCGGCATCACACTGAGCAAGGAGCAGTCGGAGTACGCCCGCGAGCGGCTGGCCAAGATCGACACCAACCGCAGCATCGAGATCCGGATGCAGGGCTGGGAAGAGTTCGACGAGCCTGTCGACCGCATCGTCTCGATCGGGGCTTTCGAGGCCTTCAAGCAGGAGCGCTACCCGATCTTCTTCGAGCGCGCGTACAACATCCTGCCTTCGAGCGGCGGCCGCATGCTGCTGCACACGATCCTGGCGCACACCCAGCAGTTCTTCCGTGAGAACGGCATCAAGCTGACCATCAGCGACCTGAAGTTCATGAAGTTCATCGGCGACGAGATCTTCCCCGGCGGTCAGCTGCCGGCGGTCGAGGACATCGAGCAGCTCGCCGCGGGCTCGGGATTCACCCTGGAGCGCATCCACCTGCTGCGTCCGCACTACGCGCGCACGCTGGACATGTGGGCGGCCAACCTCGCCGCCAAGAAGGACGAGGCCATCGCCCTGCAAGGCCAGGAGGTCTACGACCGCTACATGAAGTATCTGACCGGTTGCGCCGACTTCTTCCGTCGCGGCATCACCAACATCGGCCAGTTCACGTTGGTCAAGTAGTTCTCTTTTTTGCGCCGAGATGACGGTTGCTGACGGAATTTCGCCAGATTTCGTCAATAACCGTTATTTGGGCGCTAAGCGGACTCCAGTCGCTTCTTCTCCGCCTCGACGTCGAAATCTGCTGTAGGCCAGGATAGTTGGAGCCGTTCGAGGGCTTCGATCAGCAGCTCGGTGATGGCCAGGCGGGAGTACCACTTGCGGTTGCACGGCACGATGTGCCATGGCGCGTATTCGGTGGAGGTGCGGTCCAGCAGGGCCTGGTAGGCCTCCTGGTACTTGGGCCACAGCAGCCGCTCGTCGATATCCGCCGAGTTGTACTTCCAGTACTTGTCCGGCCGGTCGAGCCGCTCCGCGAGCCGCTTCTTCTGCTGGTCCAGCGACACGAACATCGCAACCTTGATGATCGTCGTCCCGGCGTCGACGAGTTCGCGCTCGAAGGCGTTGATCTCGTCGTACCGGCCGTCCCACACCGACGGGGGTACGAGGTCGTGCACCCGCACGATCAGCACGTCCTCATAGTGCGACCGGTCAAATACGCCGATGTGCCCGCCAGGGGGCAGGGCGTTGCGGATGCGCCACAGGAAGTGGTGCGACAGCTCTTCCTCGGTGGGCTTGCCGAAGCTGGCATAGCGAATCCCTTGCGGATTACCAGCTCCCACAACGTGTTTGACGATGCCGCCCTTGCCTGCGGTGTCCATGCCCTGCAGCACCAGCAGTATCGAACGGGTATCGCCGGACCGGCTGCTCGCGTACAGCATCTCCTGCAGTTCGGCGAACCGACCGTTGCGTTCGGTCTGCAGGTCCGGGGCGTCGGCCTTCCTGCCGCGGAATCCCGGGGTGGCGTCCGGGTTGATATCGCCGACGCGAAGGCCGGGTTTGAACTCCAGGTGCCTGTGTGGTTCGTGGGTCCACAACGACGGCAGATCGGAGGTCACGCGATCAGTGAATCAGATGTGCCGGGATGGTCGGGGACGGATGTGACTGCGAGTTGAACTCCGCCAGTGACCCGCCCACTTCGACGATGCCGCGCAGTGCACTCCAGGACAACATGGTCAGGTAGTCGATGAGCTCCTGCGCGGTTATCCGGCGATTCGACATCCAGGAGTGGGTGGCCAGTTGCACGCCGCCGACGGTGTGGAACGCAAACGCGTCGACGCCGCGGGTGTCCATGCCGGCATGCGCCATCCGGCGGCGCAGGACGACCGCGAGCATCCGCGCGATGATCTGCTCCGAGTCGGCGATGGCCTTGCTCTTGCTCGCCGAGCTGTTGGCGAAGACGAACGGATAAATCTCGGGCTCCGCGGCGACGGTGTCGACGTATACCCGGATGATCTCGCGGGTGAGTTCGAAGCCGTCGAGGTTCGACGACAGCGCGGACGCCATGTTGGGGATCAGCGTGGTTTGCGCGAAGCGCATCATCACCGCGGTCGTCAGGTCGTTCTTGTCGACGAAGTAGCGGTACAGCACGGTCTTCGACACGCCGATCTCGGCCGCGATCTCATCCATGCTGACGTTGCTGCCGCGACGTCGGACGGCTTCGAGTGTGCCGTCGACCAGCTCGTTGCGGCGATCGACCCTATGTTGGTGCCAGCGTCGTTTACGCCCGTCGGCTTTTGCCGACGAAGGTGCGTTGTGCTGTGCCACGGTCGCAGTACGTCCATTCCGCTAGGTCCGCTTAATAATACGGGGCAACCATTGCGCGCATACAGGATGATGGAACCGTGGCACACCGACCCAGTCCGGGACCTGGACCTCATCCGAGGCACGAGGCACCCCTCGAACCGCACGTCAGTCTCGCGGAGTCGTTTGCCGGCGCCGACCGGACGGCTGACGAAGAGCGGCGGCGCAACCTGCGCCGGATGAAAGCGGTCGCCCTGAGCTTCCTGCTCGGTGCCACGGTGCTGTTTGCGGTGTGTACGTGGCTGCAAGCCCGTGGTGGCGCGTACAGCTGGACCGGCCCGTGGGTGGGCTACGTGCGGGCCGCTGCCGAGGCCGGCATGGTCGGCGCCCTGGCCGACTGGTTCGCCGTGACGGCGTTGTTCCGCCATCCGCTGGGCATCCCCATCCCGCATACCGCGATCATCCCGCGCAAGAAGGACCAGCTGGGTGAAGGCCTCGGCACCTTCGTGCGCGAGAACTTCATGTCGCCGGACGTTGTCGAGACCAAGCTGCGCGACGCGCAGGTGGGCAGCCGGTTGGGCAAGTGGCTCTCGGAGCCGGTGCATGCGGCTCGGGTGGCGGCGGAGGCGTCGACGGTGTTGCGGGTGCTGGTGGAGCTGCTGCGCGACGAGGACGTGCAGCACGTGCTGGACCGGATGATCGTCAAGCGGATCGCCGAACCGCAGTGGGGTCCGCCGATCGGTCGGGTGTTGGAGAGCATGCTGGCCGAGCGGCGACAGGAGGCGCTGCTGCAGCTGCTGGCGGACCGCGCGTTCCAGTGGTCGCTCAACGCGGGCGAGACCATCGAGCGTGTCATCGAGCGGGATTCGCCGACATGGTCGCCGCGCTGGGTCGACCACCTCGTGGGCGACCGAATCCACCGGGAGTTGATGGACTTCACCGACAAGGTGCGGCGTAACCCCGAGCACGAGTTGCGCATGTCGGCCACGAAGTTCCTGTTCGACTTCGCCGACGATCTGCAGAACGACGAAGGCACCATCGCGCGCGCGGAACGGATCAAGGAACAGATCATGGCGCGCGACGAGGTCGCTCGCGCGGCGGAGACGGCGTGGAGCACCGCCAAGCGGATCATCCTCGAGTCGGTGGACGATCCATCGTCGGTTTTGCGCACCCGGATCGCAGATTCGGTGGTGCGGATCGGCGAGTCCCTGCGCGACGACGCCGACCTTCGGGACAAGGTCGACAACTGGCTCGTCAGAGGTGCAAAACACCTTGTTGCGCAATATGGGACGGAGATCACAGCGATCATCACGGAAACCATCGAGCGCTGGGACGCCGACGAGGCGAGCCGGCGAATCGAACTCCATGTCGGTCGTGACCTGCAGTTCATCCGGATCAACGGTACGGTTGTTGGATCGCTGGCCGGGTTGGTCATCTACTCCGTCGCCGAGCTGTTCGTCTGACCTGCTAGCTGGCGCTTGCAATAGTTAGCACCCCCTCGTACCGTTGTTTTGGTACGGACCGCCAACCAAATGCGGTCGACGAAGACAGGGGCACGACATGGCGCAGGATGCAGATATCGCCGCCGTCGTGTCGAATGCAGCTCAGGACATCGGCAGTTTCATCCGCGCCCAGCGAGAGGCTGCGCAGGTCTCGGTCCGCCAACTCGCCGAGAAGGCGGGCGTCAGCAACCCCTACCTGAGCCAGATCGAGCGCGGCCTGCGCAAGCCGTCGGCCGATGTGCTGAACCAGATCGCCAAGGCGCTCAGGGTTTCGGCCGAGGTGCTCTACGTCCGGGCCGGAATTCTGGAGCCCAGCGCCGCCGGCGAGGTGCGGGACGCCATCATCGCGGACCTCTCGATCACCGAGCGGCAGAAGCAGGTGCTGCTCGATATCTACACGTCATTTCGGCAGCAGAACGATGCCGAAACCAAACCGCTTCCTGATCAGCCTGAATTGGAAGCCGCGAGTGAGGAGCAGACAACGACGACTGACACTCACCAAGTAGCGAACTGACCAACGCAGTACCCGAGAAAGGAAACAAAGACCATGGCAGAGAACAAAGAGACCAGCCAGCCCACCATCGAAGACCTGAAGGCCCCCCTGTTCGCCGCCGTCGGCGCCGCGGACCTGGCCCTGGCTACTGTCAACGAGATCGTCGCGAGCCTGCGTGAGCGTGCCGAAGAGGCCCGCACCGATGCCAACGCCCGCGTCGAAGAGGGCCGTGCCCGCCTGACCAAGCTGCAGGAAGAGCTGCCGGGCCAGGTTGATGAGCTGCGCGAGAAGTTCAGCACCGAAGAGCTGCGCAAGGCCGCCGAGACCTACGCCGAGAACGCTCAGAACACCTACAACAAGCTGGTCGAGCGCGGCGAGGCCGCCCTGGAGCGCCTGCGCGCCCAGTCGTCGATCGAGACCGTTCGCGAGCGCGTCGAGGACGTCCGTGGCCGTGTCGAGAACTACACCGAGCAGGTCACCGAGCTGACCCAGGACGCCCTGGGCAACGTGGCGAGCCAGACCCGCGCCGTCGGTGAGCGTGCCGCCAAGCTGGTCGGCGTCGAGCTGCCCGAGAAGGAAGAGGCCCCGGCCAAGGCTGCCAAGAAGGCTGCGCCGGCCAAGACGGCCGCCAAGAAGGCCGCCCCGGCCAAGGCTGCTGCGACCAAGGCCGCCCCGGCCAAGGCCGCTGCCAAGGCTCCGGCCAAGAAGGCCGCTCCGGCCAAGAAGGTCACCCAGAAGTAATCAGGTTTCCCGGGACGAGCGAAGCGGCGGGAGAGTTTCCCGCGGCGAGCGCAGCGACGGGAGCGTTAGACGTCAGGGACGTAACCCACATAGGCTGAGGGCGTGTACCTCGGAAGCCTGGTGGGTTACGTCCTTTTCGCGTTGCAGATCGCGGTGCTCGCCACGACCGTGTATGCGTTCGTGCACGCCGCCATACAGCGGCCGGACGCCTACACCGCGGTCGACAAGCTGACCAAGCCGGTTTGGCTGGCGATCCTGGGCGGCGGTGCGGTCCTGGGCTGGATCATCGGGCCGCCGGTGGGTGCGGCCATCGCGGCCTGCGCCACCGGTGTGTACCTGGTCGACGTGAAGCCCAAACTCCTTGAGGTCCAAGGGAAATCCCGGTAATCGGTGCGCTCGATCCTGAGCGGGGTCCTGGTTGCCGCCGCGGTGGTGCTGGCGCCCCCGGTTCTGGCCGACCCTCTTGATCCCACTCCACAACCTGTTCCGCCGCCGCCCTACGTCGACCACACCCGCTGGACGCAGTGGGACGGCGTATCGAGCCTTCGGGTCTACCCGACCGTGGCCGGCCGGCGCGCGTCCGGCCTGGGCGCCACGCAGCCGGGAGACGAGGCCTGGTCCGAGGTCCTGAACCTGGCGCCGGACGCCGGCACCCCCGGGATGCGGGCCCAGTTCATGTGCCACTGGTATTTCGCCGAAGCCGCCGCGCCGGGCAAGACCAGCTGGAATCTGGAGCCGTGGCGCCCGGTGGTCGATGACAACCAGATGTTGAAAGCGCGTTGCAATCCCGGTGGCACAGAGGAGCCGTTCTGATGAGTTGGAACCGCGAGCAGGTGGCCGCACTGGTCGACCACACCCTGCTCAAACCCGAGGCGACCGCCGCGGACGTCGCGAGCCTGTGCTGGGAGGCCGCCGATCTGGGGGTCTGCGCGGTCTGCGTGTCGCCGTCGATGCTGGCCGCGGTCGAGGTGCCCGAACGCATCAAGGTCGCCACCGTCGTGGGATTCCCGTCGGGCAAGCACGATTCGCAGATCAAGGCCCGCGAGGCGGCGCTGTCGATCGTCGGGGGCGACGGCCGGCGCGGTGCCGACGAGATCGACATGGTGATCGACGTCGGTGCCGCCATCGCAGGTGATATTTCTGCCGTGTTCGCCGACATCACCGCGGTCCGTGGGGCCGCCCCGACAGCGGTGCTGAAGGTGATCGTCGAGTCCGCGGCGCTGCTGAACATGGCCGGCGCACCGACGCTGGCAGACGTCTGCCGCGCGGCCGCCGACGCCGGCGCCGATTTCGTGAAGACCTCCACTGGATTCCACCCAGCCGGCGGCGCGTCTGTGCAGGCCGTGGAGATCATGGCGCAGACCGTCCCCGGCCTCGGCGTCAAAGCCAGCGGCGGTATTCGTGAGGCCGCGAACGCCGTGGCCCTGCTCGACGCGGGTGCCACCCGGCTCGGCCTGTCTGGTACCCGCGCCGTCCTCGACGGGCTGGGCTAGGGATCAGAGCCCGGAGAAGCAGGAGTTCTGGTTGGCCAGCGGAATGGTCGCGTTCTTGGTCGAGAACTTCGCGGTCACGCCGGTGCCGGTGACCTGCAGGCTGTCCGGGTGGATGCCCATCGGGTAGTCCTTGGTCAGCTGCGAGGCGAACATGTTGAGCGCGGGCTGGATCGATTCGCGCGGCAGCAGGAAGCCGAGCCCGGTCAGCTGCTCCACCTGAAGAGTCAGGTCGCCGTCGGAGATCGTCGGCTTGGCCACGATCTGGGTCATGGGCGCATCCAGCACGATGGTGCCCGACGACGGGTCGGTGGTGACGTCCGAGACCAGGCCACCCAGCACAGGGACGGTGTCGGCGATGGTCTGCTTGATGCCGTCGGTCGACCAGGTGACGGTCGCGTCGAGCGCCCCGATGGTGCCGGCCGACTTGTCGGTCTTCGCGAGTTTGACGTCGCTGATCGTGATCTGGGCCTTCATACCCTTGGCGAAGCGCACCTGGTTGCCCGCGGTGGTCACCGTGATCTTGTCGTAGTTGCTGTTGGCGACCTGCCACAGGAACGGCGTGGGCCCGAAGGCGACGTCCACCTTGTCCTGGACGACGCACTGGACAGCCTGGGACACGACGCTGTTGCCGCGGCTGCGGGCGTAGAACTCGCCGCCGACGACGCCGGCCGCCGACAGCGCGAGCGCGATGACGATGATCAGGATCAGCGACATCGGGTCGCGCAGCAGCTCCATGACACTGCGGCGCTTCTTCGGCGGGTCGGTGGCGGGCACCTGCTGGGGAGCCGGGTACGACGTCGGCGGTACGCCACCGGCGTCGTAGGCCGGCGGGGCGGGAACGTCAGCGCCGTAGGCGGGCGGCACATCGGCCGCCGCCGGTGCCGGTTGTTCGGCGGCCGTCAGCACCTCGGTGGGCTGGGCACCCGGAGCCGCGGGGACTTGGGTCGCCTCCGGCGCGGGCTCGGCGGATGGTGCAGCGTCCTCATTGGCAGGGCGGGCCCAGGGGTCAGTCACCCTTGCGATTGTGCCTTACGCGCAATGGTGGTGCGGTTGCGCAGCACGGCGATGGTCTCACGGGCTTGCTCGACTGCGGCCAGGTCGACGTCGGTGACCAGCAGTTCCGGGTCGAGGCCGGCCTGCGCCACGATCTCACCTGTGGGGGAGGCCACCAGGCTGCCGCCGCTGCCCGTCGGCCCCTTCTTGGCGACCTCGTCACCGGGGTAGGCCTGATCGACGGCGGCGACGACGCAGTTGGTGTCGAGCGCACGGGCCCGGGCCAGCAGCGTCCACTGCTCGAGCTTTCCTGGGCCCGACCCCCACGACGCGTGAACGGTCAGTAGCTTGGCGCCGCGTTCGGCGAGCTCCAGGTGCAGCTCCGGGAAGCGGATGTCGTAACACGTCGTGACGCCGACCGAAACGGCGCCGTCGGCGGTCGGGACGTCGATTACGACGGGCTCGAAACCCCTTGCGACAGTGTGTGATTCGACGAATCCGAAGGCGTCGTACAGGTGGATCTTGTGGTAATGCGCGTCAAGGTCCGGGCCGGCCGCGATCAGGGTGTTGGTGACCCGGCCGTCTGTGCCGTCCTCGGCCGGACAGAACATCCCCGCCACCACGGTGACACCCGAACGTGCGGCGATGTCCCGCACCGCGTTCGCCCACGGGCCGTCCAGCGGTTGGGCCACGGGCGCCAGTGGCACCCCGAACCGGCACATCGTCGCCTCGGGGAACAACACCAGGTCAGCGCCGGCTTCGGCGGCCCGTGCCGTGTGGTCGGCGACCACTTCCAGGTTGGCCTCGGGATCGGTTCCCGCGGCGATCTGGGCCAGTGCGATTCGCATGCGGCCAGCGTAGTGACGGCAGCCGGCTCAGGCGGGGCAGGCCAGGACGGGATTCTTCGTCATCGCCATGTGGCGCACCGCGTCGTCGACGCGCTCTGGGGACAGTTCGTGGGCGTCGACGGCCTGCTGCAGGCGGTCGAGGACGTCCGGAACTTCCTTGGTCGTGATCCACAGCGCGGTGTCGGCACCTGCCTGCAGGGCCTTGAGCACCGCCTCCGGCACGCTGTAGCGCTGTGTGATGGCACCCATGCTGGACAGGTCGTCGGTGAAGGCAGCGCCATTGAAAGACGGGTAGGGCTGTCCGCCATATCTGCCACCCCGCAGCAGGTCATAGGCGGCCTTGGACAAGCTGGCCGGGTCGGTCCCGGTGAGGCCGGGCACCTGCATGTGGCCGACCATCACGGCGACGGGCGTGCTGGTGGTCAAGGACTGGTAGGGGACCAGGTCCAGCGTTTCCAGCTGTGCCAGGGGCGGAGTGACGACGCCACCTTTGTGTGAGTCGCCGGAAGCATGGCCGTGGCCGGGGAAATGTTTGAGTACCGGCAGGAGTCCGGCGTCGCGCAGGCCGTCGGCGTACGCCCCGGCGTAGGCGGTGACGGCTTCGGCGGTATTGCCCCAGGACCGGTCCCCGATCACGGTGCCGTCGGCCGCATCGGTGATGTCGACGACGGGCGCGAAGTCGATGGTGATGCCGAGTTCTCTCATCGCCAGGCCGCGTTGCCTGGCGATGTCCCGGACCTGTTCCGGGGTCTTGCCGGCGGCGACGAGCTCGCGGGGTGACGGCTGGCTGCCGATGAGGCCTTTCAGCCGCTGCACGCGGCCACCTTCCTCGTCGACACTGACCGCCAGCGGCAGCGGCCGCGGCTCCTGGGCCAGGGCAGCCAGGGGAGCGCCGAGCATCGAATAGTCGGTCCAGCTGGTGATGAAGATGCCGCCGACCTCGTGCTCCCGGACCACCGCCTGCGCGTCGGCCAGGTTCTTGACCCCGACCATCAACAGCTGCGCCAGCTTCTGGCGTGGCGTGAGTGCGTTCACCGTGGCGTCGAGTCTCTGACAGGCGGGTGGCTCGGCTGCCGCGGCGACGGATGACGTCGGTGGGTGTTCGGTCGGTGCCTGGGCGGGCCGGGGCTTGCTCATGACGGCCGCGACGATCAGGGCGACGACGATCAGCGCCGCGGCCGATGCCAGAACGACGGGCGAGCGCAGTCGGCTGCGGGGTGGGTCGTTCTTGTCCACGCGCACCGACGGCATACGCGAACCCTATGCGCTGGGCGCCACGGCAGCCCACGGCACGGTCAGCACGCCGTCGCGCAAACGGCGCCGCGGGGGCTCCAGCGGATAACCCTCATCGACCAGAAGGTCGAGCATCGCGCGCCACCGGACGCGCGGCCCGAACACCCCGTGCCCGGCCGTCGTGGCCCAGGCGCGGTCCGCGGCCTGCAGCAGTCGGTGGATCGGCTGGCCCGGAACATTGTGGTGGATAAGCACTTTCGGCAGTCTCTCCGCCAGGTCGGACGGGCGTTCGATCGCGAACGGGTCGCACGACAAGGTCAGGCTCACGGGTCCGTCGGCATCGAGCAGCACCCAGCAGCAGCGTCGCCCCAACTCGTCGCACGTGCCGTCGACCAGCAGCCCACCCGGTGCCAGCCGCCCCGTCATCTCCGCCCAGGCGGCGGGCACATCGGCGACGTCGTACTGCCGCAGCACGTTGAACGCGCGGACCAAAACCGGTGTGTGCCCGGCCAATTCGAAGCCGCCGAGGCCGAATTCGACGATGTCGCCGGCCAATTCACGGGCCAGCCGCACCCGCTCCGGGTGAATCTCCAAGCCGACCACCCGAACATCGGCCCGGACCGTACGCAGCCGCGAGGCCAGTTCCACGGTGGTCACCGGTAGCGCGCCGTAACCGAGGTCGACGACCAAGGGCTCGGCCGCGGTGCGCAGCACGGCCCGGACCCGCGGCGAGTGCACCAGCCAGCGGTCGCTGCGGCGCAGGCGGTTGTATCCCGTGGTGCCGCGCGTCGGCTGGCCGACAAGTGTGCCCCGTGGCTGGCCGACGGGCGAATTCATGGCCCGAGTTTATGGGCGGTTCACCAGCGGGCGGCGATCCAGGCGGTGGTGAATTTCTGCTCGAGCTCGATCAGATATCTGAGTTGCTGGCCCAGCATCTCCTCGAGCTTGCCGCCGATCAGCGGGATGCGCACCTCGACGAGAGCCGAGAAGTCGAGTCGCGCACCGCTGTTGGTTGGAGTCAGGACACCGGTGCCCGTGATGGTGGCCGGCGCGCCGGGGACCCGGCTGCGGACCGTTCCGACCGCACGTCCGTCGGTCAGCGGGCCCCAATGCTCTTCCCTCACGAGGCTGAGGTCACCGAGGTGGAACTGGGTGACGACGGCGGGCAAGCCGGCGGCACGCACGGTCTGGGTGGTGGTGACGTTGGTTCCGCCGCGGCCGTCGTCAGCGAAGGAGTCGAGGGTGGACTCGTCGGCACTCGCCTCGGCCAGCCGGTCCAGCCAGTAGTCCTTGCTGCAGAAAGCGCTGTGCACCTGCGCCACGGTGCCGAGGTATTCGGCAACCATGTCGAAAGAGCGGGCCATACTCGGCCACGCTACCGTTAGCGGCCGTGGTCAGTTCGGATATCGGGGGCGCGGCGGTCGACTATGACGTGCCGTTGGCACCCCTGACCTCGTTTCGCGTGGGACCGGTGGCAGCCCGTCTGATCACCTGCGATACCACTGCCAAGGTGGTCGGGGCGCTGAGCGCGCTGCGGGATCACCCGGGTCCGCTGCTGGTGCTGGCCGGTGGTTCGAATGTGCTGATCGCCGATGACCTGGTCGATTTGACCGTGGTGCTGCTGGCGAACACCGAGATCACCGTCGAGGGCAATGTGGTGCGCGCCGAGGCCGGCGCGCTGTGGGACGACGTGGTCGTGGCCTCGCTGGCCCATGGGCTCGGCGGTCTCGAGTGTCTGTCCGGGATTCCCGGCTCGGCCGGGGCGACACCGGTGCAGAACGTCGGCGCCTACGGGGCCGAGGTGGCCGACACCATCAGCCGCGTCCGACTCTTCGACCGCGTGACCGGCCAGGACAGCTGGGTCGGCCCCGAAGCCCTGGACTTCGGCTACCGGCACAGCGTGCTGAAGAACTCCGACCAGGCCGTCGTGCTGGAGGTGGAGTTCACGCTCGACCCCGACGGTCTCAGTGCGCCGCTGCGGTACGGCGAACTCGCTACCCGGCTCGGTGCCGAGGCGGGCACGCGCGTCGACGCGCTCGCGGTTCGCGAGGCGGTGCTGGCGTTGCGGCGCGGCAAGGGCATGGTGTCCGACGCGGCCGACCACGACACGTGGAGCGCCGGTTCGTTCTTCACCAACCCGGTGGTGCCGCAGGACGTCTTCGAGCGCATCAGAGACAGCGCAGCCGGGCCGGTGCCCAACTACCCGGCGCCGAACGGGGTCAAGCTGGCGGCCGGCTGGCTGGTGGAACAGGCCGGTTTCGGCAAGGGCTACCCGGGCGACGGCGCTGCGGCGCGGCTTTCCACCAAGCACTCGCTGGCCCTGACGAACCGTGGCTTTGCTGGCAGTGCGGACGTATTAGCGCTGGCCAGGACGGTTCGGGACGGCGTCAAGGCCGCTTTCGGGATAGATCTCACACCGGAACCGTGCTTAGTCGGCTGTTCGCTGTAGGTAAATTCAAGCCTGTGAGTGTGAACCGGCGACAGATGCTGACCGCGATTGCCGTCGGCACTTCCGGCGTGCTTGCCGCATGCTCTGACAAATCAGGCACTTCATCGTCTTCTGGCCCCGCCAAGGAGACTGCGGCGCCCGTCATCACCTACCGGCCCGCCAACGGCGCCACCGACGTCGTGCCGACCAGCAGCATCGGTGTGGACGTGACCGACGGCTGGTTCCAGAAGCTGAAGCTCACCAACGCCGACGGCAAGGTCGTCGCCGCGGTGTTCAACAAGGACCGCACGTCGTTCAACACCGCCGAGCCCCTGGGCTTCGGCGCGACGTACACGTTCACCGGTTCCGCCGTCGGCCGCGACGGCAAGGCCGTGCCGGTGTCCGCGACGTTCACCACAGTGAACCCCACCAAGCAGGTCAACGGGCAGTTCCAGCTCGCTGACGGGCAGACCGTCGGGGTGGCAGCGCCGATCATCCTGCAGTTCGACGCGCCGATCAGCGACAAGGCCGCGGTCGAGCGCAACGTCAAGGTCACCACCGAGCCTCCGGTCGAGGGCAGTTGGGCCTGGCTGCCCGACGAGCGTGAGGGGTCGCGCATGCACTGGCGCCCCCGCGAGTACTACCCCGCGGGGACCAAAGTGCACGTCGCGGCCAAGTTGTACGGTGCGCCGTTCGGCGACGGCGCCTACGGCGCGCAGGACAGCACGCTGGACATCTCGATCGGTCGCCGTCAGGTGGTCAAGGCCGACGCCACCAGCCACCGCATCCAGGTGATCACCGACAGCGGTGTGCTGTTCGACTTCCCATGCAGTTACGGCGAGGCCGACAAGCCACGCAATATCACGCGCAGCGGCGTCCACGTGGTCAGCGAGAAGTACGCGGACTTCTGGATGTCCAACCCGGCCGCCGGGTATGACCACGTCCACGAGCGCTGGGCGGTGCGCATCTCGAACAACGGTGAGTTCATCCACGCCAACCCGGCCAGTTCGGGGGCGCAGGGCAACACCAACGTGACCAACGGCTGTATCAACCTGTCGACCGACAACGCCGAGCAGTACTTCCAGACCGCCATGTACGGAGACCCGGTCGAGGTGACCGGCACGTCGATCCAGCTGTCCTACGCCGACGGCGACATCTGGGACTGGGCGGTCGACTGGGCCACCTGGGTGTCGATGTCGGCCTTGCCGCCGGCGAACGCCGCGCCGCCGGAGACGTCCATTCCGCAGAGCGCGCCGGCCACCCCGACCGATGCGCCGACGTACTCGGGTACGCCGACCACCACGACGACACCGCCGCCGCAGGGGCCGGCCACCTCGTCGACGACGACCACCACGTCGACCACGACGACCACCACGTCATCGACGACGCCGACCACGACAACGTCGTCGGCCGCGACGACTACTTCGGCTGCCGGTTGAACCGGCTGTAGGGCGCCTGGTCGCGCGGCCGCATGACGATCTGGTCCAGGTCGACGTGCGGCGGCCGGGACGCGACGAAACCGATCACCTCGGCGACGTCCTCGGCGACCAGTGGCGTGATGCCCTCGTAGACGGCATCGGCGCGCGCCTCGTCACCGTCGAACCGCACCAGCGAGAACTCGGTCTCGACGGCGCCCGGCGCAATCTCGGTGAGCCGCACCGGCTTTCCCAGCAATTCGCCACGCAGGGTGCGGTGCAGCGCGCCCTGGCCGTGCTTGGCCGCGATGTATCCGGCGCCGTTGTCGTAGGTCTCGAGCGCCGCGATGGACGTGACGGTGACGACCAGCCCGTCGCCGGACGCGATCAGCGCGGGCAGCAGCGCGCGAGTGACCCGGAGGGTGCCCATCACGTTGGTCTGCCACATCCAGTCCCAGTGCTCGAGGTTGGCCTCGGCGACCGGGGCCAGGCCTTTGGCGCCGCCGGCGTTGTTCACCAGGATGTGCACCGGTCCAAGATCGTTGACCTGGGCCGCAAGAGCGTCCACCGATGCCTGGTCGGTGACGTCAGTCACAGCGGCGCTGCCGCCGATCTCGGCCGCGAGCGCGGTGATCCGATCGGCACGACGAGCCGCGCAGACGACGTGAAAGCCAAGAGCAGCAAGGGTTTTCGCGGTAGCGGCGCCGATTCCGGAGCTGGCTCCGGTCACCACCGCGACACGGGTGCGGCGTTCATCTGCTGACATGTCACCGACCTTAGTCACTGGCCGCACTCGTTATCGCGATCGTTGTACGCAGCGATATGCGTGCTAAGTTCCTCTCGTGATCATCAGTCAGGCATCCGGCGTCGCTGTGCGGCGTTCGTGTTGTTGTTGTCGCGCTTCGCGCTGCGCCTGACTCACGACACGGATCTCTTCGTCCTAGCTGTCGGCAGGTGTGGCCTCAGGACCCACCACAAGCCCGACTTCTTCCCTAGGACGCCCGAATGTCTGTTTCCATTTCCACCGTCGCCGCTCGTTCTGGCGGCCGTGCCGCTGTTCACTCCAATGCCCACGCCAAGCGCACCCTTCTTGCCCGGCACCATATCGTCGCGCCGTCGTTGCGGGTCGCCGACGCCGCCGCCGGCTCGGTCTTCAGCGCCGCCCGCCTGCGCGGCCCTATCGCCCGGGACGTGATCGCGCAGGCCACCGGCCTGAGCATCGCCACGGTGAACCGGCAGGTCACGGCTCTGCTGGACGCCGGAATGCTGCGGGAGCGGGCCGACCTGGCCGTGGCCGGCGCCATCGGCCGTCCGCGCATTCCCGTCGAGGTGAACCACGAGCCGTTCCTGACCCTCGGCCTGCACGTCGGCGCCCGCACCACCGCGATCGTGGCCACCGACCTGTTCGGCCGCACCCTCGACGTGGTGGAGACGCCCACGCCGCGCGGTGACCAGAATGCCGCGCTGGCCGCGCTGGCCGGCAGCGCACAGCGCTACCTGAGCCGCTGGCACCGGCGCCGCCCGCTGTGGGTCGGCGTCGCCGCCGGTGGTGTGGTGGACAGCGCCACCGGTCACGTCGACCACCCGCGCCTGGGCTGGGTGGACGCGCCCGTCGGGCCGGTGCTGGCGCAGACGCTGGGGCTGCCGGTGTCGTTGGCGTCGCACGTCGACGCGATGGCCGGCGCGGAACTGCTGCTGGGCGCGCGCCGCGCCGTAGTAGGCGCCGAGGCCGCGTCGGCATCGACGACCAGCCTTTATGTTTACGCCCGCGAGACGGTCGGCTACGCCCTGTCGATCGGCGGCAAGGTGCACTCGCCGGCCAGTGGCCCGGGCACCATCTCGGGATTGCCGGCGCAGTCTGAATTGCTCGGCGGTACCGGTCGGCTCGAGACCACCGTCAGCGACGAGGCCGTGCTGGCCGCCGCCCGTAAGCAGCGGATCGTGCCGGCGGATGGGCCGTCGTCGACCATTGCCGCGGTGCTGCGTGCCGCGCGGTCCGGCAATGCCGCGGCCGTCGAGCTGCTGGCCGAGCGAGCCCGCGTGCTCGGTGGCGCGGTGGCGCTGCTGCGCGACCTGCTCAACCCCGATGACCTGGTCGTGGGCGGTCAGGCGTTCTCCGAGTATCCCGAGGGCCTGCCGCTGGTAGAGCAGGCTTTCGCCGAGCGCACCGTCCTCGGTGTCCGGGATATCCGGGTGACGACGTTCGGCAACCGCGTGCAGGAAGCCGGGGCGGGCGTGGTGTCCCTCGGCGGGCTGTACGCCGACCCGATCGGCGCCATGCGCCGCGCGCTGCGCGCCGCCTAGCTTGCTTTGCTGCGTGCCGTCCCGGGGCAGCTCCCGCGAGCGCCCGCGTCGCTATGTCGGTAGTGCGGTTCGCGTCGCTCACGGGCGTTGAGCGGCCTCGGAATGCCCAGCTCGGACGCCCACACGGATAGCTGCCGACACGACGGTGTAAGGATGGAGGGCGTGCGTGTCGCCGTCCTGTCGGTCCATACCTCGCCGCTGGCCCAACCAGGCACCGGTGATGCCGGCGGTATGAACGTCTACGTCCTGCAGAGTGCCCTCGAGTTGGCCCGCCGTGGGGTCGAGGTCGAGATCTTCACGCGGGCCACGTCGTCGACCGATGCCCCGGTGGTGCGGGTGGCCCCCGGCGTGCTGGTGCGCAACGTGGTCGCCGGCCCGTTCGAGGGGCTGGACAAGTACGACCTGCCGACGCAGCTGTGCGCGTTCACCGCGGGCGTGCTGCGTGTCGAGGCCAACCACGAGCCGGGGTACTTCGACATCGTGCATTCGCACTACTGGCTCTCCGGGCAGGTGGGCTGGCTGGCATCGGATCGCTGGGCGGTGCCGTTGGTGCACACCGCGCACACGCTGGCCGCTGTGAAGAACCTCTCGCTGGCCGTAGGTGACGCCCCGGAGCCGGCGCTGCGTGCGGTCGGTGAGCAGCAGGTGGTCGACGCTGCCGACCGCCTCATCGTCAACACCGAAGACGAAGCGCAGCAACTGGTTTCGCTGCACCATGCGGACCCGGCCCGCATCGACGTGGCCTACCCGGGCGTCGACCTGGAGACCTTCACTCCTGGCGACAAAGCAGAAGCTCGTGCCGCACTGGGACTTTCGCAGAACGAGCAGGTGGTGGCCTTCGTCGGCCGCATCCAGCCGCTGAAGGCGCCCGACGTGCTGTTGCGGGCGGCCGCCAAGCTGCCCGACGTGCGCGTCGTCGTCGCGGGTGGCCCGTCGGGCAGTGGCCTGGCAGTGCCCGACGGCCTGGTTTCTCTGGCCGACGAACTGGGTATCACCGACCGCGTGACGTTCTTGCCGCCGCAGTCCCGCGACCAACTCGTGAATGTCTACCGCGCCGCGGATCTGGTTGCGGTGCCGAGTTATTCGGAATCGTTCGGCCTGGTCGCGGTCGAGGCGCAGGCTTGCGGTACGCCCGTGGTGGCCGCCGCGGTCGGTGGTTTGCCGGTGGCGGTGCGCGACGGCGTGAGCGGTGTACTGGTCGAAGGCCATGACCCGGGCGACTGGGCCAACGCCATCGGGCGAACGCTGGACCTGGGCCCGGAGTCGTTGCGCGAGGGCGCTTTACAACACGCCGCGACGTTCTCGTGGGCGCACACCGTCGACGCGCTGCTGGCCGGCTACACGCGGGCGATCGCCGACTACCGCGGGCGTCGGCCTCGACGTGATGCCGCGGCACGCCGCAGCCGCCGGTTCCTGATTCGGCGGGGAGTGCGCGCGTGACAACGCCGGACACGGTGACAAAGCTGATCGAAGACACGCTGCGCACACACGAACTCGAGTTCTCCCATCACGACGGGGGAGTGGGCGGGCGCCCGGGGATCGTGGTGGCGCTGCCGGGTGAACGCCGCCTGGTCACCAACACGCTGCTGAGCATCGGTGAGCACGGCGTGCGCCTGGAGGCGTTCGTCTGCCGCAAGCCCGACGAGAACTTCGAAGGCGTCTACAGGTACCTGTTGCGCCGCAACCGGCGGCTGTACGGCATGGCGTACACGCTGGACAACATCGGCGACATCTATTTGGTGGGCCGGATGTCACTGCACGCGGTGACCGCCGACGAGATCGACCGGCTGATGGGCCAGGTGGTCGAGGCCGTCGACTTCGACTTCAACACGCTGCTGGAGCTGGGCTTCCGCTCGTCGATCGAGAAAGAGTGGAAGTGGCGGCTGTCCCGCGGGGAGTCGCTGAAGAATTTGCAGGCGTTCGAGCACCTGCGGCCGGACTAGCGCTTCGCCCAGCCGCCGAGATGTACATATTGGTCGGTGACGGGCCGACAAAGCAGCCATTTCGTCAATCTCGTTACGTTGGAGCCGATTGGTGTCCGTGCACGTCTAACTAAGTGTGCCGATTCCATTCAGAGGGGGAGACGCGGTCGCGGCGGGCGCCCTCACCAGAGCGCAATTGCGGAGTCGCTACCAGGCGATTTTTCGCGGCATCTACCTACCTGTCGATCACGATGTGACTCTGCGAGACCGCATTCACAGCGCTGCCCTGGCGGTGCCGAATGGCGTCATCGCCGGCGCTGCCGCGGCGGCATTGCATCGCGCCAGATGGATCGATGAAGACAGTCCGATCGAGGTCATCGGAGCGGGCCGACCTCAACTCGGACTCGTGATCCGACATGACGCGCTGTGCGACGACGAGGTGGCCATCGTCAACGGCATGCGCGTCACCACCCGTGCTCGCACTGCGTTTGACCTCGCCCGTAACCCGATCCGGGGCCTCGCGGTGGCGCAACTCGACGCGTTGATGAACGCGGCGCCCTTCGAACTCGAGGATGTGTGTGTACTCGCGAAGCGCCATCGCGGCGTTCGCGGTCTCCGCGAGCTCAGGAAAGCGCTGCCCCTGGTCGACGGCGGAGCTGAATCTCCGCGAGAAACCAGGTTGCGACTGCTGTTCATCGGTAGCGGATTGCCCAGGCCTGCAACTCAATACGTGGTCTACAACAAGCTGGGTCAGTACGTGCGGCGCATCGACATGGTCTGGGAGGAATTCCGGGTGGGCGCCGAATATGACGGCGTGCAACACCTAACGGAGCGACGCCAGTACGCGAGAGATGTCTGGGTGAACCGCGAGCTGCAGCAGATGAAGTGGCACATCACCCATGTGATCAAGGAAGACAGCGATGCCGCGGTTGTGCGCGACGTACGCACTGCGCTGATCGAGCGCGGGTGGTCGGGCCGGCTTTAGGTCGGGAGACCCCGAGATGTACGTATTGGTCGGTGACGGGCCGACAAAGCAGCCATTTCGTCAATCTCGGCGGGCGGGTGCGGCGAGAGCCACAAATCCGCACGTGAGAAGATCATGCAACCCGCACGCGAGGAGGACAAAACCAGCTATGCCGACCTTGATCCTGCTGCGTCATGGCGAAAGCCAGTGGAACGAGAAGAACCTGTTCACCGGTTGGGTCGACGTCGACCTCACCGACAAGGGCCGGGCCGAGGCCGTGCGCGGCGGACAGCTGCTGGTAGAGCAGGGTGTGCTGCCGGATGTGCTGTACACGTCGCTGCTGCGCCGCGCGATCACCACCGCCAACCTGGCGCTGGACGCTGCGGACCGGCACTGGATTCCCGTGCAGCGCGACTGGCGCCTCAACGAACGCCACTACGGCGCGCTGCAGGGCCTCGACAAGGCCGAGACCCTGGCCAAGTACGGCCAGGACCAGTTCATGTCGTGGCGCCGCAGCTACGACACCCCGCCGCCCCCCATCGAAAAGGGCAGCACCTACAGCCAGGACGGTGACGTGCGGTACGCCGGCATCGACGCGCCGCTGACCGAATGCCTCGCCGACGTCGTCAAGCGGCTGGTGCCGTACTTCGAGCAGACCATCGCGGCCGACCTCAAAGCCGGCAAGACGGTACTGGTCGCCGCGCACGGCAACTCGCTGCGCGCCCTGGTCAAGTACCTGGACGGCATGTCCGACGACGAGATCACCGGGCTGAACATCCCGACGGGTATCCCGCTGCGGTACGAATTGGACGAAAACCTCAAGCCGACGGTGCCCGGCGGCGAGTACCTGGATCCCGAGGCGGCCGCCGCCGGTGCCGCCGCCGTCGCCGCACAGGGCGCTGCGAAGCACTGACGCCGCGAACAGCCGGTGAACTCGGGTTAACGCCAGTGAAACACCTGGATTTGTCCGTGTGACTTGTATCGTTCTGGCCGCTCGCTGCTGGGATGGCGTTCATCTGATGCGTACGATTTGGCCGTGAGCTTGTCGTCCGCGCTGCCTCTGGTGGCCGTCTCGGCGCTGCTCGCGTTGGCTGTGGGCGTCGCGATCGGTTTGCGGTGGGCGCCGCGGTTGATCGAGCGCCGCGAGCGCCGCACCGCGGAGCAGTCCGGTCTCACGGTGTCCGAGATGTTCGCCCACATCGTGTCCATGTCCCCGCTGGGCATGGCGGTGGTAGACACCTACCGTGACGTCGTCTACACCAATGCCCTGGCCCGCGACCTCGGTCTGGTCCGCGACCGGTTGCTCGACGACCGGGCCTGGCAGGCCGCGCAACGGACCCTGGCGACCGGCGAGGACGTCGAATTCGATCTCTCTCCGGCCAAGCGGGCCACTCCGGGCCGCTCCCGTCTGGCGGTGCGCGGCCTGGCGCGTCAGTTGACCGAGGAGGACGGCCGCTTCGCGGTGGTCTACGTCAACGACCAGTCTGAACAGGCCCGCATGGAGGCCAGCCGCCGCGACTTCGTCGCGAATGTCAGCCACGAGCTCAAGACACCGGTCGGCGCCATGGGGCTGCTGGCCGAGGCGCTGCTGGCGTCCTCGGAGGACCAGGAGATGGTCAACCGGTTCGCCGAGAAAATCGTCACCGAAGCGGGCCGGCTGGCCAACATGGTCGGTGAACTGATCGAGCTGTCCCGGCTCCAGGGTGCCGAGCCGCTGCCGCATCTCGATGCGGTGGACGTGGATTCTGTTGTGGCCGAAGTGGTTTCCCGGCACAAGGTGGCCGCCGACAACGCCGATATCGCGATCACCACCGACGCGCCCCGCGGCTACCAGGTGCTGGGCAGTGAGACCCTGCTCGCGACGGCGCTCGCGAATCTGGTGTCCAACGCAATCTCCTACTCGCCCAAGGGTTCCCAGGTCTCGATCAGTCGGCGCCGGTACGGCGACAACATCGAGATCGCGGTCACCGACCGCGGCATCGGCATCGAAAAAGCCGATCAGGAACGGGTTTTCGAACGATTCTTCCGCGTCGACAAGGCGCGGTCCCGGGCCACTGGTGGCACCGGGCTGGGGTTGGCCATCGTCAAACATGTGGCGGCCAACCACAACGGAACCATCCGGCTGTGGAGTCAGCCGGGAACCGGGTCGACGTTCACGCTGTCGATTCCGGCCTATCTCGACTCGGAGGACATGGATGTCGACGAGGGAGATGACCACTCATTGCCATCACAAGGAGGGCGACAGAACCAATGACCAGTGTGCTGATCGTGGAGGACGAAGAGTCCCTGGCGGATCCCTTGGCATTCCTGTTGCGCAAGGAAGGCTTCGAAGCCACCGTCGTGACCGATGGTCCGTCGGCGCTGGCCGAGTTCGACCGGGCCGGGGCCGACATCGTGCTCCTGGACCTGATGTTGCCGGGCATGAGCGGCACCGACGTCTGTAAGCAGCTCCGCTCGCGCTCGGGTGTGCCGGTCATCATGGTGACCGCGCGCGACAGCGAGATCGACAAGGTCGTCGGCCTGGAGCTCGGTGCCGACGACTACGTCACCAAGCCGTACTCGGCCCGCGAGCTGATCGCCCGCATCCGGGCCGTGCTGCGGCGCGGCGGCGAGTCCGACGACGTCGTCGGCGCCGACGGCGTGCTGGAGGCCGGTCCGGTCCGCATGGACGTCGAACGGCACATCGTGTCGGTCAACGGCGAGGCCATCACGCTGCCGCTCAAGGAGTTCGACCTGCTCGAGTACCTGATGCGCAACAGTGGCCGGGTGCTGACCCGCGGCCAGTTGATCGACCGGGTCTGGGGCGCCGACTACGTCGGTGACACCAAGACCCTGGACGTCCACGTGAAGCGGCTGCGGTCCAAGATCGAGGCCGACCCGGCCAACCCGGTGCACCTTGTCACCGTGCGCGGGCTGGGCTACAAGCTCGAGGGCTAGTTCCCGCGCGCTTACTTCTCGGCCGCCTGCGTGGCCGGGTGAACGGCGATGAGCCCCAGCCCGGCCCGGCGCTTGCACAGCGCGGCCAGCTCGGCGTACACCTTTGCGCCCAGCAGCTCGGTCAGCTCGGGCCCGTAGGACTCCCACACGGCCTTGGCGCCGACGTGCGCCGCCGGGTCGCCCGTGCAGTACCAGACCAGGTCGTGGCCACCTTCACCCCAGCCGCGGCGGTCGTATTCGGTGACGACGGTCCGCAGGATTTCGGTGCCGTCCGGCCGCGTCACCCAGTCCTGCGTCCGGCGGATGGGCAGCTGCCAGCAGACCTCGGGCTTCATCGTCAGTGGTTCGACGCCGAGCTTGAGCGCCTTGCTGTGCAGTGCGCAGCCGATGCCGCCGGCGAAACCCGGCCGGTTCAGGAAGATGCACGCACCCTTGTACTTGCGGGTTCGCAGGTTGGGCTTGTCGTCGTACTCGTCCATCTCGAGGTAGCCCTTGCGGCCCAGGCCCTTGTCCCGGAACTGCCAGTCCTCGTCGGTCAGCAGCTTGACCGACTCCTCGAGTTGCGCGACGTCGTCGTCGTCCGCCATGAAGGCGCCATGGCTGCAGCAGCCGTCGTCGGGCCGTCCCTCGACCGTGCCCTGGCACGCCGGCGTCCCGAAGACACAGGTCCATTTCGACAGCAGCCACGTCAAATCCGCCGCGATCAGGTGCTCCGGATTGTCCGGGTCGAAGAACTCCACCCACTCGCGGGCGAAGTCCAGTCCGACCTCGTGGGAACCGGGCTTGGAGGGTTCGCCAGGACTGATCTGCGATGCGGTCACAGCGTGCAACCGTAGACCCGTTACCGTGGTTTCCGTGCGATTGGGCGTCCTCGACGTGGGCAGTAACACCGTTCATCTGTTGGTTGTCGACGCGCGTCGCGGCGGGCATCCGACCCCGATGAGCTCGACCAAGGCCTCGCTGCGCCTGGCCGAGGCCATCGACGACACCGGCAAACTGACCCGCAAGGGCGCCGACAGCCTGGTCGCGACCGTCGACGAGTTCGCCAAGATCGCCACCAGCTCCGGTTGCGCGGAATTTATGGCGTTTGCCACATCTGCCGTCCGGGACGCCACCAACTCCGAAGCGGTCCTGGCCCGGGTGCGCGCCGAGACCGGCGTCCAGCTGCAGGTTCTTTCCGGGGTCGACGAATCGCGGCTCACGTTCCTCGCGGTGCGCCGCTGGTACGGCTGGAGCGCGGGCCGGATCATCAACCTCGACATCGGTGGGGGATCGCTCGAACTGTCGGGCGGCATCGACGAAGAGCCCGACATCGCGCTGTCGATGCCGCTGGGTGCGGGCCGGTTGACGCGGGAATGGCTGCAGGAGGATCCGCCCGGGCGGCGGCGGGTGGCCGTGCTGCGGGACTGGCTGGACAACGAGCTGTCCAGCCCGGCGACGAAAGTGCTGGCCGCCGGCACACCCGAGCTGGCGGTGGCGACCTCGAAGACGTTCCGGTCGCTGGCCCGGCTCACCGGTGCGGCGCCGTCGGGCGCGGGACCGCGCGTGAAGCGCACATTGACCGCCGCCGGCCTCAGACAGCTCATATCTTTCATCTCTAGGATGACCACGGCCGACAGAGCCGAGCTGGAAGGGGTGAGTGCCGACCGCGCGCCACAGATCGTGGCCGGTGCGTTGGTGGCCGAGGCGACCATGCGAGCGCTGTCGCTGGACTCCGTGGACATCTGCCCGTGGGCGTTGCGGGAGGGTGTCATTCTGCGGAAACTCGACAGTGAAGCCGATGGAACCGACTTGGTCGAAACGTTCGCGGGCTTAGCTCCCGCCAAAGGCGAGACACGATGACAGATTCAGACGACTTCTCCTCGACGCGACCGATCTCGGTCGCCGAGCTGCTGGCCAAGAACGGCACCATCGGTGCGCCGCCGGTCGGTGGCCGCCGGCGCCGGCGGCGGGGGAACAGCGACGCGGTGACCGTCGCCGAGCTGACCGGCGAAATCCCGATCATCCGGCCCGAGACGCTGCAGGCGGAGCCGGCTCAGACCGCGGATGAAACAGCTCCCGAAGCGGTTGCCGAGCCCGAGGCAGCGGCCGAGCCTGAGTCCCCGGCCGAGCCCGAGCCCGCGGCCCCGGCTGTCGAGGACGAGGCGCCGTCTGCGGCCGACGAGATGGAGCCCGACGACACCGGGGCCCACTACGCCGTCGACGATCAGATGCTGCACACCGACCTCGTCGACCCCGCGCCCGTGGCGACCGAGGCGGAATCCGATTACGAGGACCACCTGCGCCGCCGCGCCGCCGAAGCCGACCCGCTGGAGTTCGTGGCTCCGTCGCGCAAACCCGCGTTCCGCTGGTCGTTCAAGCCGGTCCGCGGGGCCGAGGAGATGGTCCCCGACCCGGTCGACGAGGACGCGCCGGCCGACGCGGACATCGACGACGATCTGCTCGCGCTCAAAGACGCCGAGCCCGTTGCCAAGCTCGACAGCGGCGCCCTCCCTGTGGTCGACCACACCGATGCCACGGCGGCCGCTGCGGCCGCCGAGGCCCTCGACGCGGCACCGGTACGCGACACGTCGCGCGGCGGCCGCAGCGAGCGGTATGACGCCCTGTTCGGTGGCTTCGCCGCCGACGAGGACACCCGCCGGGAGGACGTGGTCGCCGACCATGGCGAGGCGGAGCTCGCCGGCCCCGCCGAGGCCGAGCACGGGGACGAGGACGAGGAGTCCGGGTCTGCACTGAAGCGCGGTGCCTGGGTGGTCGGCCAGAGCCTGCTGGCCGTCGCGTTCGGCGCCGGCATGTTCTTCGCCTTCGATCAGCTGTGGCGCTGGAACCAGATCGTGGCGCTGATGCTGTCGATGCTGGTGATCCTCGGCTTGGTCGCCGGTATCCGGGTGATCCGGAGGGATCATGATCTGGCCAGTACGCTGATCGCGATTCTGGTCGGCGGTCTGGTGACGTTCGGCCCCCTGGCACTGCTCTACTCAGCCTGAACCGGAGGCCTGTGCGTCCCGCCATCAAGGTAGGTCTGTCCACCGCGTCGGTCTATCCATTGCGGACCGAGGCTGCGTTCGAGTACGCCGCCCGCCTGGGCTACGACGGTGTCGAGCTGATGGTGTGGGCCGAGCCGGTGAGCCAGGACATCAATGCCATTGCCGCCATGTCCGCCCGCTACGGCGTGCCGGTGTTGTCGGTCCACGCGCCGTGCCTGCTGATCTCGCAGCGGGTGTGGGGCTCCAACCCCATCCCGAAGCTGGAACGCAGTGTGCGGGCCGCTGAGCAGCTGGGTGCGCAGACGGTCGTCGTGCATCCGCCGTTCCGCTGGCAGCGCCGTTACGCCGTGGGTTTCTCCGACCAGGTCGCCGAGCTCGAGGCATCCAGCGACGTGCTGGTGGCGGTCGAGAACATGTTCCCCTTCCGCACCGACCGGTTCTTCGGCACCGGCCAGTCGTCCATCGAGCGGATGCGCAAGCGCGGCGGGGCCCCGGGCCCCGGGATCTCGGCGTTCGCGCCGTCCTACGACCCGCTGGACGGCAACCACGCCCACTACACCCTGGACCTATCGCATTCGGCCACGGCCGGCACCGACGCCGTCGACATGGCGCGGCGCATGGGCGGCGGGCTGGTGCACCTGCATCTGTGCGATGGCAACGGGGCGTCCACCGACGAACACCTGGTGCCGGGACGCGGCAGCCAGCCGACGGAACAGATTTGTCAGATGCTCGCCGCCAGTGAATTCTCCGGGCACGTGATCCTTGAAGTCACCACGTCGGCGGCACGCAACAACGCCGAGCGGGAGGCGCTGCTCGTCGAGTCGCTCGAATTCGCGCGTCGGCACCTGCTGCGCTGACCCTGCGCCGTCCTGGCATGCTGTCTCCCGTGGCGAGAATTGCGATCATCGGTGGCGGAAATATCGGAGAGGCCCTGCTGGCGGGGCTGTTGCAGTCGGGGCGGCAGGTCAAGGATCTGGTGGTCGCCGAGGCGTATCCGGCACGTGCCGCGCAGCTCGCCGACAAGTACTCGGTTCGGGTCACCGATGTCGCCGATGCCGCGGAGAACGCGGCCTATGTGATCGTGGCCGTCAAGCCCGACGCCGTCGAGGGCGTGGTCGAGGCGCTGGCCGCCGCGGCCGCTGACGCCGACAGCAGCAGCGTCGAGCAGGTCGTGGTGTCGGTGGCTGCGGGCGTCCCGACGTCCTTCTACGAGGCCAAGCTGCCCGCCGGTGCGCCGGTGGTGCGGGCGATGCCGAATACGCCGATGCTGGTCGGTGCGGGCATCACCGCGCTGTCGCGGGGCCGTTTCGCGAACGAGGCCCAGCTGGCCGAGGTCGCGGAGATCTTCTCCGCCACCGGCGCGGTGCTGACGGTGCCCGAGAAGCAGATGGACGCGGTGACCGCCGTGTCCGGCTCGGGCCCTGCGTACTTCTTCCTGATGGTCGAAGCCGTGGTCGACGCCGGTGTCGCGGCGGGCCTCCCACGGGCCGTGGCGACCGAGCTGGCGACCCAGACGATGGCCGGTTCGGCGGCCATGTTGCTTAATCGGATGGCCGAATCGGGAACAGCTTCCGCGGTCGGTCCGTTGGATACCAGTGCCGCGCAATTGCGCGCCTCTGTGACGTCTCCGGGGGGCACTACCGCCGCTGGTCTGCGGGAACTCGAGCGCGGTGGGTTGCGGGCCGCCGTCGCGAGTGCGGTGGAAGCCGCAAAAACCCGGTCTGAGCAGCTAAGAATTACATCTGAGTAGTTCTAAGATTTCAGATTGATTACCCCACACCCGTCGCAATAACCACATTGGCCACGCTATTCTCCTTCTCGTAAGCACGCGTTGGTGCCAGCGGAGGGGAAGCCGCTGGAGCTGGCCGTGCCTGATTGATTGGGTTGCGATGACGTCTATGAACGGGCCGTCGGCGCGTGATGGTGGCGATCAGCCACGAACGCAGTTCCTGACTGTTGCCGAGGTTGCGAGCCTTATGCGGGTGAGCAAGATGACGGTATACCGGCTGGTGCACAACGGGGAGTTGCCCGCGGTGCGTGTCGGCCGATCATTTCGGGTGCACGCCAAGGCGGTGCACGACCTGCTCGAGTCCTCGTACCACGACGCGGGTTAGCCGCCGCGCGTCTGGCTGAGCCGTCCGCGCGATGCGGCGGCACCGGAGTGCCCGGTCGACGACCGCTGTGCGCCTGGATGGGTAGCGATAGCCATCGGGTCCGCCAGCGTGAGTGGACCGGGCATCTGGACGGTGTGCACGTCTTCCGGCGGCGCGATCAGCAGGCGTTTTCGTGGTGGGAAACCCCGCCGGGTAAAGTGGCGGGGTTGGTTTCACACCGATCTTCACGGATCGACGTCTAGTAGCGGAGACTTCAAAGTCTATGGGTTCAGTCATCAAGAAGCGGCGTAAGCGCATGTCGAAGAAGAAGCACCGCAAGCTGCTTCGTCGCACCCGGGTTCAGCGCAGAAAACTCGGTAAGTAACCGCGACGCTCGCCTGTGTCATGTGTCGACGCCCATTAGGCTGACCAAATGGATGCCGACGGACGCCCTGGAAGCCGGCCCACTGCGTCGGGCGGAAGCGATTCCGGCCCGGACATCCCCGAGACCCTGCACCACCCCAAGGTGGTGCTGGTCACGGGTGCGTGCCGGTTCCTGGGCGGCTATCTGACAGCCAGGCTTGCGCAGAACCAGCTCATCGAGCACGTGATCGCGGTTGACGCGATCACGCCGAGCAAGGACATGTTGCGGCGCATGGGCCGCGCGGAGTTTGTCCGCGCGGACATCCGCAACCCCTTCATTGCCAAGGTCATCCGGAACGGCAACGTCGACACCGTCGTCCACGCGGCGGCGGCGTCATACTTGCCGCAGTCCGGTCGTGCGGCGCTCAAAGAGCTCAACGTGATGGGCGCGATGCAGTTGTTCGCGGCCTGTCAGAAGGCCCCTTCGGTCCGTCGGGTGATCCTGAAGTCGACGTCGGAGATCTACGGGTCCAGCCCGCGCGATCCGGTGATGTTCACCGAGGACAGCAGCGCTCGCCGGCCACCGGGGGAGGGCTTCGCCCGGGACAGCATCGACATCGAGGGCTACGCCCGCGGTCTCGCGCGCCGGCGGCCCGACATCGCGGTCACCATCCTGCGGCTGGCCAACATGATCGGTCCGGCCATGGACACCGCGCTCTCGCGGTACCTGGCGGGTCCCTTGGTGCCGACCGCCTTCGGGCACGACGCACGGTTGCAGCTCCTGCATGAGCAGGACGCTCTCGGGGCGCTCGAACGCGCCACCTTGTTGGGTCGGGCCGGCACCTTCAACATCGGGGCGCCGGGCGTCATCCTGATGAGTCAGGCCATTCGCCGCTCGGGCCGGATCGCGCTGCCGCTGGCCGGACCCACGATGTGGGTGCTGGATGCGTGGCGACGCGCGACGGCGGGCGTCGAACTGGACCGCGAACAGTCCGACTACATGCGCTACGGCCGGGTCATGGACACCACACGGATGACGAGGGAACTCGGCTGTACCCCAAAGTGGACGACCATGGAGGCTTTTGACGATTACGTTTCAGGCCGCGCGCTGACGCCCATTATCGACCCAGGATGGGTAGGCTCAATGGAGCGTCGTGCAGTGGCCGCAGCGCAGCGGTGGGGACGCTGATTTCGCAAGTTTTTGATGGTGGGAGATATTGACGTGGCGGGCGAATCTAAAGCCAAAGTCATTCCTCTACATTCGAATTCGACACGTGCTTCCGCGCAACGTCGTGCGTCGAGGCGCGATGCCACGCTGCGACATCCCTCGCTGCTGTCCGACCCCGGGACCCGCGCATCGGCTGACCAGATTGCTGCCGTGGTCCGGGAGATCGACCAGCACCGGTTTGCCGCGTCCGGCCCCCCGGCCGGTGACGGACCCAATGAGTTGGCCCAACGTATCGGTGCCGCTGCGGATTTCATTCGCAGGCGGATGACCGGTGATTATGTCGTCGACGAGTTCGGGTTCGATCAGCACCTCAATAGTGCGGTGTTTCTTCCTTTGCTACGAACGCTTTTCAATTCCTGGTTCCGCGTCGAGGTGTCGGGCATCGAGAACCTCCCGGATGACGGTGCCGCGTTGGTCGTGGCAAACCATGCGGGCGTATTGCCGTTCGACGGGCTGATGACATCGGTCGCCGTGCACGACAAGCACCCCAAGCATCGCGACTTGCGGTTGCTGGCCGCCGACCTCGTCTTCGACCTGCCGGTGGTCGGCCAGGCCGCACGCAAGGCCGGGCACACCATGGCCTGCACCGCCGACGCGCACCGGCTGCTGGAGGCCGGCGAGCTGACCGCCGTGTTCCCCGAGGGGTACAAGGGGCTCGGCAAGCCGTTCAAGGACCGGTACAAGCTGCAACGGTTCGGCCGCGGTGGCTTCGTCTCGGCGGCGCTGCGCTCGGGTGCGCCCATCGTGCCGTGCTCGATCGTCGGCTCCGAGGAGATCTACCCGAAGATCGGCGACGTGAAGCTGCTCGCCCGGCTGCTCGGGTTGCCGTACTTCCCGCTGACGCCGCTGTTCCCGCTTGCCGGGCCCATCGGGCTGCTGCCGTTGCCGTCGAAGTGGTACATCCAGTTCGGTGAGCCCATCTCGACGGCCGACTACGACGAGTCCGCCGCCGACGACCCGATGATCACCTTCGAGCTGACCGACCACGTGCGCGCGACCATTCAGCAGACGCTGTATCAGCTGCTGGCCAACCGTCGCGGCACGTTCCTGTAAGCACTCCCCGCGAGCGTGCGCGTCTGCGCGCGACACGCCGCGGATTCCGTACGAAAACGTCCCGCTCGCGGTTGCTGAGCGGGACGTTTTCGTATGCGCAGTTTGTGTGTCGCAGTGCAGACCTCCGGAAACGGAAGGTGTCGCCGGCGCGGCTCGCGCTGGAGGTCAACCCTTTTGTGCCGCAACCATTTTCGCGATGGCGGCGTCGCGGGCCGCGGCGATCTGCGCGCTGACCTCGCTGGCTTCGCCTTCATGCTGAGCCTCGCCGAGCATGGTGACGATGCTGGTCATCACCGGCTCGCCGTTGTCGTCGGTGACCTCGGCGCGGATCTCGCTGATCACCGTGCCGTGCGACTCGATCACCGAATCCAGGTAGGAGTCGAACCACAGCCGGTCGCCGACCTTGATCGGGCGGTGGAAGATCAGCTTCTGGTCGCGGTGCAGGACGCGCTGCAGGTTGATCGGCACGTCGAACTGGTTGAACAGCTCGAGCTGGACCCGTCGGCCCGCGACCGCGATGAACGTCAGCGACGCGATGAGCGTGTCCGAACCGCACTCGGCGGCCGCTTCTTCAGAGAAATGGGCGGGGTGATCGTCCTGGACGGCCTGCGCGAACTCCTTGACCTTCTCGCGGCCGACCTCGAAGTAATCCGGATACCGGAAGTGGGTCCCGATGATGTCGTCCGCAATGCCCATGGCGGGTGAGCCTATCAGCGTTCGAGTCGCTGACCTGCACACAGCGGGGTGGGCAGGCGTCGTGCCTAGTTGCCCTTACGCGACGCCACGGCGGCGAGCGCCCCGCCGACGGCACCCAGGGCCAGCGCCGACGGCACGCCGATGCGCGCGGCCTTGCGGGCGGTCCGGAAATCGCGGATTTCCCAGCCGCGCTCACGGGCGACGTCGCGCAGCGCCGCGTCGGGGTTGATCGCGACGGCGGTGCCGACCAGCGACAGCATCGGCACGTCGTTGAAGCTGTCCGAGTACGCCGTACAGCGGCGCAGGTTGAGGCCCTCGCGAATGGCCAGCTGCCGCACTGCGTGCGCCTTGCCGACGCCGTGCAGGATCTCGCCCACCAGTCGGCCGGTGAACACCCCGTCTTCCGATTCGGCGACGGTGCCCAGCGCGCCGGTCAGTCCTAGCTTGCGGGCGATGGTCTGGGCCAGCTCCATGGGCGTCGCGGTGACCAGCCAGACCTGCTGGCCGGCGTCGAGGTGCATCTGTGCCAGTGCGCGCGTGCCCTGCCAGATCTTGTCCGCGATGATCTCGTCGTAGATCTCGTCGCCGAGGGCTTCCAGTTCCGCGGTCTGGCGGCCTTCGATGAACGACAGGGCCTTGCGCCGGCCGGCGGCGACGTCGTCGCTGTTCTCCTTGCCGGTCACCTGGAACTTGGCCTGCGCGTAGGCGAACCGGGCCAGGTCGGAGTATTTGAAATAGTCGCGGGCGGCCAGGCCGCGGGCGAAATGCACGAGCGACGAGCCGTGCACCAGCGTGTTGTCGACGTCGAAGAACGCGGCCGCGGTGAGGTCAGGCGGCGGTGGGAGCGCCGGGGCGGCGGGTTCGTCGGCCCCGGAATCCTGGTCGACAGCCTCCTGGTCGGGGCCGTCGGCAGGACCGGCGGGCACGGGCTCGTCGGCAGTCACGGGGCTGGATTCGGACACGGTTCAACACTAGTGCCCGTTGGCCGCACTCCTCAGTGCGACTCGTACGACTCGTACCTCGCCGCTTGGTCGTCATGCGGCCAGGTCACGCCATACTGATGCGCGTGGATCGATCAGGGAACAGCCACCGCGTGACGTTGCTCACCCGTGCCGGATGCAGCATGTGCGAACGCGCGTCGGCTCAGCTCGTGGAGTTGTCCGGCGAGCTCGGATTCGTCCTGACGAGCACGGATGTCGATGTCCTGGCCGCTGCCGGGGACACCGCGCTGCGCGCCGAGTTCGGTGATCGGCTGCCTGTGGTGCTCCTCGACGATGTTGAGCACAGCTACTGGGAGGTCGACGAGGAGCAGCTGCGAGCCGACTTGACCGGTTAGACCCAGTTGGCTGACCACCCATCAGTCCGCCGGTGAGCGGGTGCCCCGGGGTCCGGCAGGCGTATAGCAAATTTGGTTGGCGGGCTGGTGAGCGGCTAGCTTTGAATACGTTCCTGCGGCCAGACGAGGCCCGGGAAACCTTCCTGCGCTACGGAGGTGCTACGAGGTGATGAGGCCGTGAGCGTCCTGCTCTTCGGGGTTTCGCACCGCAGTGCGCCGGTTTCTGTGCTCGAGCAGCTCAGCACCGACGAGGCCGAACAGGCCAAGATCATCGAGCTGCTGCTGCAGTCCTCTCTGGTGACCGAGGCCATGGTGCTGTCCACCTGTAACCGGGTCGAGGTGTACGCGGTGGTGGATGCGTTCCACGGCGGGCTCTCGGTGATCGGTTCGGTGCTTTCCGAGCGGTCCGGCATGTCGCTGCACGACCTCACCAAGTACGCCTACGTGCGGTACGCCGAGGCGGCCGTCGAGCATCTGTTCGCCGTGGCCAGCGGCCTGGACTCGGCCGTCATCGGCGAGGCGCAGGTGCTGGGCCAGGTGCGCCGGGCCTATACCTCCGCGGAGGCGCACCAGACGGTCGGCCGCACCCTGCACGAGCTGTCGCAGCGGGCGCTGTCGGTCGGCAAGCGCGTCCACTCCGAGACCGGGATCGACGCCGCGGGCGCCTCGGTGGTGTCGGTGGCGCTCGATATGGCCAAGTCCAAGTTGGCGTCGCTGACGGGGCTGACGGCGGCCGTGATCGGCGCCGGTTCCATGGGTGCCCTGGCCGCCGCGCATCTGACGCGCGCCGGGATCGCCCGCGTCGAGGTGGTCAACCGCTCGCTGCCGAGGGCCGAGCGCATGGTCGAGAATCTGAAGGCTCAGGGCGTCGACGCCGCGGCGTACACCCTCGACGACATTGCCGTCGCGCTGGGCAACGCCGACGTCGTCGTCGCGTGTACCGGCGCCGTGCGCCCGGTGGTGTCGTTGGCCGATGCGCACCGCGGACTGATGAACCGCCCGGAGTATCGCCAGTTGGTCATCTGCGACCTGGGCATGCCGCGGGACGTCGACGGCGCGATTGCTGGCCTGCCCGGCGTGCACGTGATCGACATGGACCGGATCCAGCGGGAACCGTCGGCCCGGGCCGCGGCCTCGGATGCCGAAGCGGCCCGCTCGATGGTCGCCGCGGAGGTCGCCAGTTACCTGGCCGGCCAGCGGATGGCCGAGGTCACCCCGACCGTCACAGCCTTGCGTCAGCGTGCTGCCGACGTCGTCGAAGCGGAGTTGTTGCGGCTCGACAACCGGGTTCCGGAACTCGATGCCGTCCACCGCGACGAGGTCGCGAAGACGGTCCGCCGGGTCGTGGACAAGTTGCTGCACGCGCCGACGGTGCGGGTCAAGCAGTTGGCCAGCGCGCCCGGCGGTGATAGCTACGCCGAGGCGCTGCGCGAGCTGTTCGAGCTCGACCCGCAGGCCATCGATGCCGTGTCCGCGGGTGAATTGCCCTTGGCGGCAACAGATTTGGCGGTCGGCGAGCCGCATTCCCACCACGACAAGGCTGAGTAACCGCACTTGGTAACTACCCTCGAAAATGTTGTCCGGATCGGCACCAGGGGCAGCCTTTTGGCTACCACGCAGGCCGGCACCGTCCGTGACGCCCTGATAGCTCTCGGCCAACCCGCGGAGCTGGTCATCATCAGCACCGAAGGCGACCGCTCGCAGGCGCCCGTTGCGGACATCGGCATCGGCGTGTTCACCGCCGAGCTGCGGCACGCCATGGCCGACGGCCGCATCGACGTCGCGGTGCACTCGTACAAGGATTTGCCGACGGCACCCGACGAGCGCTTCGTCATCGCCGCCGTGCCGCCGCGCGAGGATGCGCGTGATGCCTTGGTGGCGCGCGACGGAATGGTGCTGGGGGAGTTGCCGGCCGGCTCGGTGATCGGCACGTCGAGCCCGCGACGGGCGGCACAGCTTAGAGCACTGGGTCTCGGTTTGGAAATCCGCCCCCTACGAGGCAACCTAGATACCAGGTTGAACAGGGTAAGTAGTGGTGATCTCGACGCTGTTGTCGTCGCCCGAGCGGGTCTGGCCCGTATCGGACGGCTCGATGTCGTCACCGAGAGCCTCGAGCCGGTGCAGATGTTGCCAGCGCCGGCGCAGGGCGCCCTCGCGGTCGAGTGCCGAGTGGGTGACACCGAGCTGGCGACGCTGCTGGGAAAGCTGGACCATCCCGACACGCGCGCCGCGATCACTGCCGAACGAGTCCTGTTGGCCGAACTGGAGGCGGGTTGTTCCGCGCCGGTGGGTGCGATCGCTGAGGTGGTCGAGTCCATCGACGAGGACGGCCGAGTCTTCGAAGAGCTGTCGCTGCGCGGTTGCGTGGCGGCGCTGGACGGATCCGACGTGATCCGGGCGTCCGGGATCGGGACACCCGAACGGGCACGGGAGCTGGGGCTCTCGGTGGCCGCGGAGTTGTTCGACCTGGGGGCGCGCGACGTGTTGGATCAGCGGACTGTAGAGCGGGAGTGAGAGATGACGACCCGAGTGCGTAAGCACAAGCCCGGCCGCATCACCTTTGTCGGTTCCGGCCCTGGTGATCCGGGCCTGTTGACGACGCGTGCGCGGAATGTTTTGGCGCATGCGGCATTGGTCTTCACCGATCCTGATGTGCCCGAGGCGGTGCTGGCGCTGATCGGCACCGATCTGCCGCCGACGTCCGGGCCGCACCCGGCCGACGCCGAGCCGGCTGCCGATGCCAAAACCGACGACGCTGCCGCTCCGGCTCCGGCCGTGGCCCCGGCCATGACGTTCCCCCACGGTGTCGACGTCCGCCCCGCGCTGGGCGACCCGACCGAGGTGGCCAAGCTGCTGATCACCGAGGCCAAGCACGGTGTTGACGTGGTGCGTCTGGTGGCGGGCGACCCGCTGTCGGTCGACGCTGTCATCACCGAGGTCAGCGCCCTGGCCAAGACTGCGGCGCACTTCGAGATCGTGCCGGGCCTGCCGTCGTCGACGGCCGTGCCCACCTACGCCGGCCTGCCCGTCGGCTCGGCGCACACCGTGGCCGATGTCCGCGGCGACGTGGACTGGGCGGCGCTGGCCGCCGCTCCCGGGCCGCTGATCCTGCATGCGACGGTGTCGCACCTGCCGGACGCCGCCCGCACTCTGATCGAATACGGCCTCACCGAGAGCACCCCGTGTGTCGTGACCGCGGGCGGCACCACCTGCCAGCAGCGGTCCATCGAGACCACGCTGGCCGGGCTGCTGGACAAGGCCGTGCTGGAGAAGCCCGTCGGCCCCGAGCCGGTCGGTCCGCTGGCCGGCCCGCTGGTGGTCACCATCGGCAAGACGGTGGCACACCGGGCCAAGCTGAACTGGTGGGAGAGCCGCTCGCTGTACGGCTGGACCGTGCTGGTGCCGCGCACCAAGGACCAGGCCGGCGAGATGAGCGATCGGCTGGTGGGCCACGGCGCCCTGCCCATCGAGGTGCCGACCATCGCGGTCGAGCCGCCGCGCAGCCCCGCCCAGATGGAGCGTGCGGTCAAGGGCCTGGTCGACGGTCGTTTCCAGTGGGTCGTGTTCACCTCCACCAACGCCGTGCGCGCGGTGTGGGAGAAGTTCAACGAGTTCGGTCTGGACGCCCGCGCGTTCTCCGGGGTGAAGATCGCGTGCGTCGGTCAGGCCACGGCCGACAAGGTGCGTGCGTTCGGCATCAACCCCGAGCTGGTGCCTGCCGGTGAGCAGTCGTCGCTGGGCCTGCTGGACGAATTCCCGGACTACGACGAGATTTTCGATCCGGTGAACCGGGTGCTGCTGCCGCGCGCCGACATTGCCACCGAGACGCTCGCCGAGGGCCTGCGTGAGCGGGGCTGGGAGATCGAGGACGTCACGGCCTACCGCACCGTTCGTGCGGCACCGCCGCCGGCGCATACCCGCGAGATGATCAAGACCGGTGGTTTCGACGCCGTCTGCTTCACCTCGAGCTCCACGGTGCGCAACCTGGTCGGCATCGCCGGCAAGCCGCACGCCCGGACCATCGTCGCCTGCATCGGCCCGAAAACCGCTGAAACCGCTGCCGAATTCGGCCTGCGCGTGGACGTACAGCCGGAGACTGCCGCCGTCGGCCCGCTGGTCGAGGCGCTGGCCGAGCACGCCGCCCGGCTGCGCGCCGAGGGTGCCTTGCCGCCGCCGCGCAAGAAGAGCCGCAGAAGATAGCGGTCGCTAAACTTCGTCATATGTCCTTTCCTCGGCATCGTCCACGGCGACTGCGCACGACTCCGGCGCTACGGCGTTTGGTGTCCGAAACCTCGCTGGAGCCACGGCATCTGGTGCTGCCGATGTTCGTGGCGGGCGGGCTCGCCGAGCCGCGTCCGATCGGTTCGATGCCCGGCGTCGTCCAGCACACGCGCGAGTCGCTGCGCCGTGCCGCTGCTGAAGCCGTGGCGGCCGGTGTGGGCGGCCTGATGCTGTTCGGCGTCCCTTGTGACGGGGACAAAGATGCCACCGGTTCCGAGGGCGTCAACCCCGACGGCATCCTCAATGTGGCTCTGCGTGATCTGAATTCGGACCTCGGGGATGCGACCGTTCTGATGGCCGACACCTGCCTGGACGAGTTCACCGATCACGGGCACTGCGGCGTGCTCGATGTCCACGGTCGGGTCGATAACGACGCCACCAACGACCAGTACATCAAACTTGCGGTGGCCCAGGCTGATTCGGGTGCGCAGGTCGTCGGCCCGAGCGGCATGATGGACGGTCAGGTCGCGGCGATCCGCGACGGGCTGGACCAGGCCGGGCACACCGACGTTGCGATCCTGGCCTATGCCGCCAAGTTCGCGTCGGCGTTCTACGGCCCGTTCCGCGAGGCCGTCGGCTCCAGCCTGCAGGGCGATCGTCGTACCTACCAACAAGATCCGGGCAACGCGCGGGAAGCGGTGCGGGAGATCGAGCTGGACCTCGCCGAAGGTGCCGACATGGTGATGGTCAAGCCGGCGATGAGCTATCTGGACGTGGTGCGGGCCGCTGCCGACATCTCGCCGGTACCCGTTGCGGCGTACCAGATTTCGGGGGAGTACGCGATGATCAGCGCGGCCGCGGCCAACGGCTGGATCGATCTGCGGGCCTCGGTCCTGGAGTCGCTCATCAGCATTCGGCGCGCAGGCGCCGACATCGTGCTCACGTACTGGGCGACGGACGTCGCAGGCTGGCTACGGTGAACCCACAGCACCCGCAGCATCCCCAGAATCCGCAATACCCGCCGTATCAGGGTCCGGGGCCGGACGGGCCCGGACCCGAGCCGCACGAAATGCCGCAGGACGTTGTCACCGGTTTCTGGCTGTGGACGGCGGCGCTGCCGCTGTCGGTGATCGGCTACGTGATCAACCTGCTGACGACGCCCGAGCGTGCGGTGTCGGGCTACGCCTACGCGGTGTCGGGCCTGATGCTGTTCATCGTCGTGGTCCTGGTGGCGACGTTCCTGGTGCTGTTGCGGCATGGCTACCGGTGGGCGCGCAGCATCCTGACCGGCGGGGCGGCGGCGACGCTCCTGTACCTGACCACCAATCTCTTCGCCGACTACCACGGCGCGGCCGCCGCACTCGGCTACGCGGTGTGCGGTATCGGCGGTGCGGTGCTCATCGGCGGCGGCGTTTATCTACTGCACCGCCCCGACTCGAACGCGTATTTCGTACGCTAGCCCGGATATGACTGAGCCCACGCCTTCTTCGCCTGCCCGACCGCGGGCTGTCACGGTCGCGTTCTGGTGCTGGGTGGTGGCCGCGGTGCTGCTGATGGTCGGCGGGATGCTGACCGCCACTGCCGAGGTGCCGCCCGCCTACCGGAACCTGGTTGTGGGCTTCGGGGCCATCACGGCCGTCGCCGGCGCCGCCATGGCCTTCTCCGCCGGGCGCGCCCGGCGCGGTGACAACAGGTTTCGCCGGGCCGCGGTGGCGTTGTCCATGGCGGTCGTGATCGTCGTCGGCCTCCTCGCGCTGCTCGGCGTGGCGCAGCTGCTGTCGCTGGTGGCCCTGTTGCCGCTGATCGCCGGGACGGTCTCGATCACCCGCCCGCCGGCGCAGTCCTGGTTCGACGGAAAGGCCAACGCATGACGGATGCGCCGACGGACACCGACGCCGACCAGGTGCTCTTCCACGAAGTCGGTGCCAGCTGGTGGTGGCTGCTGCTGGGCCCGTTCTCCGGCGGCTCCATCGCCGCGATGCAGCTGTGGTCGGCTCATCGGCTGGACCCGCTGGTCCCGGTGGTGTTCCTGGTGCTGGTGACGGGGTTCATCGGATTGCAGATCAAGGCCGCGCGCCTGCACACGTCGGTCGAGCTCACCCCCGAGTACCTGCGCGAGGGCACCGAGTCCATCCGCGTCGCGGACATGATCGGGATGTTTCCCGAGGCCCGCGGCGCCGACGTACCGCGCTGGCAGTCCTACCGGGCGTTCGGGGAGCTGACGGGCGTCCCGCGCGGGCGCACGGGGATCGGCCTCGAACTGACCGGTGAGCGCAGCGGCCAGGCCTGGGCCCGCCGCCACCGCGGGTTGCGTGCCCAGCTGGAGGCGCTGGGTGTGCGCGAGCTCGGCGAGGACGACGACGAATGAGCGGCAGCAGGGTCGTGGCGGCCGGCACACTGGTGCTGGCCGTGCTGGCGGCCGTCGGCTCCGTGGTGAGTTGGCTGGCTGCGTCGTCCGTCGCCGATGTGGCGCCGGTGATCCCCGGCGAGCCGGTGAAGACGTCGGTGCTCTATGACCCGTCGTTCATCACACTGTCGTTGTTGCTGGCGACCCTGGCCGGGGTGCTCGCCGTAGTAGGTACGGCGAGGTGGCGGCGCGCCAAGTAGTGTGTCGCCCATGTCTTTTTCGTTAGAACTGTCCGCTGACGTCTGCCAGGTCCGCGACTGGGTCCACGAGTTCGCTGCCGGTGTCATCCGCCCGGCTGCCGAGGAGTGGGACGAACGCGAGGAGACGCCGTGGCCGATCATCCAGGAGGCGGCCAAGGTCGGCCTGTACTCCATGGAGTTCTTTGCCACCCAGAGTGCGGAGCCGACGGGGCTCGGCATGCCCGTCGCCGTCGAAGAGCTGTTCTGGGGCGACGCCGGAATCTCGTTGTCCATCATGGGCACTGGTCTGGCGGCGGCCTCGCTGGCGGCCAACGGCACCATGGAGCAGATGGGCGAGTGGCTGCCGCAGATGTTCGGCACCATCGACGAGCCCAAGCTGGCGGCGTTCTGCTCGTCGGAACCCGGTGCGGGATCGGATGTTTCGGCGATCATCACCCGCGCCCGCTATGACGAGGCGACTGACGAGTGGGTCCTTAACGGCACGAAGACCTGGGCCACCAACGGCGGCATCGCCAACGTGCACATCGTCGTCGCCTCGGTGTACCCGGAACTCGGCTCGCGCGGCCAGGCCAGCTTCATCATCCCGCCGGGCACCAAGGGTTTCAGCCAGGGCCAGAAGTTCAAGAAGCACGGCATCCGGGCTTCGCACACCGCTGAGGTCGTGCTCGACGAGGTCCGCCTGCCGGGCCGGCTGATCGTCGGCGGCCGGGAGAAGTTCGAGGAGCGGGTGGCCCGGACTCGCGAGGGGAAGAGCTCCGCGGGTCAGGTGGCGATGAAGACGTTCGAGCGGACCCGGCCGACGGTCGGGGCCATGGCGCTGGGAGTGTCTCGCGCGGCGTACGAATACGCGCTGGGGTACGCGCAGGAGCGCGAGCAGTTCGGCCGCAAGATCGGTGATTTCCAGGCCATCGCGTTCAAGCTGGCCGATATGAAGTCCCGGGTCGACGCGGCCCGGCTGCTGGTGTGGCGGGCCGGCTGGATGGCGCGCAACAACAAGCCGTTCGAGAACGCCGAGGGCTCCATGGCGAAGCTCGTCGCCAGCGAGACCGCGGTCTACGTGACCGACGAGGCCATTCAGATTCTGGGCGGCAACGGCTACACCCGCGACTACCCGGTGGAGCGCTGGCACCGCGACGCGAAGATCTTCACCATTTTCGAGGGCACCAGCGAAATCCAGCGGCTCGTGATGGCCCGGGCAATCACGGGGCTGCCGCTCAAGTAGCTTTCCTCCTCGCTCGAGCGTGCGTGTCTGCGCGCAACACGCGGGGTCATGTCGGCAATTTCGTCGCGCTCGCGGCCGCTGAACGTGCGCACCGGGTCCGGGAACGGCGGCGGGTCGCGTACAGCACGCACGCTCGCGACAAATGGGTGTTGTTACATAGTGCAAAATTTGTAACACTGTTCCGCATGACCGAACTTGTGGAGCAGTCGGAGCTTGTCGACGGGGCGAGCGGAGCGACGGGGAAAGTCGACGGGGCGAGCGGAGCGACGGGGCAGGTCGACGCCCTGCCACTGGGGCCGGAGTCACTGGTGTGGAAGTACTTCGGCGACAACCGGATGTACCTGATCGGCCCGCGGCCGGCAGTCCTGCAGAACATGCTGGCCCAGCTCGGCCAGGGCGTCCTGGACCATTCCGTGTTCTTCGCCGACACCTCGGCCCGGATCAAGCGGTCGCTGCCGCCGATCTTCCGCACTGTCTACGGCACCGATGACGCCAACACCGGGACCCAGGTCCGCGACTTCCACCGCGAGATCAAAGGCGACATGCCGGACGGCAGCCGCTACCACGCGCTCGACCCCGAGACGTACTACTGGGCGCATGCGACGTTCGTCGAGCAGGTGCTGTACTTCGCGGACACCTTCGTCAAACGGCTGAGCGACGCCGAGAAGGAACAGATCTACCTCGAGTCCAAGACCTGGTACCGCCGCTACGGTGTGAGCGACCGGCCGATGCCGGCCACCTACGCCGAATTCGAGGAGTACTGGGACCGGATGCTCAACGAGGTTGCGGTGCCGCACAAGACGGCCCGGTACGGCGTCGGCTATGTGACCAAGGGCTTTCCGGCGCCCAAGGCCGTCAACCCGGCGCTGTGGCGCGTGATTTCGGTGGTGTTCAACCCCGTCGCGGCGTTCCTGACCACCGGTGGCCTCCCGCCGCGGGCGCGCGATCTGCTGGAGCTGCCCTGGACCGACCGGCAGGAGCGCGCGTACCAGCTGTTCGCGGCGGCCTGGCGCACCAAGCCGGTGAACTGGGTGTGGGACCGGCTGCCCATGTCGGTGCGGTACAACACGTTTGCGCAAAAGGGCTACGCGCGTGCCCGGTGACGCGACGGCCGCGATCCTTGACGCCGCGCTCGTCGAGTTCGAGCAGCACGGCTTCCGTCGCGTTGCGCTCGATGATGTCGCGCGCCGGGCCGGCGTCAGCCGCACCACGATCTACCGGCGGTTCGCGAACCGGGACGAGCTGGTGGCCGCCGTCGTCGAACGGGAGAACGTCGAGCTGTTCGACGACATCGCGAGCGAACTGAAAGCCGCGGGGCCGCAATCAAATTTGTATGTCGAGGCGTTCACCCTGTCGATCCTGCGATTCCGGCGGCACCGGGTGCTCAACCGGATGATGATCGACGAACCCGCTCTCGTCATCGAACTCATGCAACGGCACTACGGCGCCGCGGTCGGCCGGATGGCGGCGGCGCTGCGGGTCATCTTCCCCGACGGATTCGCCGACCGGATCGGCGAGCAGGCGGTGAACGACCTGGCCGACACCATCCTGCGCTACGCCGCGATGGTGCTGCTGCTGCCGAGCGTCGAGGCGCTGGACAGCGCTGACGACATCCGTGCCTTCGCCACAAGGCATTTCGTGCCGAGTCTGCCGTCGGCGTTGCAGGGTCAGTCGGGCAAGCCGGTCGCGGGGTCGATGCGGTAGATGCGCATGTGATACGAGCCGGCGCGGATCTCGTGGAGCGGCTGCTGGCAGATCGTCATCGACATGGCCGGGGCCCGGGACGACGACTGCCGGGAATTGGGCTCGCGGTAATGCCGGCACCCGGAGTCGTCGGTGAACTCCGGCCGGACCGCGACGTAGTAGTTGACCTCGTACCGCTTGAACACCGTCCACAACGGTCGCTGCTCCCGGATGAATTTCAGGAACCCGTGGGACATCATGAGCCCTTCGAGGTGCACCACCGGCTGAGCCATGAGCCAGGCGGGCGTCCCTGCGGCGTCGCCCATGGCGTAGACGCCCGGATGCTGCTCCGCAAAGTCCCTGAGTTGGTGTGCCGCTTGGGAAATACCGCCCTGCACGGGCAGCGGCTGCGCCTCGAAGGTGACTGTCGCGCACAGTACCGCCAGGGTCAGCACCCCGACCGGCACACCGACACGCCTGGTCCTCGACGGTGACCGGGTCAGTTCGACAGCCACCAGCGCGGCGGCCACACCGAGCGCCATGTTCTCGAAGTAGAAGTACCAGCAGAACATCATCCAGCCGCTCATGACCGATTGCAGGACCGCCTGCACGACCGGGGCCGTTGCCAGTGCCAGCACGACCCGGCGGGCTTCCCGGTTCTCGATCCGGCGGGCCAGCGTGACGACCACGGCCACGACGGCGGCCAGCTGCATCGCGTTCGCGCCGGGGAACGGCATGTCGACGGACACGAAGTGCAGGTTCGGCGGCAGATAGGTGCCGAGCGACTTGGCGGCCATCGACGTCGTGCTGAGGTGGCCGTAGAAAACCTCGTTGAACCAGACGTACAGCCCCAGCGGAAACGCACCCGCCGCTCCTGCCAGCGTGCGCCGCCACCCCCAGGTGGGTGCGATAGCCGCTAACAGCAACGGCACCAACACAATTGAGTCCAGACGGGCCAGTGCCATGAGGGCGCACAGCAGTCCCGCGACAGCGGCGTATCTGGTGGACTGCTCGGCGAGCGGCCTGCGCGTGAGATGCATGAGCAGCGCCGCGGCGAGGCAGACCGTCAGGGCCATCTCGAGTCCCCACGCGGCGAACGGCGCGATCACGACGGCGGCGACGGCAGCGCCCACGGCGGCCGGCAACCGGCGGCCCGTCACCTGCAGCAGGAACCGCTCGAACAGGAAGAAGAAGCCGATCAGCAGAATCGTTACGCTGATGTCGACGCCGGCAAAGAATGCCGGACCGCCGCCGGTGACGGCATAGAGCGCCGACAACCACAAGAACCACAGCGGGTGATATCCGTTGGTGGATTCACCGGGGAAGAATGTGGAGCCGGCGCCGTCGACCCAGTTCTGGGCGGCCTTAAGGTAATAGAAGAAGTCGTCGAAGAATCGGACGGTCGGATCCAGACCACCGAAGATGCGCCAGAGGCACAGTGCGACAAGCGCGGCCGGAACCATCCGATGAATGGCCCAGGTGACTACGCGTTCGTTCGTTGTGGTGCCGGCAAATGTAATGATGTTTCCCACCCCCGTAGGAAGCGCAATGAACCTGCGCAGTTCCTTTGTTGCCATGGGTAGCTAACCACAATTCGGGGTGCCCGGCGAGCCAATTCGTGAAAGTCAATCCTGTTGTGCGGGTTGATATCTCGACCTTCGGTGGCGTGGATATTTGCTGAATTCGCACAGTGTTGCGCGCACGAATTCGCAGCAATTGACCGGGCGGTTGCGACGTATGGTGGAATCGAACTCCGCACACTCGGGCCGGTTCTGGTCGGCTCTTCGCTGGGAAGTGGGGTAGTGGTGGCGGCAATGGATTTGGCCTTCCCCGGCTACGCCGGAACGTGGGTGTTCGGCCACCGGTGGCGTCGGCGTTGACAGCGCCGCGGCGGCGGGCGTGTACTGGATATCGGGGATAGGTGAGGTCGGAGGACAATGACCGTCCACGATGTCGCTGACATGATCGTTTCGGCTACTGCACTTGCGAGGCCCTGATGTCCGCGATGGTGTTGTGCGCGGCGATAAGGCAGTTCCTGGCGACTGGTGAGCCTGCGGCGAGCCGCGCCGCAGACGGCCGCCGGGCCACCGAGAAGATTCGCCGCCGAGCACGATTTGTCGACTGCTGCCGGGACAACCGGCTGGCCCACCAACGGCGGTGCGATTGCCCTGATGCCGACTACGATCTGCACCGCGCCGGCTCGTCTACGAGCTAGCGCATGCGCCGACCCGCTCGGACGCAACGTGATCCGGCAACGCGAGCGTGACGATGGTGCGCAGGGTGCGGAGATATTGAAGAGCGAGCGGTCCGGTTGTGTAGGGCAGGCCGAATCGAGTGCACACGACCCGAACCTGAACGGCGATCTCGGCATAACGGTTGCTCGGAAGGTCGGGGAACAGGTGATGCTCGATCTGGTAACACAGGTTTCCGCTGAGAAAGGCCAACACCGGCCCCGCGTGGAAATTCGCGGTGCCCAACATCTGTCGTAAATACCATTCGGGTTTGGTCTCGTCGTCCAAGGCCGCGGGCGTGAATTTCTGTGTGCCGTCGGCGAAATGACCGCAACAGATCACCACGTAGGCCCAGGCGTTGCGCACCAGGTTGGCGACCGCGTTCGCGGTGAGCGTGCGGCGCCAGCGGCGAACGCTCAGCGCGGGGAAGAACAGATAGTCCTTGCCGGCCTGGCGGGCGATCTTGCGGACCAGCGCCCGGGTGTGGGCGGATCTCTCGGCGCGAGTGGTCAAGGCCTTCTGCTGGGACTCCCAACCCTGCAGGGCGATACCCCATTCGAACATGACGGCCAGCATGACGTTTCGCAGCGGCTGCAGCAGATTGCTGGGTCTCCACGGCTGGTCCGGGGTGACCCGCATGATGCCGTACCCGAGGTCGTCGTCCATACCGATCACGTTGGTGAACATATGGTGGCGGTAGTTGTGCGCATAACGCCACTGCGCGGAGACACCGGCCATGTCCCACTCCCAGGTGCTGGAGTGGATCTCCGGGTCGTTCATCCAATCCCACTGACCATGACAGATGTTGTGGCCGAGTTCCATGTTCTCGATGGCCTTGGCCGTGGCCAGTGCTGTCGTGCCGAGCGCGGACCCGACCTTGCCGCGGCTGGCGGCGATGATCAGCCGGGCGGAGAGTTCCAGGCAGCGCTGAAACACGATGGCGCGCAGGATGTATGCCCGGTCGGGTGCGCCACGCGAATTCTCGACGTCGCGACGGATGTCATCCAGCGCGGCGCCCAGCGCGTCCAGGTCTGCCTCGCTGAGATGGGCGTATTCGGCTACCTCGGTGATCGCCATCTGGATCACCTCCGTTTCTGGTGGTTTATGGCGAATCGGCCGCAGGCCGTGGTACGCCGAATCGGGAACCGAGCCCGCTGAGCAAGATGTCGAGTCCCAGGTCGAGCTCGGCCCGCCCGTCATAGCGGGCCCACGTCGGGGCGAGGTCTCGCAGGTGGGGGAATTGGTCGATCGGCAGCCGGTAGAGCCCGAGCCGCAACACATGATCGGTTTCCTCGGGACGTTCGATGATCTCCTGCAGTTCGGTCAGGACATGTCCGTAGAGGAACCCGAACAGCGTCCGGTACATGTGAAGCGCGTCGTTCCCGTTGAAGCCTGCCTCGGTCAGGAGTGCGAGCACCTCTTCGAGGTGCCGCAGGATGCCCGGTGGCCGCATCCCGAGCGGCGTGGCAAGGGGACGGGTGACCAGCAGCGGCACCACGTTGGGATGCGCGCGCGCCAGCTCGCGGAAGTCATGGCCGAGTTTGCGTAACGCGGCAGCCCAGTCCGTCGCCGCCGTGTCCAGTGACAGCTGCTCGAAGATCATCTCGACCACACCGTCGAGCACGGCTGCCTTGTTCGACACGTGCCGATAGAGCACCATCGGGTCACGCCTCATGGCCTCGCCGAGGCGGCGCATCGACAGTGCGTCGACACCGTCACGGTCGATGATTTCCAGCGCACTGGTCAGGACCGCCGCGCGGGTGATCGGCCGGCTTGCGCCGTCCTCTGTGATCGAGGCGGTGCCCTGGGTCATGCGTCCCGGACGTGATCGAGCTCTTGGCGGCGTCATGGCTGAAGCACCGCTCTCCGGACGTGTCTCTCCGACATCGCTTCAGTGTAAGCCTATATCGTAGTTCTACGCTGTTGACATTGGTGGGATCGGCGCGTCTACTGGACATATAGCACCGGATTGAGGCGCCGTCATGATTGTCATCTGGATCGGCCGTGGTGCGCGCCGCGTCGCGCCGTGGATCTGGCGTGACCCACGGCAGATAGCCGGTGATGCGGGTACACATTTCCGTCCCGTCGTCAACCTTAGGAGCCGAAATGGCTACCAGCAAAACAGTTTTCGTGGTTTTCGTCGCCTTCGTGGCGATGGTGCTCATCGCGGGTTGCGCGTGGCTGGCGAGCAACAGCCGCAACAAGCATCGTGCCGCGTCACCCCAAGCGCGGCCGGTGTCGACGCCGGCTGATATCGGCGATGACCGGCCGGCAGGCACCACAACGAGGAACCGGTCCGCGCTGGACAGCTCAACGACCCAGTGGGATCGCGCCGACACCGGAGAAGTAACGAAGGGAGCGTCGTCATGACGTCACACACTCGCAAGAACGACCAGAACGGCACCGTGCCCGCGCACACACCGCGACTTCGGTTGAAATCCAAAGCGCCACATGGCGGATACGTCGATGGGGCATGGTGGCCGCACAGCGATGACCTCGCCGCCGAGCTGCCGGATCTGTTGGCCGTGCTGTCGGTGCGGCTGGGCCGCATCGACCGCGTGTCGTATCGCCTGGGCGCCTGGGCGAATGCACCCCGCAAGCTCACCACCGGTGGTCGCGCGGTACGCCTGGACGGGTACCGACGTCAGCCGCTCAACACCATTGAGGTTCGCGGCCTCGACGACGACCGGGACCGGCTGATACTGCTGGTTATCCCGCCACGCACGGACCCCGACGACGCCCACACCACGATGATGGCCGCAGCCCAGCCGGAAAACGCGGCCACGGTCGACGGGCTGCTCATGATCAGTTCCCGAGACCGGAGCAGGCGCGCTCAGGCGGCCACGGCGCAAGAGCGCTGGGAGTCCGAAGGCGGAACGTCTGCCTACCCCAAGCTGGCGCGGATTGCAGGCTGAAGTCCGAATCGTCATCCGCGACCGACGACCGAAAAGGCAATGCGCGACCGCCTTCTCGGCGCCCACCTCGATCACCCAGGGCTCCCGGCAATCAGCGCTCCGCGTACGGTCAGCAGGATGAGCAGCGAGCCAGAGTCGGCGTTCGACGCCGGGATCACCACCCGCCGCCAGGTGATGGGCGACGAGTTCGTCGACCGCGCATTGGCGCGTACCAGCGGCACCGAGTCGGAATCCATCCAGCGCTTCGTCACCGAACATGTCTGGGATGCGGTGTGGAACCGGCCGGGCCTGAGTCGTCGCGACCGCAGCCTGCTCAACCTCGGCATGCTGACGGCGCTGCGCGCCCATGAAGAACTCGCCGGTCACGTCCGGGGCGGGCTCAACAACGGTCTCACCCGTGAGGAGATCGTCGAGGCGATCATCCACGCCACGGGCTACTGCGGGGCGCCCGCGGCGCTCAGTGCCATGCGGGTGGTGCAGCAGGTGCTCGACGAAACGCCCTAGGCGCGGCGCAACAGCACTGCCTGCTCAAAAGGCAAGCGCGGAAACACTTTCCGCAAGGAACCGGTGATGAGCGGAGCGGCGTCCTCCTTGCTCACCACCCGTGGGTCGACGACGTCGACCGTCTGACCGCGCCGGGTTATCTTGCCGCCGCCCGCTTTGGTGATGTTCTTGAGCCAGTCGCGGTCCGGGCCGTAGGTCAACAGGATGGCGAAGCCGTCGGCGGTGGTGAACACCGTCAGCGGCGTGTGGAAGGTCTTGCCGGACTTACGCCCGACGTGCTCGAGGATGCCGAACGTCGGCGCGCGGCCGGCCCACAGCCGTTGGATGGGGTTGGTGACCCGACGGTTGAAGCGGGCCACCGATTGCGGAATCTGCATGTCCCCATCGTGCGCCATCGTGACTGGGGCAGCCAGGGCAGCGAGTAATGTTACCGGTCGGTAGCGGTGACGGTGCCGTACCGCACACCAGCCCGTAACCCACTGATTTCATCTTCGAGGAGGAACGCATGCCTGCGCCCGCCAACGCTGACGCCCGCCGGATCTATGACCTGGAGCGCAGCCGCGTATTCCACTCGTGGTCGGCCCAGGGAAAGCTCGATCCGCTGGTCTTCACCGGCGCCGAGGGCAGCTACCTCATCGATGGTGACGGCAACCGTCTCCTCGATTTCTCCAGCCAGCTCGTCTACACCAACATCGGTCACCAGCACCCCAAGGTCGTCGCGGCCATCGCCGAACAGGCCGCCAAGCTGTGCACCATCGCGCCGCAGCACGCCAACGAGGCCCGCGCCACCGCCGCAGACCTGATCTGCCAGGTCGCCCCCGAAGGCTTCAACCGAGTGTTTTTCACCAACGGTGGCGCCGACGCCGTCGAGCACGCCATCCGCATGGCCCGCGTGTACACCGGCCGCTACAAGACGCTGTCGACCTACCGCAGCTACCACGGCGGTACCGCGCTCACAGTCAACCTCACCGGCGACGTCCGCCGCTGGGGCAACGACTACGGCACCGAGGGCACCACGCACTTCTTCGGCCCGTTCCTCTACCGCAGCCAGTTCGGTTCGCTCACGCAGGAGGAAGAGTCGGAGCGCGCGCTCGCGCACCTGCGGTCGGTCATCGAATTCGAGGGCCCGACTGCGTTCGCCGCGATCATCCTCGAGTCGGTGCCCGGCACCGTCGGCATCATGCCGCCGCCGACCGGTTACCTGCAGGGCGTGCGCGAGCTGTGCGACCAGTACGGCATCGTGATGATCCTCGACGAGGTCATGGCCGGCTTCGGCCGCACCGGTAAGTGGTTCGCGCTGGATAACTACGGCGTCACCCCGGACCTGATCACGTTCGCCAAGGGCGTCAACTCCGGCTACGTGCCGCTCGGCGGCGTCATCGTCGGCGACAAGATCCTGGAGCGGTTCATGGAGCAGCCCTACGGCGGCGGGCTCACCTACTCGGGCCACCCGCTGGCATGCGCGGCGTCCGTGGCGACCATCACCGCGATGCACGACGAGAAGATCGTCGAGAACGCCGAGCTGATCGGCACCGACGTCTTCGGTCCCGGGCTCGCGGCGCTGGCCGAGAAGCACGACATCATCGGCGACGTGCGCGGTCTCGGTGTGTTCTGGGCCGTCGAGCTGGTCAAGGACCGGGCCACCAAGGAGCCGCTGGCGCCGTACGGCGGGTCGTCTCCCGAGATGGGCGCCATCAACGCGCGGGCCAAGCAGAACGGCCTGCTGCTGTTCATGAACTACAACCGCTTCCACCTGGTGCCGCCGTGCAACATCAGCATCGACGACGCCAAGCGCGGCCTGGACATTCTGGACGATGCGCTGAGTGCGGTATAGCCATACGCTTTGGCTGTGCCCAACTCGAAGGCCTACCTCAAGCCGCCGTGGTTCGTCGTCCACATCGTCAACCCGATTGCGCGGCTGACCGGCATCGGTGGCAGCCAGACGCTGACGGTCACCCGCAGCTCCAACCACCTGCCGCAGCGCATCCCGGTCGTCGTCCCCGAGGTGGACGGCGTGAAGTACCTGGTGTCGACGCGCGGCGAATCGGCCTGGGTGAAGAACGTCCGGGAGAACCCGGTGGTGGCGCTCGGCAACGCGAACTACGTGGCCAGTGAAGTACCGGTCGCGGACCGGGCGCCGATCATCGCGGTGTACCGGCCGCTGGCGGGCAAGGTGGTCGAGGAGTACTGGCGCGAGCTGCCCGACGACGCCGACCACCCGGTGTTCAAGCTGACGCCGCAGAAGTAGGGCGGGCGGGGTCACGCCCGACATTGCCGCCCCGGCGGTCCGTTCGCTGAGGCGAACCTGACCAGGTGGCGGAAATCGAGCCCGAATATCGCCGTGTGGCCAGGATCGAGAAGGTGGGCACACCACCCGTCCTCGACCCCCGGGGCCGGTGGGGCACGTGTGACTTCGGGTGGCTGCCGCCCACCCCCTCCTACACCCTGTAGTTGGTCCATTCGCGCCGGGCTGGGACACTGGTGGTCATGCGCTCTACCGACGTCTCCGCGAAACTGTTCGCCGACGCGTCGACCGTGATCCCGGGTGGGGTCAACTCGCCCGTGCGGGCCTTCAGTTCGGTCGGCGGCACCCCTGCGTTCATCACCTCGGCCAATGGCTACTGGCTGACCGACGCCGACGGCAATCGCTACGTCGACCTGGTGTGCTCCTGGGGGCCGATGATCCTGGGCCACGCCCACCCCGCCGTGGTCGAGGCTGTGCAGACCACCGCCGTCAATGGTTTGTCGTTCGGCGCCCCGACGCCCGCGGAGACGGAACTGGCCCGCGAGATCATCGACCGGGTCGCTCCGGTCGAGCGCATCCGCTTCGTGAACTCCGGCACCGAAGCCACCATGAGCGCCATCCGGCTGGCTCGCGGCTTCACCGGCCGGCCCAAGATCATCAAGTTCTCCGGCTGCTACCACGGCCACAGCGATGCCCTGCTGGCCGACGCCGGCTCCGGCGTCGCGACCCTGGGCCTGCCGTCGTCTCCCGGCGTCACCGGTGCGGCGGCCGCCGACACCATCGTGCTGCCGTACAACGACGTGGATGGGCTGCGCGCGGTGTTCGCTCAGCACGGTGACCAGATCGCCTGCGTGATCACCGAGGCCAGCCCCGGCAACATGGGCACCGTCCCGCCGGCCGAGGGCTACAACGCCGCGCTGCGGCAGATCACCGCCGAGCACGGCGCGTTGCTCGTCATCGATGAGGTGATGACGGGCTTCCGCGTCAGTCGTGGTGGTTGGTACGGCCTCGATCCGGTAGCCGCCGATCTGTTCACCTTCGGCAAGGTCATGAGCGGCGGCCTGCCGGCCGCAGCATTCGGCGGCCGCGCCGAGGTGATGGAACGCCTGGCTCCGCTGGGTCCGGTGTATCAGGCCGGGACGCTCTCGGGTAACCCCGTGGCGATGGCCGCGGGCCTGGCCACACTGCGCGCCGCCGACGACGCGGTGTACCGCGCCCTGGATGTGAACGCCGACCGGCTGTCGGGCCTGCTGTCCGATGCGCTCACCGAAGCATCTGTCGCGCACCGCATTTCGCGGGCCGGCAACTTCTTGACGGTGTTCTTCGGCGACGGGGACGTCGTCGACTTCAAAACCGCGAAGGCCACCGAGACCTGGCGCTACCCGGCGTTCTTCCACGCCCTGCTGGACGCCGGGGTCTACCCGCCGTGCAGTGCCTTCGAAACCTGGTTCGTCTCGGCCGCACTCGACGACGCTGCGTTCGACCGGATCGCCGCCGCGCTGCCCGCCGCCGCGCAGGCCGCCGCCCAAGCTCAGGAGCCCGCATGACCGACAAGACGATCGTGCACGTGATGCGGCACGGCGAGGTCCACAACCCCGACAAGATCCTGTACGGCCGCAAGCCCGATTTCCATCTCTCCGAGCGTGGGCAAGCGCAGGCCGAGGCGGTCGCCGGCTGGCTGGCCGAGCGCGACATCGTCTACGTGGTGGCCTCGCCACTGGAGCGGGCGCAGGAGACCGCGACGCCGATCGCGGCCCGGCACGGTCTGTTCATCGATACTGACCCCGAACTCATCGAGTCGCTCAATGTATTTGAGGGACAGCGAGTTTCGCCTGGCGACGGCGCCCTGCGCGACCCGCGCAACTGGTGGCACCTGCGGAATCCGAAGACCCCGTCGTGGGGCGAGCCCTACCAGCACATCGCCGAGCGGATGACCGCCGCCGTCGACCGAGCGCGGATCAAGGGCATGGGGCATGAGGCGGTATGCGTCAGCCACCAGCTGCCCGTGGAGACGCTGCGCCGCGCGATGCTCGGCAAGAAGTTGCACCACTTCCCGACCAGGCGGATGTGCAACCTGGCGTCGGTGACGTCCTTCCACTTCCACGGTGACCAGATGGTGGGCTGGGGATACTCGGAGCTGGCCGGACAGTGATCTCGCTGGTGGCCCGCGCCGGGGCAGTGATGACGGCCGTCCTGACGACGGCCGTGTTGCTCGTCGGCTGCTCCACCGGTGACGACGCCGTCGCCCAGGGCGGCACCTTCGAGTTCGTGGCGCCCGGCGGCAAGACCGACATCTTCTACGACCCGTCGTCGAATCGCGGCAAGCCAGGTGCGATTCGCGGTCCGTCGCTCGCCGATCCGTCGAAAACTGTTTCCCTGGACGATTTTTCGGACCAGGTCGTGGTGATCAACGTGTGGGGCCAGTGGTGTGGCCCGTGCCGTTCGGAGATTTCCGAACTGCAGAAGGTGTACGAGCAGACCAAGGCGCAGGGCGTCGCGTTTCTCGGCATCGACGTGCGCGACAACAACCGGCAGGCCGCCGTCGACTTCGTCGTCGACCACAAGGTCACCTTCCCGTCGATCTACGACCCGGCCATGCGCACCATGATCGCGTTCGGCGGCAAGTACCCGACGACGGTCATCCCGTCGACGCTGGTGTTGGACCGTCAGCACCGGGTGGCCGCAGTGTTCCTGCGGGAGCTGCTGGCCGACGACCTCAAGCCTGTTGTCGAGCGACTCGCCAAAGAGGTCAAGGCATGACAGTCAGCGAGCAGCCGAAGGCGGATCGCGCATGAACTCCTTCGCCGAAACCGCAGCGGCCGGACCACTGCTGGTGGCCATCGCGGTGAGCGTCCTGGCCGGGCTGGTGTCGTTCGCCTCGCCCTGTGTGGTGCCGCTGGTGCCCGGTTATCTGTCGTATCTGGCCGCCGTCGTCGGGGTGGAAGAAACGGAAGCCACGGCAGGGTCCATCAAAGTGCGTACCGCCCGCTGGCGCGTGGCCGGCGCGGCGGCGCTGTTCGTCACGGGATTCACCGCGGTGTTCCTCATGGGCGCCGTCGCGGTGCTCGGCCTGACCACGACGCTCATCGTCAATCAGCTTCTGCTGCAACGCATCGGCGGTGTCGTCACCGTGCTCATGGGCCTGGTGTTCATCGGGCTGGTGCCGGCGCTGCAGCGTCAGGTGCGGTTCACGCCGCGCCAGGTGTCGACGGTCGTCGGCGCGCCGCTGTTGGGCGCGGTGTTCGGACTGGGCTGGACGCCGTGCCTGGGCCCCACGCTCACCGGGGTCGTCGCGGTGGCCTCGGCCAGTGACGGCGCCAGCGTCGCCCGGGGTATCGCGCTGGTGGTCGCCTACTGCCTCGGGCTCGGAATTCCGTTCGTGCTGTTGGCCTTCGGCTCGGCCCGCGCCGTGCAAGGCCTGGGCTGGCTGCGCCGGCACACCCGCGCCATCCAGATCTTCGGCGGGCTGCTGCTGATCGTCGTCGGCACCGCGCTGGTCACCGGCGTATGGAACGACTTCACCTCGTGGGTGCGTGACGCCTTCGTGAGCAACGTGAGGCTGCCGATATGACCGACGTTTCCGCGCCCGAAGACGTGAAAGCCGTGAAATCCCCGGAAACCCGCCGCCCCGGCCCGATCTCGCGGGTGGCGGCGTTGTTCCGCAACACCTGGCGAACGCTGACGTCGATGGGCACCGCGCTGGTGCTGCTGTTCCTGCTGGCCCTCGGAGCCATCCCGGGCGCGCTGCTGCCGCAGCGTTCGCTCAACGCCGGCAAGGTCGACGAATACCTGGCCCAGCACCCGACCATCGGCCCGTGGCTGGACAAGGTCCAGGCGTTCTCGGTGTTCTCCAGCTTCTGGTTCACCTCGATCTACGTGTTGCTGTTCATCTCCCTCGTGGGCTGCTTGACGCCTCGTATGCTCGAGCACGTCCGCAGCCTGCGGGCTGTTCCCGTGCCCGCGCCGCGTAACCTGGCGCGGCTGCCCAAGCATGCCGAAGCCACCGTCCCCGGTGCGCCGGACGCAGTCGCCGAGCGGATTGCCAAGCGGCTCAAGGGTTGGCGCCAGACCACCAGGAAAATGGACGACGGTGGCGCGGAAATCACAGAGATTTCAGCGGAGAAGGGCTACCTGCGCGAATTCGGCAACATCGTCTTCCACTTCTCGCTGCTGGGCCTGCTGGTCGCCATCGCGTTCGGCAAGATGTTCGGCTACGAGGGCAACGTCATCGTCATCGCCGACGGCGGTCCCGGGTTCTGTTCGGCCTCGCCCGCGGCGTTCGACTCGTTCCGCGCCGGCAACGTCGTCGACGGCACCGCGCTGCACCCCAGCTGTCTGCGCGTGCACGACTTCGACGCCCGGTACCTGCCCAGCGGGCAGGCCACGGCGTTCGCGGCGAACGTCGACTACCAGGACGGCGCGGACCTGGCCAGCGGGACCTGGCGACCGTACCGGCTCGAGGTCAACCACCCGCTGCGGATCGGCGGTGAGCGCATCTACCTGCAGGGCCACGGCTACGCGCCCACCTTCACCGTCACGTTCCCGAACGGGCAGACCCGCACTTCGACGGTGCAGTGGAAGCCGGAGAACGCGCTGACGCTGCTGTCGTCGGGCGTCGTGCGCGTCGACCCGCCGGGCGGCAGCTATCCCGACGACCGCGAGCGGCGCAAGCATCAGATCGCCATCCAGGGTTTGTTCGCCCCGACCGCCGAACTCGACGGCAAGCTGCTGTCCTCGAGCTTCCCGGCGATGAACGCGCCCGCGGTGGCCATCGACATCTACCGCGGCGACACCGGGCTGGACAGCGGTAAGCCGCAGTCCTTGTTCTCGCTGGACCCCAGCCTCATCGAGCAGAAGCGCCTCACCAAGCAGGCGCGCGTCAACCTCAAGGCCGGCGAGCAGACCAAGCTGGACGACGGCACCGTCATCAAGTTCGACGGCGCCGTGCCGTTCATCAACGTGCAGGTCTCGCACGACCCGGCGCAGGTGTGGGTCCTGGTGTTCGCGCTGACCATGATGGCCGGGCTGCTGGTGTCGTTGGTGGTGCGCCGCCGGCGGGTTTGGATTCGGATGGTGTCGGCCGGGCCGGGTACCGTCAACGTCGAGCTCGGCGGCCTGGCCCGCACGGACAACTCGGGGTGGGGCGACGAGTTCGAGAAGCTCACCGCGCGGCTCGTGAGGGCTGAGGAGGACTAGTGAACGGTCAGCGAAGAGCGAAGGCGGATCGCGCATGAACACAGAGCACATCGACATCGACCTGGCCCGGTATTCGGACTGGGCGTTCTTCAGTTCCTGGACGGTACTGTGCCTGGCATTCGTCCTGCTGGCCGTCGAGCTGGCGTCGAGCCGTGGCCGGAAGGTCGAGTCCCGGGAGCTGGTCGGTGCGGGCGTGGGCGCGAACAGCGCCACCCCCGGCGTGATCATCGACCAACCCACCCGAACGGTTGACGAGCGGATCGGCCGGGTCGGGCTCGCGTTGGTGTATGTCGGTATCGCGATGCTGTTCGTCTGCATCGTGCTGCGCGGTCTGGCCACCATGCGGGTGCCGTGGGGCAACATGTACGAGTTCATCAACCTGACCAGCTTCTGCGGGTTGGTCGCCGCCTCGATCGTGCTGCGCAAGCCGCAGTTCCGGGCGCTGTGGGTCTTCGTCCTGGTGCCCGAACTGATCCTGCTGGCGGTGTCGGTCAAGTACCTGTACACCAACGCCGCGCCGGTGATGCCCGCATTGCAGTCGTACTGGCTGCCCATCCACGTCTCGGTCGTCAGCCTGGGCTCCGGCGTGTTCCTGGTCGCGGGTGTGGCGAGCATCCTCTTCCTGCTGAAGATGTCTCCGCTGGCGGCTCAGGACAATGGCTTCGGCCAGATGATCCAGCGGCTGCCCGATGCCCAGACCCTGGACCGCCTCGCGTACCGGACCACCATCTTCGCGTTCCCGATCTTCGGATTCGGCGTCATCTTCGGCGCGATCTGGGCCGAGGAGGCATGGGGCCGCTTCTGGGGTTGGGACCCGAAGGAGACGGTGTCGTTCGTCGCGTGGGTCGTCTACGCCGCGTACCTGCACGCCCGGTCCACCGCGGGCTGGCGCGACAAGAAGGCCGCGTGGATCAACGTCGTCGGCTTCGTCGCGATGGTGTTCAACCTGTTCTTCATCAACCTGGTGACCGTCGGCCTGCACTCGTACGCCGGCGTCGGCTGAGCCGACAATTGGATACCGTGGCTGAGCCGATGAGTAGATGTAGCGGTTGATCGTGTCTTCGTTCCGCGCCCAGGGCCGGTTCAGGGATCCGGCCGGCCCAGTCGCCGCCGCCACGCCCGCTGCGGCGCCGGAGGCCCGCATCGTCATCGCGCATGCGGTGACTCCCGTCGTGCAACCGAAGCCCGCCAGGCCGCGGAGTCTGGACCCCGCGACCGTCGCACTCCTGAGCCGGCCGAGCCGCGCGCCCTCGACTGGCTGGCGCAAAGCGCTGTATTACGCGACGGGCACGCTGCTCAATCCGGGCGAGAGCCCCAAGGTCTTGCACCGCACCCGGCTGACCGCGCAGATCAACCGGCCGCTGCGGGACTGCTATCGAATCGCCGTGCTGTCTCTGAAGGGCGGCGTCGGCAAGACCACCATCACCGCGACGCTCGGTGCGACGTTCGCGTCGATCCGTGGCGACCGCGTGATCGCGGTGGACGCCAACCCCGACCGCGGCACCCTCAGCCAGAAGGTGCCGCTGGAGACGCCGGCGACGGTTCGTCACCTCCTGCGCGATGCCGAGGGCATCTCCAGTTACAGCGACGTCCGCAACTACACCTCGCGCGGCGAGAGCGACCTCGAGGTACTGGCCTCGGAGAGTGATCCGGCAGTGTCGGAGGCGTTCAGCTCGGAGGACTACTCCCGGACACTGGCGGTGTTGGAGCCGTATTACCGGTTGGTGCTCACGGACTGCGGCACCGGCATGCTGCATTCGGCGATGGGAGCGGTGCTCGACCATGCTGACGTGCTCGTCGTGATCAGCTCGGGCTCGGTCGACGGGTCACGCAGTGCGGCGGCGACGCTCGACTGGCTCGATGCCCATGGTCATCAGGAGTTGGTGCGCAACGCCGTCGCGGTGGTCAACGCGGTGCGCCCGCGGTCCGGCAAGGTCGACCTGCGCAAGGTGGTCGACCATTTCGGCCGCCGCTGCCGGGCGGTGCAGTTGGTGCCGTTCGATCCGCACCTGGAGGAGGGTGCCGAGATCAGTCTGGACCGGCTCCGGCCGGATACCAGGGACGCGTTGCTGGAACTGGCCGTGGCAGTCGCCGACGGATTTCCGCTGTCGTTGTAGAGAGTGCGCTAGGAACCGAGGCGGCGCAGGAATTCAGGATCGTCGTCGGGACCGATGACACGAGTGGTCGGGCGCGCGACGGTGGTGCGGGTGGCGCGCCAGCCGACGTAGGCCAACAGTGCCAGCAGCGTGATCAGGAGCAGGAACTGCACGTAAAACCTCCTTTATTCGAATATACGCGTCCGTCGGTAAACTCGTGCGGTGTCTGATGCGCCAGCTACCCCCTCCATGCCACGTTTGCTGCTCGATGTCTTTCTCTACGCGCTCGCCCGCCTGCTGCTGGTAGCCGTGATTGCCGGCGCGATTTTCGGTGTCGTCGCGTTGCTGGGTATTCGTGATTTCCCGGCCATGGTGGCGCTGCTGTTCGCGCTGGTTATCGGCATGCCGCTGGGCATCTGGCTTTTTGCGCCGCTGCGCCGCCGGGCCACCGCCGGGATCGCCGCCGTCGATGAGCGCCGTCGTGCCGAGCGCGAGCAGCTGCGGGCCCGGCTGCACGGCGAGGATTCCTCCGACGACTGACGCCGCGCCGGCGTCAGGGCTTGATCACCAGCACCGCGCTGATCAGGGCGGCCCACACCAGCATCGTCAGCCCGGTGTCCTTGAGCACGGGGATCAGCTCACGGCCGCCGAGACCTGAGCGCACCGGCTTCGCCGCGCGAACCGCGAGCGGCGCCGCCACGAAGCCGACCAGGCACCAGGGCGTGGCGAGCGTCAGGACCGCGGTCAGCAGGAACGGCAGCAGCGCCAGCACCTGGAACAGCTGCCGGGTCCGGGTATCGCCCAGCCGAACCGCCAGGGTGATCTTGCCCGACACCTGATCGGTGGGGATGTCGCGCAGATTGTTGGCCACCAGCACCGCCGACGACAGCGACCCGACCGCGATCGCGAGAACGAGTCCCACCCAGTCGACCCGCAGGGCCTGCGTGTACTGGGTGCCGAGGACCGCGACCAGGCCGAAGAACACGAACACCGCGACCTCGCCGAGCCCGCGGTAGCCGTAGGGGTTGGTGCCACCGGTGTACAGCCAGGCTCCGGCGATGCACGCCGCACCGATGGCGATGAGCCACGGCTGACTCACCAGGGCCAGCGCGAGGCCGGCTCCGGCGCCGATGCACAGGCTGATCACGGCCGCCGCCAGCACTGCCTGCGGCGAAGCCAATTTGGCTCCGACCAGGCGGACCGGTCCGGACCGGTCGTCGTCGGTGCCGCGGATGCCGTCGGAGTAGTCGTTGGCGTAGTTGACGCCGATGATCAGCGAAATCGAAACCACAAGGGCCAGAGCCGCTTTCCACCACACCTCACCGCCGACCCAGGCGGCGGCACCGGTGCCTGCCAGCACGGGAGCGACGGCATTCGGCAGGGTCCGCGGTCGGGCGCCCTCTATCCACTGCGAAAGACTGGCCACGCGCGCAATCGTCCCACGCCCCTACACTTATCGGCATGAAGGATCGGCTCAGCAAGAACGAGATTCGCAAAGACGTCGTTCAGGAATCCGTCGAAGCGGTCGCTGGCACTGTCGGTGAGGTCACCAACATCATCGTCACCGCGGTCAAGGATGTGGCGAGCTCCATCGGCGCCCTGGCCACCGACGCATTCGAGATCCGCGACGGCGCCCGGCGCGCTCGGGCGCAGCTGGAACTGGACAGTGAGGTAGCGGACGAGACCGGAGACGACGCGGAGGTGCCCGCGCCGACTCCGGTCACGGCGGTGAAGCCGGAGACCGCGGATACCCCCGAGACCGCGGATACCCCCGAGACCGACGCCGAATAACGGATGCTGGGAGTTATCGGCGGCAGCGGTTTCTACACGTTCTTCGGCGACGACGCGCGCACGGTCAGCGTCGACACGCCCTACGGTGCGCCGAGCGCGCCCATCACCATCGGGACCGTCGGCGGCCACGAGGTGGCGTTCCTGCCGCGGCACGGGGTCAAGCACGAGTACTCGCCGCACACCGTGCCGTACCGGGCCAACATGTGGGCGTTGCGGTCGCTGGGCGTGCGGCGGATTTTCGCGCCCTGCGCCGTCGGCAGCCTGACCGCGGACCTGGGCCCCGGCGCCGTCGTCGTGCCTGATCAGCTGGTGGACCGCACCCGTGGCCGCGAGGACACCTACTTCGATGCCGGCGGCATCCATGTCGGCTTCGCCGATCCGTACTGCCCGACGCTGCGGGCCGTGGCAGCCGAGCAGCCGGGCGTCGTCGACGGCGGCACCATGGTCGTGATCCAGGGGCCCCGCTTCTCCACCCGGGCCGAGAGCCAGTGGTTCGCGACCCAGGGGTTCACGTTGGTGAACATGACCGGCTACCCCGAGGCGGTCCTGGCTCGTGAGCTCGAGATGTGTTATGCAGCAATAGCTTTGGTTACCGATCTGGATGCCGGTATCGAGGCCGGCGCCGGCGTCACCACGGTTGATGTGTTCGCCGAGTTCGAGCGGAACACGCCCATGTTCAAGGCGCTCGTGCAGCAGGCTCTCGCCACGGTCCCCGCCGAACGTGCCTGCACCCACTGCCTGGCCCACGCCGGGGTGGAGTTGCCGTTTGAACTGCCCTGATCGGGCAGGCTCTTGACACCCGTCAAGTTGGAGTGGCAGAACTGACGGGGTGACTTCTCGTATCTGCGAACAGCTCGGCATCGATTTCCCGCTCTTCGCCTTCAGCCATTGTCGCGACGTGGTCGCCGCCGTCACCAACGCCGGCGGCTTCGGTGTGCTGGGCGCGACGGCGTATACGCCCGAGCAGCTGGATCGCGAATTGGCCTGGATCGATGATCACGTCGGCGGCCGGCCGTACGGCGCTGACATCATCGTGCCGGCCAAGTTCGAGGGCAAGGGCGAGAATCTCTCCGACGGCCAGCTGGCGGACCGAATCCCCTCGGAATACCGGGAATTCGTCACCAAGCTGCTCGTCGAGCACGGCATCGAGCCGGAGGACAAGGCCCGCACCGGCGGGTCGGTGCTGTCCGGCAACACCGGCCACGAGTTGCTCGACGTGGCGCTGAGCCACCCCATCAAGCTGATCGCCAATGCCCTTGGGGTGCCGCCGGATTACATGATCGAGGCGGGCCGCGAGCGGGGGATTCCGGTGGCCGCGCTGGTCGGCGCCAAGGAGCACGCCGTCAAACAGGTCGCAGCCGGCGTGGACATCATCGTCGCGCAGGGCACCGAAGCCGGCGGGCACTGTGGTGAGGTGTCGACGCTGGTGGTCGTGCCCGAAGTGTTGGACGCGCTGGCGGCGATCGGCAGTGAGATTCCCGTGCTGGCGGCCGGTGGCATCGTCACGGGGCGGCAGATGGCGGCTGTGGTCGCGTTGGGCGCCGCCGGCGCGTGGACCGGTTCGGTGTGGCTGACCACCGAGGAAGCCGAGACTGCGCCGGCCACCAAACAGAAGATGCTCGCCGCCAGCTCGCGGGACACCGTGCGGTCGGCCGGGCGAACCGGCAAGCCGGCCCGTCAGCTGGTTTCCGACTGGACCGACGCCTGGGCGCCGAAAGACGGTGGCCGCAAACCGCTTCCGTTACCGCTGCAGAACATGCTGAGCGAGCCGGTGATCCGGCGCATCGATCGGCTTGCCGCCCAGGGCCATCCGGGTGCTCAGCAACTCGCGACCTATTTCGTGGGACAGGGCGTCGGCCTGATGAACAAGGTCAAGCCCGCCCGCGAAGTGGTCCGCGAGTTCATCGAGGACTATCTCACCGCCACCGAACGGCTGAACCGCTCGCTGCCCTAGGGATTTGTGCACGATAAGGTCCGCTGAGCGACCGAAATCGTGCACAAATCGCGGGTTTACGGCTCGATGGCGCGGCGGCCTTCCCCCAGCTGACGGCGCTCGTCGGCGGCGTCGATGATCGTCGTGTCACTGCCGCCGAGCGCGGTGTGGTCGACGCCCCGCAGTGGGGCGTTCGGCGCGAACGTGGCGTTCATCTGCGGTGCCGCCCACTGGGGTTCGACGCGCGGATGACCGCCCTGACCCTGGCCGAGCGCCTGGCTCTGATCCGCCCCGCGCGGACCCGATGACTGCTCGTGCGCGCTGTCGCTCACGGTGGTCCGCGAGGTGCGGCGCAGCGTGAAGGTGATCTCCTCGAATTCCTCGATGACCTTCTGCGCTGACCGCAGCTGCTGCACCGACGTGTCGATGACGCGGTCGACGACCGGCGCCACCGGTGCCATCAGCGGACGCAGTAGGCGCGCCGCTACCTTGGTCAGATCGGGTAGCTGGGGCAGAGTCAGGCCACCGGCGGGCTGCGATGTCGCCGGCACCGGCAGGTTCTCGGCAACCTCGCCGTCGATCGGGACGAGTTCGGACGTAACCGCCGGTTCGGCTGGGGCGCTGCCGGTTTCGGGCTCCGGCGCAGACGGGGCGGCGCTCAGCGATCGCCGCTGCGGGTCGGGGAACGCCGTGAGTTCATCCCAGTCGGAGTACATCGGCTGCGGCTGGGCAGTGGACGGACGCAGTGCCTCGGCGGTCGGCGCTCCCAGGGCGGGCGGTGCCGGTTCGCCGGTGCGGGCTTCTGCCACCCGCTGCCGGTGGTACTCGCGATTGATCTCGGCGTCGGTTTCCAGTGCCAGGCGCATGGCGGCCAGCTGATGCTCGGCCTTCAGAATTTCGGCTTCGGCCCGTACCTCGGCCTGCTTGACGGCGATGGCGGTCTCGGCGCGCAGTTCGGCCTTCAGCCGCGATTCGTCGTGGCGCTCACGCAGGGTCCGGTCCTGCCGGGCGTGCAGCAGCATCGGCAGCAGGTACAGCAGCACGCAGACGCCGATGACGGCGATGCGCGCCACGAGGGCCGCGGGCGTTTCGATGGTGTAGCCGTTCATCGCGACCCACCGCGCGCCGAAGCCGCGGTCCACGCCGACGCCCGCGGCAGCGCGCGCCGCCGTCACCGCGTGCTCGGCATCGGCGATCTGCGCGTCGAGGGCCGGGGCCTGCTCGTTGCGTGCGGCGAGCGCAGCGTCGAGCTCACGCTGGTCGTGCTCGAGGATGTCCTGCGTGTTCTGGGTGATCTGGCCGTCTCCGGGCACGCCGGTGACGGGCTGCTGGGCGCACGCCGGCGTCGGGTGGTACTCACAGCGCGCCACCACCTGGGCGTCGTCACGGCGCTGCCGGGCGGAGTCGACAGCCGCGTCCAGGGTGCCGCGGCCGGCACGTAACGCGTTCAGCTGCCCCTGGGCGACGGTCACCGCCGGTGTGCCCGCGGCGCGGGTCGCGGCCTCGCCGGCCATGCGCTGCGAGATCGCGTTGCTGAAGAGTGTCATCGCGGCCAGTTCGCCGACCAGCAGGCCGATGGCGACGGCCAGGGCGACTCGGCCGGCAGTGCCGCGCGCGCTGGCGACCGTGCTGCGGATGGCCACGACCACCAGAGCCCCGAATATCAGGGTCACGGGCAGCACGACGGCCAGTGGCAGACCGGTGGACGGCGCTGCGACGGCGGCGGCCACGAGCCAGGCCAGCACACCTCCTGACCAGGTCAGGGCGGTCACCGCAGGATGGTTGTCAGGCTGTCTGTGGGCAGGCATGGAAACTCCAACTCTTCCGGTCCACGTTCTAGGGTCCCAGAGAGCCGGGGCTGCCACCGAATCAAGCGCCGGTGCTGTGACCGGCATCACGGGCAGATCAGGCGTTTTTCTGGTACCTGAGCGTCAAGGCCCGACGGTCCAGCTTGCCGATTCCGCGGCGGGGGAGTTCGTCCACCACGTGCACCTCCCGCGGAGCCGCGGTGACGGCGAGGGCCGCGCGCACGTGTTCCCGCAGGTCAGCGACCGTTGGCGGGCCCGCGCCCGGACGGAGCACCACCGCCACGGCCACCCGCTGACCCAGGCGTTCGTCGGGCACTCCGAACACCGCGCATTCGGCGATGGCCGGATGGCCGCCCAACGCCGACTCGACCAGGGCGGGCAGGACTTTAAGCCCGCCGGTGGCGATGGCGTCGTCGACACGGCCCAAGACCCGCAGCGCGCCCGAATCATCCACGGCGCCAATGTCATCGGTGACGAACCAGCCGTCCACGAAGGGGGACGGCACCACGGGATTGCGGTAACCCGAGGCCAACGTGGGGCCGCCCAGCGCGATCCGGCCGGTGTCGTCGATCCGCAGCTCGACTCCGTTCAGCGGTCTTCCGTCGTAGATGCAGCCGCCGCAGGTTTCACTCATGCCATAGGTGCGCACCACGGAAACCCCTGCGGCTGCGGCCTTTTCGCCGAGATCCGGGGGCATCGGGCCGCCGCCGATCAGCACCGCGTCCAGCTCGGCCAGGGCCTCGCCCGCGGCGGGATCGGCCAAAATCTTGGCCAGCTGCACCGATACCAGCGATGTGTAGCGCCGGCCCGACCCCAAAGCCTTTACCGCAGCGGGTAATTCGCCGACGTCGAATCCCGGTTCCAGCGCTACCGGTGTGGTGCCGGCCCGCAGACTGCGCACCAGCACCTGGATACCGGCGACGTGATACGCGGGCAGGGCCAGCAGCCACCGGCCGGGGCCGCCGAGCCGGTCATGCGTGGCGTCGGCACTGGCGTGCAGGGCCGACGCGGACAGCAAGGCGCCCTTGGGGTTTCCGGTCGAACCCGATGTGGAGACCACCAGCGCCACGGCGTCGTCGACGGGCTCGCCGGCCCGCAAGGTCTCGGTCAGCAGCGCGGCCTGGCGGTCATCGTCGGCTGGCAGTGGCAGCAGGGCGCGCTCGCCGTCCAAAGCCTGCGCCAACTCGGGGATCAGGGCAAGGGCCGCGCCGCCGGAGCCGACGGTGGCGGTATGGAGGATGCCTATGTCGGCTCCCTGTTGCCGGGGCCTCCGTCGACAGGCCCGCCGTCGGCCGGGTCGCGGGGATCGTCGAGGGGCCAGCCCTTGGCGGCCAACCGTTCTCGCACGCGCTCGACGTCCTCGGCGCGGGGCAGTTCATCAGTGATCCGCGTGATCAGCACCCCGATGTCGATCTGGTCGAATTCGCCCCGATCCATCAATGCCCTTGACACGGACTTGACTTCGTCATTGGTCAGGCGCCGAGCCAGTAGTGCCAGCAGCGGCACCCGGTCGGTGGCGGGGACGCCTTCCGGGTATCCCGCCTGCAGCCACGCCACGATCTTTGTCAAGAAGGCGTTCATGGCGTCACCTCCAGATCTCGGAAAAGGACCCAACAGTCCGCATTGTTGCCCCAAAATGCGCGAACGAATCCTATGCCCGGCCTGTGACGTGGGCATATCGCTACGGTAACTCGCAGCATCGCTGCCAGCACTTTGCCAGGCTAATTAGACGAAGCTAACAGGTGAACACTGTATGAACACCTCTGCCAGCCCGGCAAACATGCAGGTCGTCACAGGAATTGAGGACTTCGGTAACTGGTCAAAAACGCGGCGGTTACCCCAGAATAAGCGCCATGAGCGCAGAGATGGTCATCCTGGCGCTGTTGGTCGCAACAGCCCTGGCTTTTGACTTCACCAATGGATTTCATGACACCGGCAATGCCATGGCCACCTCTATCGCGACCGGGGCCCTCAAGCCCAAGGCCGCGGTAGCGCTGTCAGGCATCCTCAACCTCGTCGGTGCCTTCCTGTCGGTCAACGTGGCCGTCACGGTGGCCACCAACGTCCTGAAGATTCAGGACCCCAAGACCGGTCACCTCAAGCTCGACGCAAGCGTCGCGCTGACCGTGATCTTCGCCGGCCTGATCGGCGGCATCCTGTGGAACCTGCTGACCTGGCTGTTCGGCATCCCGTCCAGCTCCTCGCACGCGCTCTTCGGTGGTCTGATCGGCTCCGGTATCGCCGCGGCCGGCGTCGCCGGCGTGAACTGGGACGGCCTGACCAGCAAGGTGCTGCTTCCGGCGGTGGCCTCGCCGTTCATCGCCGGCGTCGTCGCGATGTGCGGTACCTGGCTGGTCTACAAGATCACCAAGGGCGTGACCCGCAAGCGCCGTGAAGAGGGCTTCCGCTGGGGCCAGATCGCCACGGCGTCGCTGCTGTCGCTCGCGCACGGCACCGGCGACGCGCAGAAGACGATGGGTGTCATCGCGCTGGCGCTGATCAGCAGCGGCCACCTGACCGGTGATGTCAAGAAGGACGGCCTGCCGTTCTGGATCATCGCCAGCTGCGCGCTGGCCATCGGCGCCGGCACCTACATCGGCGGCTGGCGCGTCATCCGCACCCTGGGCAAGGGTCTGGTCGAGATCGAGTCGCCCCAGGGCTTCGCCGCCGAGTCCTCTTCGGCCGCGGTGATCCTGACCTCCAGCGTCGCGGGCATGGCGCTGTCCACCACCCACGTCGCCACGGGTTCCATCCTGGGTAGCGGCATCGGTAAGCCGGGCGCCACGGTGCGCTGGGCGGTCGCAGGCCGGATGGCCGCCGCATGGTTGATCACGCTGCCGGCCGCCGGCCTCGTCGGTGCCCTGTCGTTCCTGCTCGCCAACGGCATCGCCAGCGCCAGCTCGCACCTGGTCGGCGACATCGTGATCTTCGTGATCCTGGTCGCCTTGTCGGGCTTCATGTACTGGCGCGCCCAGCAGCAGAAGATCGACCACAACAACGTCAACGCCGAATGGGACGAGTCCACCAACTCGACGGTTCCGGCCGACGTGCGCGCCGCCACCACCAAGTCCACCAAGGACACCGCGTCGGTCTGACGCCGGTATTTCCAGCAAAGACTTAAGGAACAGTTCGATGCACTATTTGGAATCAATTTTCCGGGTTCTGGTCGTGGGCTTGATCTTCGGTGCCGGCCTGCCGGCGGTGTTTGCCGGCGGTCTGGTTGCCTACTCCAACGGTGCCGGTGGTGTCGGTGACGACGGCACCACCCACGCGCCCAACGCGGTGCTGAAGTACCTCGGCCTGCTGTTGTTCGTCCTCGTCGGCGCGATCGTGTTGCTCGCCGTGCTGTGGATCACCAAGGACGTGATCGCGCACCACACCGGCGTCAAGATCTTCGAACCCCTGGGGCTCAAATAATGAATGAGCCCATCGTTGTGCCCGCGCCCAACAACACGGCGGCCCTGTTCGTCAGCATCCTGAAGTGGTTGCGTGAGGGGTACCCGGACGGAGTGCCGCCGAAGGACTACTTCCCGGTCCTGGCACTGCTGCGGCGTTCCCTCAGTGAGGACGAGGTCGTCGAGGCGGCCCGCACCGTCCTGCGTTCCAACGACGGGGAAACCCCGGTCACCGAAGACGAGATCCACGACGCGATCCAGCGGATCACCGACCAGGCGCCCAGTCCCGAGGACATTCAGCAGGTATCGGCTCGGCTGGCCGCGGTCGGTTGGCCGCTGGCCACACCGTAGCGCTGACCCGCCGCGGTACTCACCATCCGAGACACCCGGAGCGCTAGCTCCGGGTGTCTCGTCGTAGTGGGTGGGTGTCGGGCACCTGTACGAAGATCAAGGTGACCCGGTCGGGATCGGTGACGTGCATCTCGTGCAGGCCCCACGGTTCTTGTTGTGCCGCACGGGAAATTGTCACCCCGCGGCCTTCGAGTTCGGCCTGCGTCTGATAGACGTCCCGTACCTGCAGCCACAGTGCGCCCGGGAACGGGGCCGCGGGTCCGCTGTCGTCACGCCCGTGGCCGGCGAGCTCGATCAGGGACTGCCCGGCGTAGAACACTGTGCCGGCACCGTATTCGCGGGCGATGGCGAGGCCGATGGCGTCGCGGTAGAAGGCGATCGACTTCTGGTAGTCGACGGGGCGGATCAGGATGCGGCTGGCCAGGATTTCCATGACGTCACCCAATCGGTTGTGCGCGTTGGCGTTTCATCATCCTGTCGACCACGCCGGGAACGAAGCTGTTGAGGGCGTGCGACGTCACCGCCATCCGCGGTGCGATGCGCACCGGACGGGTCTTGGCCGCGGTGATCATCCAGTCGGCGGCTTCGTCAGCCGACAGTCCCGGCAGCCCGTCGTAGGCGCGGGTCGGTGCGATCATCGGCGTTTTCACCAGCGGGTAGAACAGTGTCGTGGAGTGCACTCCGCTTGCGCCCCACTCGGTTTCGATGACCCGGCTGACGGCGGTGAGCGCGGATTTGGAGGCGTTGTACACCGCGAACAGCGGCGACGATTCATTCATCACACCCCACGTGGACACGTTGATGATGTGCCCGTCGCCGCGCTCCAGCATCCCGGGGGCGAAGCCGCGGACCAGCCGCAGCGGCGAGTAGTAGTTCAGGGTCATGGTGCGTTCGAGGTCGTGCCAGCGGTCCAGGGATTCGGCCAGTGGCCGGCGGATGGACCGGCCGGCGTTGTTGATCAGGATGTCCACGCCACCGAGCTCGGCTTCGACGTCGGTGACGAGCTTGTCGATGGCGTCCATCTCCGACAGGTCGCATGGCCGGGCGATCGCGTCGCCCCCGCTGTGGGTGATCCTGGCCGCCACCTTGTCCAGTAGATCGGCCCGGCGGGCCACGATCACGACCGTCGCACCCAGATGGGCCAACTTGGCGGCGGCCGCCTCGCCGATGCCCGACGACGCACCCGTCAGCACGATGCGTTTGCCGGCCAGGTCCACCTCGCCGTGGCCCGACAGCCGTTCGATCAGGGGTGGCCGCATACCGGCGAGCAGCAGACTCTCGGTGACGCGGCGCAGTGGACTTTTGCTCACGCCCCCGAGCTTAGGGAAACTCAGCTCGTTCGGGTGGCAGGCCAGCTGTTCGTGTACACCAGTTCGTCGAGCGGGCGGGCTGTCGTCCAGCCCACGATCTCGAGTTCGGGGCGGTCCGGGAACTCCGGCACCGGGCCGACGCACAGCACCGCGATCGGGTCGGCGCCCTCGGGCATGCCCATCAGCTCGGCCAGCTCTGCCGGTTCGAACAGCGAAACCCAGCCCAGCCCAAGACCTTCCGCGCGGGCTGCCAGCCACATGTTCTGGATGGCGCAGGACACCGACGCCAGATCCATGTGCGGCATGGTGCGCCGGCCGAAGATGTGGCGTTCGCGATCGTCGCCCAGCGCCACGACGAACAGCTCAGCGCAGTCGCCGATGCCCTCGACCTTGAGTGCCAGGAACTCCGCTTCGCGGGGCCCGAGAGCCTCGCCGGTCCGGATTCGCTCGGCGTCGACCAGTTCCTTGATCGCTGTCCGCATGCCCGGGTCGGTGATTCGCAGGAAGCGCCACGGCTGCATCAACCCGACACTCGGCGCCATGTGGGCAGCCTCCAGGATACGCCGCAGAACATCTTCGGGCACTTCGGAATTCGGCGTGAAGTGCCGCATGTCCCGGCGCTCGGCCATGACCCGGTAGACGGCTGCGCGTTCGGCGTCGGAGTAACTGGGCTCGCTCACCCCGGGAGGCTAACAGGGATCAGCGAGACCCCAGCGCGTCGGAGTGGGGCCGGTGGAACCGGCCGGGTGCCCCAGCCTCCTCTGTGGAGCGGCTGGGGAAGGCGAACCACACCATCACGGCCAGGTTGTAGGCGGTGAGAACGGCGTACAGCACGGTGTCGCGGGAGTCGAAGCCCAGCGGGCCCGGGTTGTGGCTCGACGTCGCCGCGACGCACACCGCGGTCACGACGCACCAGCCGAGTGCGGCGACCCGGTTGAACATCACCGCGCTCCGGCCCAATGAGGCGAAGACCGTCAGCACGCCGACCACCAGCAGCAGAGAGCAGTGCAGCGGGGTGACACGCAGAAACAAGATCGGGGCGCCGGACGCGCCGAAATGCGGGTTCGCCATGGACCAGGCCAGGCCGGCGCCGCCGAAAACGCCCATGGTGAACCCCTGGGCGCCCAGCGCCCGGCGGCCGACTCGCGCGCGTGCCCTGACATTCACGTGCTCAGTCTGACGCGAGCCGCCCGACATCGATACGCGCCCAAGCGGATACACAGGGCACTCATGGGAAAGCGCACAGCGTCGCCCCGTTCCTGTGACCGCCAGCAACTCAGAAGTAACGCGGGAACTCGCTCCAGTCCGGGTCCCGCTTCTGCAGGAACGCGTCCCGGCCCTCGACGGCTTCGTCGGTCATGTACGCCAGGCGCGTGGCCTCGCCGGCGAAAATCTGCTGGCCCACCAGACCGTCGTCGATCAGGTTGAACGAGAACTTCAGCATCCGGATGGCCTGCGGAGACTTGCCGTTGATCTCTGCCGCCCATTGCAGCCCAACGGTTTCCAGGTCCTTGTGGTCGACGACCTCATTCACGGCCCCCATGGCCCGCATCGATTCGGCGTCGTAGGCGCGGCCCAGGAAGAAGATCTCGCGGGCGAACTTCTGCCCGGCCTGGCGCGCCAGGTAGGCGCTGCCGTAGCCGCCGTCGAAGCTGCCGACATCGGCGTCGGTCTGCTTGAACCGGGCATGCTCCCGGCTGGCCAGCGTCAGGTCGCAGACAACGTGCAGGCTGTGGCCGCCGCCGGCCGCCCAGCCGTTGACCAGGCAGATCACGGGCTTCGGCATGAACCGGATCAGCCGCTGGACCTCCAGGATGTGCAGCCGTCCGGCGCGGGCCGGGTCGACGGTCTCGGCGGTGTCGCCGGACGCGTACTGGTAGCCGCTGCGGCCACGGATGCGCTGGTCGCCGCCGGAGCAGAACGCCCAGCCGCCGTCCTTCGGCGACGGTCCGTTGCCGGTGAGCAGGACGACGCCGACGTCCGGGCTCATCCGGGCATGGTCGAGTGCGCGGTACAGCTCGTCGACGGTGTGCGGCCGGAAGGCGTTACGGACGTCGGGCCGGTCGAAGGCGATCCGGACCGTCGGCTGCGGCTTACCGTCGCGCACGTGGCGGTGGTAGGTGATGTCGGTGAGTTCACCGAGCTCGGTCACCGGCTGCCAGAGCTGAGGGTCAAACGGATTGTCTGCGTTCACGCCTCGACCTTAGAGCTGCCCGGGTTTGGCCTGTGAGCCCCATGGGTACTAGGTCGCAGACAAACGGCGGCCGATGGCGGCCCGAACAGGAGAGGCTCAATGAAGCGGTCAGCAAGCGTGGTGGTGTCAGGTCTCATTGCCGGACTGGTGCTGGTCGGATGCTCGCCGTCCGTTCAGGGCGGCGACACCAAGTGCAAGGACTTCGTGGGAGCCGACGAGAAGACGCAGAACCAGGCGGTCAACAAGATGATCAAGGATCGCAAGGGCGCCGACCCGTCGTCGCTGGAGGTGACGGGCACGCGCGCCTCCGCGCTGGCGTGGTGCCAGACGGCCGGTCAGCAGGACGCCCCGATCAAGAACGCGCCGCACATCTGACGGGCACTGGAGCGTGGGGGTTTACGCGGAAATTCGGCCGGGATTTCTCGTAAGGCCCCACGCTCGCTGCGGTGCTAGACCGGATCGAACCGGAACACCGCGCAGCGTCCGGCGAGCGCCTCGAACTCGTCGGGGTTGGGGCCGGTCACCAGGCCCGCGTTCTTCATGAACCCGACGCCCGTCGGCACCAGGATGGGGAACTGCCGCAGCAGCGGGCGGGCCTCCTCGGCGGGTACCTCGAACAGCCGGACCTCTTCGCGCTTCCGGCCCTGGGTCACGGTGGCGGTGACCGCGGCGCGCGCGTTGCGCACCCAGTCGGCGTTCGGGAATCCACCTACGACGTAGCGGCGGCCGTCGACCTCGAACGGGGTGATGGGCGTCGACCGCGGCGCACCGGATTTGCGGCCCGGCACGGTCAGCACGACGGGACCCTTGATGGGAACCACCCGCATGACGGCCATCATCACTTTGTTCATCGGCTTGAGCCACCACGGTGGCTTGAGGTTCGCGTCGCTGTCCAGGCCCATGGATCGAGGCTAGACGAGCCCCCGCAACTGCGCTGGCGTGCTATGTTCGCCCAGCTGAAGGAGGGTTTCGATGTCTGATCAGTGGCCGCCACCCGGGCAGTTCGGGCCGGGGCAACCGTATGGGGGCAACCCGTACGGCGCTCCCGGTGTGCCGCCGAACGTGCCCTACCCGCAGTACCCCCAGCAGTATCCGCAGTATGGGCAGCCTGTCGGGTACGGCACGCCCACGCCCGGGTCGGCCAGCCCGTCCGGCGTGACGGCCATCATCGCCGCCGTGCTGAGTCTGCTCGGCGCCGTGTCGACGGCGTTCCAGGCGTTCTCCAGCTGGTACGTGGTCGCGACGTTGAGTTCACTGTCCGATTCCATCTCGAGCGGGTCGGATACCAGGTCCGGGCTGATGGGCCTGAGCGCCGTGATGGCCGTCGTGCAGACGATCGTGGCCGTCGCGCTGCTGGTCGGCGGCGTGCTGTTGGTCCTCGGGCGGTCGGCGGGCCGCTGGATCGTGATCGGCAGTTGCACGGTTGTGGTGCTGTCCAACGTGGTCGGCCTGTTCGCCTCGCTCACCATTCTCAAGCGGCTCGGCACCGCGCTCGGCGGCGGCTACGAGGGGATGCAGCAAATGGCGGGGATGTCGGTGATGAGCGCCGCGGTGCCGATCGTGTTCGCCCTCGCCACCGGTGTGCTCGCAGCGCTGAACTCGACGCAGCAGTGGTGCCGGTGGAAGAGCGGCCAGTCGGCGCCCGCCGCTCCGGTCGCGTACCCCGGCTACCCGCCGTCGCCGTACTAGCCGGACCGCGGTTCAGACGTAGCGGTTGCGCCCGGCGAACCAGCCGGCCGTCAACTGCACTGCGTACACGCTGAAGAACAACACGAACGGGACCTGCCAGCCGCCGGACACGTCGTGCAGCAGCCCGAACAGGAACGGCCCGGTGCTCGCGAACAAATAGCCGAAGCCCTGAGCCATGCCCGAGAGCTGTGCGGTGTCCTCGGCATTGCGTGCGCGCAGCGCGATGACTGTCAGAGCCAGCGAGAACGCGCTCATGCCGATACCGACCAGCACGCTCCACAGCACCGGTGCCGCGCTGGGTGCGACGAGCAGACCGATGGCGCCGGACAGGCCCAGCACACCGAGGCCGACGTTCCACAGGCTCTGGTGAGTGCTGCGGGCAGCCAGCGGCGAGATGAGCAACGCGACCGGAACGCCGATCAGCGACATCACTCCGGACATCACGCCGGCAGTGGTCTTGTCCATGCCGTTGTCGATGAAAATCTGTGGGAGCCAACCCATCATGATGTAGGCCAGGAACGACTGGCTGCCCATGTAGAGCGTCACCGTCCATGCGAGCGGGTTGCGCAGCAGAGAGCGACGCGGGGTGGTCCGGGCCGCCGTTGTCGCCCAGTCGGTGCGATGCCGGCGAGCGGCCGGATGCCATAACAGCAGGGCCGCCAGCGCGAGCGCGGCCCAGATGGCGAGCGACGGACGCCAGCCGCCGACGCTGTGTTCCACCGCCGGGGTGACGGCGGCGCCGACAGCTCCGCCGGCCTGCAGCGCGCTGGTGTAGATGCCCGTCATCAGGCCGACGTGGGCGGGGAACGAACTCTTGATCACCACCGGGATCAGCACGTTGGCCAGCGCGATGCCGGACGAGGCGAGCAGCGTGGCGCCGAGCATGAGGCCGCCGTCGCCGTACGGCCGCACCGCCAGCCCCAGGGCCAGGACCAACAGGGCGAGCGTCACGGTCCGGCCGAGGCCGAGCCGTTTGGCCAGCAGCGGCGCGGTGGCACCCGCGGCGGAGAAGCACAGCACGGGCAGCGTGGTGAGGATGCCGGCCCAGACCGATGACACCCCGAGTGCGGTGCGCATCTCGCCCAGCAGGGGAGCGACGCTCGTGACGGACGGCCGCAGGTTCAGGGCAGTGACGACGACCGCGACGGCGAGTAAGACGCCGCTCGCGAGGCGGGTGCTCGGGCTCGCCGGGACATCCGCGATTTCGATGGCGCCGTCGAGCTCGAGTGCCAGTTCGTCCTCGTAACGGGCGTGTTCGGAACCGTTCACGGCAGCACTCATGCTGCTATGATGGCATACATCCTATGATTGGGTGAAAGGATGATTTCGTGGCCCTGAACACGGCCCGCCGTGCCGGCTTGGTGGAACAGGTCATCGAGCAGCTCCGCGGTTCGGTCGCGGACGGCGAATGGCCGGTCGGCCATCGCATCCCGAACGAGACCGATCTGGTCGAGGCTCTCGGTGTCGGCCGCAACACGGTGCGTGAGGCCGTCCGGGCGCTGGCGCACGCCGGGCTGTTCGAGGTGCGGCAGGGCGACGGCACGTACGTCCGCGCCACCAGCGAGGTCTCCGGCGCGCTGCGCCGGCTGTGCAGCGACGAACTGCGCGACGTGCTGCAGGTGCGCCGCGGGCTGGAAGTGGAAGGCGCCCGTCTGGCCGCGGCCAACCGGACCGACGACGACATCGCCACGCTGCGGCGCCTGCTGCACGGACGCGACAACGAGCAGCGCGCCGGGCATCACGACGAATTCGTCCACGCCGACACCGAATTCCACTGCGCCGTCATCCGGGCGTCGCGCAACACCATGCTGATCGATCTGTACCTCGGGCTCATCGAGGTCATCACCGCGAGCGTGTCCGTGATGAACGAGACGCCCGTCGAGACCGAGTTCGAGGACCATCACCGGCTACTGGATCGCATCATCGCCGCCGATGCCGACGGGGCTGCCGCGGCGGCCGCCGTGCTCTTCGACCAGCTCCTCGCCGGGTTACCTACCTAGTCAGCCCGAACCGCGAGCACCTCCCGCTGGCGGCAGAAACGCGAAAACCCCCAATTTCCAGAGGAATTGGCGGCCTCGCGACTACTCGCGACCTAGCCGACGGAGCGCTCCGAGCCGGCCCAGAACTGCGCGCGGACGGCCTTCTTGTCGGGCTTGCCGAGCGCCGTCACCGGCACGGCGTCGACGATGACGACCTGCTTCGGCGACTGCACCGAGCCCTTGCGCTCCTTGACGGCCGCCTGAATCTCCGCGGTCATCTTCGCGACCGCCTCGTCGGACCGGTCGGCGTCCGGACGCAGCACGACGACGGCCGTCACGGCCTCGCCCCACTTCTCGTCGGGGGTGCCCACGACGCAGACCTGCGCGATCGAAGGATGTTCGGCCACAACGTCTTCCACCTCGCGCGGGAACACGTTGAAGCCGCCGGTGACGATCATGTCCTTGGTCCGGTCGACGATGAACCAGAATCCGTCCTCGTCCTCCCGGGCCAGGTCGCCGGTGTGCATCCAGCCGTTCTTGAAGGTGTCGGCGGTGGCTTCCGGCAGGTTCCAGTAGCCGCCCGACAGCAGCGGGCCGGACACGCAGATCTCGCCGACCTCACCCTGCTTGACGGGCTGGCCGTCGTCGCCGAGCAGCGCCGTGCGCGCGAACAGCGTCGGGCGCCCGCAGGACGTCAGCCGCTTCTCGTCGTGCTCGCCCTTGGCCAGGTAGGTGATGACCATCGGGGCCTCGGACTGGCCGTAGTACTGCGCGAAGATCGGGCCGAAGCGGCGGATGGCCTCGGCGAGGCGCACCGGGTTCATGGCCGATGCGCCGTAGTAGACGGTCTCCAGCGATGACAGATCCCGCGTGTGCGAATCGGGGTGATCCATGAGCGCGTAGATCATCGACGGCACCAGCATGGTGGCGGTGATCTTCTGCTCCTCGATCACCCGCAGCACCTCGGCGGGGTCGAACTTCTTGAGCACGATCAGCTCGCCGCCCTTGACGATGGTCGGCGTGAAGAACGCCGCGCCGGCATGCGACAGCGGCGTGCACATCAGGAAGCGGGGGTGCTCCGGCCACTCCCATTCGGCCAGCTGGATGGTCGTCATGGTGGTGATGGACTGCGTCGTGCCGATGACGCCCTTGGGCTTGCCGGTGGTGCCGCCGGTGTAGGTCAGCCCGCCGACGTGATCGGGCGCCAGGTCGGCGGCCTCGAGCGGCTGCGGCTCGTACTTCGCGGCTTCTGCCGCCAGGTCGATCGCCGATCCGATCAGCGCATCCGGCACCGGGCCGATGGTCAGGATCTGCTTGAGTGAGGGGACCTTCTCCAGCAGACCGATGGCGCGTTCGACGAAGGCCTCGGTCGGGTCGATGATCAGGGTGGTGACGCCGGCATCGGTCAGGACGTAGGCGTGATCGTCCAGCGAACCGAGAGGGTGTAGTGCCGTGCGGCGGTAGCCCTGCGTCTGGCTGGCGCCGATGATCATCAGCACCTCGGGCCGGTTCAGGGACAGCAGACCGCTGCTGGCGCCGGAGCCGGCACCCAGCGCCTCGAAGGCCTGAATGTACTGGCTGATGCGGTCGGCGAGTTGGCCGCCGGTCAGCGTGGTGTCGCCGAGGAACAGGACCGGCTTGTCTTTGTTGCGTTTGAGGGCGCCAACGGTCAAGTGCCCGGAATGCAGGGGATGGCGCAGCAGCTCGGCTGACGAGCGCTCGCGCGAAGAAGAGACGTCAGGGGTCATAGCCTAAGACTAGAACGTGTTCTAGTCTTGAGGTCAAGCCCGTGAAATTGACGCATCTTGAAACCCGTCCGGCGGACACGCCCTAGCATCCACTTCATGGCCAGCGCAGCCGATCTCGTCATCGTCGGAAACATCCTGACCGTCGACCCGCAACGGCCCACCGCCGAGGCGCTCGCCGTCACCGCCGGACGCCTCGTCGCCGTCGGATCCCGCGACGACGTGCAGCCGTGGATCGGCGCCGACACCGAGGTTCGGGAGGTCGCCGGCTGCGTGCTGCCCGGGTTCGTCGAGGCGCACGGCCACCCATTGATGGAGGCAGTGGTGCTCGGTGGCCGCATGGTCGACGTCCGGCCCGTCACGATGCCGAACGCCGACGACGTCGTGGCCGCGCTGCACGCCGAGGTGGCCGCCCGCGGCACCGACGGTGCCTACCTGAACGGCTGGGACCCGCTGCTGCAGCAGGGCCTCCCGGAGCTGACGCTGGCCTTCCTCGACGAGGTGGCGCCCGACGGTCCGCTGGTGATCGTGCACAACTCGGGGCACAAGGCGTACTTCAACTCGGCGGCGGCCCGCGCCACGGGCCTGACCCGCGACACCCCCGACCCGCACGGTGCCAAGTACGGCCGCGACGCCAACGGCGAGCTCGACGGCACCGCCATCGAGACCGGCGCGGTGTTCCCGCTGGTGACCGGCGTCATGACGCCCACCGACTATCCGGCGCTGCTGCTCGCCGAATGCGCGCGGCTGAACCAAGCCGGCCTGACGACGTGTTCGGAGATGGCGTTCGACCCGATGTTCCGGCCGGTCCTGGAGCAGATGCGCGACAAGCTCACGGTGCGGCTGCGCACCTACGAGATGTCGACGGCGGCCCTGCACACCGATGCATCGCCGGACAACGGCGACGACATGGTGCGGCAGACCGGCATCAAAATCTGGGTCGACGGTTCCCCGTGGATCGGCAACATCGACCTGACGTTCCCCTACCTGGACACCGACGCGACCCGCACCATCGGCGTGGTGCCCGGGTCGTGCGGGCACGCCAACTACACCCGCGAGCAGCTCACCGAGATCGTTGACACGTTCTTCCCGCAAGGTTGGCAGATGGCCTGCCACGTGCACGGCGACCACGGCGTCGACACCATCTTGGACGTTTACGAGGAAGCGCTGAAGCGCTGGCCGCGGGACGATCATCGCCTGCGACTCGAGCATGTCGGTGCCATCACGCCGGCGCAGCTGCGGCGTGCCCATGATCTCGGGGTCACCTGCAGCGTGTTCGTCGACCAGCTCCACTACTGGGGCGACGTCCTCGTCGACGGGCTGTTCGGCCCCGAGCGCGGCGACGTGTGGATGCCGGCCGGGTCCGCGGTGGCCACCGGCATGCGGATCTCGCTGCACAACGACCCGCCGGTGACACCCGAGGAGCCGCTGCGCAACATCAGTGTCGCGGCCACCCGGATCGCCCCGAGTGGGCGCGTGCTGGCGCCACAGGAACGGCTCACCGTCGAGGCGGCCATCCGGGCCCAGACCGTCGACGCCGCCTGGCAGCTGTTCTCCGACGACGCGGTCGGTTCGCTAGAGGTCGGCAAGTACGCGGACCTCGTGGTGCTATCGGCCGACCCGCGCTCGGTGCCGCCGGAAGCCGTCGCTGACCTGGAGGTGCTCGCGACTTATCTGGCAGGACAACAGGTTCACGCCAAAGCCGACTGAGCGCGCGGCAGACGTGGCAGGCTCAGGACATGACTGAACTGTCGGCACCCCGATTCCTCGATGAACGTGTTGCCCACTGGGCCGCGACCAAGCCGGACGGCGAAGCGATCACCTACCTGAACAGGACGTGGACCTGGTCGCAGTGGAACGACCGGGTGCGCCGGCTGGCGGGTGCGCTGTCGGCCTGGGGCATCAAACGCGGGGACGTGGTCGCGTTCCTGGACAAGAACCACCCGGCCTGCGTCGAGCTGACGCTGGCGGCGGCGTCACTGGGGGCCGCCAACGCGATCATCAACTTCCGGCTGGCCGCCGATGAGCTGGATTTCGTGCTGAACGACTGTGGCGCAAAGGTTCTCATCGTCGGCGCCGAACTCCGGCTGGCGGTTGACAAGATTACCGACAAGCTCACTCACGTCGAGCACATCGTCAGCGTGACGCCCGAGGGCGGCGAGGGTGACGAATACGAGGCACTGCTGGCCGGTGCGACTCCGGTGGATCGCTCGCCTGATGTCCAGCCCGACGACGTGTGCATCATCATGTACTCCTCGGGCACCACGGGCCGCCCCAAGGGCGTCGCCCTCACCCAGGCCAACATGATCGCCCACACCATCAACGCTTTCGAAGGCTGGGAGAGCAGCCCGGAGGACAAGAACCTGGTGGCGATGCCGCTGTTCCACGTCGGTGGCTCGTCGTACATGCAGTACGGGCTGCACAACGGGGTGCCGAGCTACATGACGCGCGACGCCGACGGGGCGTCGCTCGCCGGCGGCATTCTGAACGGTGCGAACCGCACGTTCCTGGTGCCGGCCGTGCTGGCCAAGGTGCTCGAGACCGGTCCCGACGCGGTGAAGCTGTTCAGCGCGTTGAAGACCTATGCCTACGGCGCCTCGCCGATGCCGTTGCCGTTGCTGCGCCAGGCCCTGCAGGCCTGGCCGGAGACCGAATTCATCCAGGTGTACGGGCTCACCGAGGTGTGTGGTGTGGTCAGCCGGCTGATGCCCGAGGACCACCGCGCGGACAACGAAGAGCGGTTGGTCAGCGCCGGGGTGCTGATACCCGAGGCCGAGGTCCGGGTGGTCAATCCGGAAACCGTCGAAGATGCGCCTGCCGGCGAACAGGGCGAATTGTGGTTCCGCACACCGACGTTGATGAAGGAGTACCTGAACCGGCCGGATGCCACCGCCGAGGCGATCACGCCCGACGGGTGGTTCCGCACCGGGGACATCGGCCGTGTCGACGCCGACGGCTACATCTTCGTCGAGGACCGGCTCAAGGACATGATCATCTCGGGCGGCGAGAACATCTACTCCATCGAGGTGGAGCGCGTGCTCGCCGAGCACCCGGCAGTGTCCGAGGTCGCGATCATCGGCGTGCCCGACGAGAAGTGGGGCGAATCGGTGAAAGCCGTTGTGACGCTCGAAGGGGAGGTATCGGACGCCGACCTCATCGCCTTCGCCCGCGAACGCCTCGCCGCCTACAAGTGCCCGAAGACCGTCGACTTCGTCGACGACATGCCCCGCAACCCGACCGGCAAGATCCTCAAGAAGGAACTCCGCAAGCCGTACTGGGAGGGCCGGGACCGCGCCACCGTGTGACGCGGCGGCCGGCTCCCGGCGGGCCGCGTACTGAGAGGATGGACGCATGGTGCCGGCCCTGGACCAACTGCTCGAGCGTCTGCATGTCGTCGCGCTGCCCATGCGGGTTCGGTTCCGCGGCATCGACGTTCGTGAAGTCGCGCTGATCGACGGGCCGTGCGGCTGGGGCGAATTCGGCGCGTTCGCCGAGTACGGCCCCGCCGAGGCGGCGAACTGGCTGGCGTCCGGCATCGAGGCGGCGTATCGGCCGGCGCCCGCGCCGGTGCGGGACCGGATCCCGATCAACGCCACCGTGCCCGCGGTCGAGGCGGCCCGGGTGCCCGAGGTGTTGGCCCGTTTCCCGGGGGCCCGGACCGCCAAGGTGAAGGTGGCCGAGCCGGGGCAGACGCTGGCCGACGACGTGGCGCGCGTCGATGCCGTCCGCGCGCTGGTGCCGGTGGTGCGTGTGGACGCCAATGGTGGCTGGACCGTCGAAGAAGCGGTGGACGCGGCGCGGGCGCTGACCGCCTCGGGACCGCTGGAGTACCTGGAACAGCCGTGTGCCACGGTGCCGGAACTGGCGGAGCTGCGGCGTCGGGTCGACGTGCCGGTGGCGGCCGACGAGTCCATCCGCAAGGCGTCGGACCCCCTACGCGTGGTACGCGAGCGAGCGGCGGACATCGCGGTGGTCAAGGTGGCCCCGCTGGGTGGCGTGACGCGGCTGCTGGCGGTGGCCCGGCAGATCGACATACCGATCGTGGTGTCGAGTGCGTTGGATTCCGCGGTCGGCATGACCCGCGGGCTGCTGGCCGCCGGCTGCCTGCCGACGCTCGAGCATGCCTGTGGGTTGGGCACCGGCGGGTTGTTCGTCGAGGATGTCGCGGAGGTGGCAGCGCCGGCTGACGGGTTCCTGCCGGTGGGTCCGGTGGCGCCCGACCCGGCCCGGTTGGCCGCCCTGGCGGCCGCGCCTGCCCGCCGCGACTGGTGGATCGAGCGGGTCCGGGACTGCTATCCGCTCTTGGGGACGTTGTCCGTCAACTGAATTCGACGAGCGTCACGGGTGCGCGGAATCGGGCCAAGGCAGGCAACCGGTAGGACTGCCGGGTGGCCCACGGCACGAACTTGCCCCGCCCGGCCGGATAGCGCAGTTCGCGCACCGCACGGACACCGGGGATGGAGTGCAACTGCGGGTACTGATCGGCGGTGAACCAGAACGGCATCGGGGGCGTCGTGTAATGCTCACTGAGCCGGAAGCCCCGCCGCTGCGAGTACACACTCAGGAACCGGGGCACACTGTCAAACGCCAACCGGCCCTTGGGAAAACGCTCAGCGCACGCGGCAACCAGGTTGAACACGACGTCCGCGGTCAGATACTGGAACAGGCCTTCTGCGGTGATCAGCACGCCATCGGCATCGTCGGCGGCGTCCATCCACGAATGGTCCAGTGCCGACTGGGCGCATTGCCGCAGCCGGTCAGACGCCGGGAGTAACCGCTGCCGCAGCTGGATGATCGGTGCCAAATCCACTGATATCCACGTCATTTCGCCGTTGTCCACGCGCCAGAAACTGGTCTGCAGCCCCTCGGCCAAGGCGACCACGGTCGCGCGCGGGTGCTCGTTCAGATAGTCGCGGGTGATCTCATCGAACACCAGGGCCCGCAGTGCGGTGGCCTGGTGGGTGCGGCCGAAATGGTCATAGTCGTAATCGAGGTCGTCCCGCAGGGCGATCGCCATCGGGTCATCGATGATGCCGTCAGGGCGGGCGGCCTCGGTGGCGCGTTGGTGCAGGGTGAGGAGCGCGGTTTCGGATACGCCGTCGAGATGGCGGGCGTCGATGACTGGCATGGCCACACCGTACGACGACCCATCGGGTGGCTGTCAAAGCCGGTCTGAAAAATCACCTTCCGCATCGCACTTCGATATCCGGCTGTCGCATAGGCGATTTCGCCCGGTCCATCGGACCGGGAACTTTCTCGATGTGTTGACCGACTAGCTAGAGGTGTCTGCACCGATTTGGCTGGCGCTACCGCCGGAAGTGCACTCGGCGCTATTGACCGCCGGCCCGGGTCCGGGTTCGCTGCTTGCTGCCGCCGCACAGTGGCAACAGCTCAGCCTGCAATACAGTCAGGCGGCCGCCGAGTTGTCGGCCATCTTGGCTGATGTGCAGGCCGGTAGTTGGGAAGGACTCACCGCTGCCCGCTATGTCGCCGCGCACGTGCCCTACCTGGCCTGGCTGGAGGAGTCCGCCCTGGCGACGGCTGCCACGGCGGCGCACCATGAAACGGTGGCTGCCGCCTACGGCGCCGCTGTCGCGACCATGCCCACATTGGCGGAGCTGGCCGCCAATCACGCGACGAACGCCGCCCTGGTGGCGACAAACTTCCTCGGTATCAACACAATTCCCATCGCGGTCAACGAGGCCGACTACGCGCGCATGTGGGTGCAGGCGGCCGACGTCATGATCGTCTACGAGGCCGTCGCCTGGGCGGCGACGGCGGCGGTGCCGCCCATTCAGTCGGCTCCGCCCATCGTGGCTCCCGGCGGCGAAGCCCAGAACTCGCTGTCGAACGCGCCCACCTCACCCAGCCAACCGCTGAGCGACCTGTGGCAATTCCTCTCGCAGCTCGGCACCCCGGGCCAGGTCGACCAGATGCTCGAGAACTTCACGCGCTTCTTCGAGCAGTTGGGCTTCAGTCCCGCCACGTCCGCGGTGCTGGCCATGGTGGCGTTGACGCTGTACGACATGCTCTGGTACCCCTACTACGCCTCGTATTCGCTGCTACTGGCCCCGTTCTTCGCGCCGGCGCTCAGCGCACTCGCGGCGCTGGCGCTGGTGAAATCGCCGCTGCCCGCCGGGATCGAGGCCGCGCCGGTGCCTGCCGAACGCACGGTCGTCCCGCCTACGGTCGCTTCGGCGCGCGTCCAAGCCGCGCCACTTGTTCCCGGCATCGAAGTCGGATCACCACAAGCCTCGGGGCCTTCCGTACCGGCGCCGACCACGGCCGGCGCCGGTGGCGCCGCTCCCGCTCCCACCATGATCTACGCGGTGCCGGGGCTGTCACGACCCGGGGTGGGGCCGGGGCCGGAATCCGGCAGCGAATCGCCTGACACCACCACCGACATACTCGACGTTGCCGCGGCGGCGCGAGCTGTGGCTGCCGCCCGTGACCGGGTCAAACGGCCAAGCCGGGCCCGGCGCGGAGCGCGCGGCTATCGTGATGAGCTGCCCGACATGAAAGCCGATATGACTGGTGGCGGCGAGAATTCGCCTGCCTCGCCGGTCATCACGGCCAGTGCGCACGGTGCCGGTCCGGTCGGGTTCACCGGCGTGGTGACGGCGGCGGGTACGGCGCCGACCGGAATGGTAGAGCGGATAGCGGTGGGCGGTAGCAGCCCCGCTGTGCCCCTGCTTCCGTCCACCTGGATAGCCGATGCGCAGGACCGCGGTCAAACGCGATAACACGAATTGCCATGGGGTGCGGAACTTTTCTCGATGTTCCGACGACTACATCAATCGAAGGCAACAGACTGAACATTTTCTGCATTGTGGGGCAACGGATTTCGGTGCCCTGCACTGCGGTGCGGCAAACTTGGGGAGGCGCGTCGATGACGCTCAATGTGCAGGGCCGAGGACTCGGAGCGCAGATCGTTGGGATCGATCCAGACAACCTGAGCAACATCTCGGCTGACGAGCTCCGCGAAATCGTCTACGAGAACAAGCTTGTCGTCCTGAAGGGGCTCGAGCTGTCGCCGGCGCAGTTCATCGAGCTCGGCCGGATTCTCGGCGAGATCGTCACCTACTACGAGCCCGTGTACCACCACAACGAGCACCCCGAGATCTTCGTCTCGTCCACGGAGGAGGGCCAGGGCGTGCCGCGCACGGGGGCGTTCTGGCACATCGATTACATGTTCATGCCCGCACCGTTCGCGTTCTCCATGGTCATGCCGCTGACCGTGCCGGGAGCCGACCGCGGTACGTACTTCATCGATCTCAACAAGGTGTGGGAATCTCTGCCGCCGGCTCAGCAGGAGCGCGTGCGGGGGACGTTCAGCACGCACGATCCGAGACGGCACATCAAGATTCGCCCCGGCGACGTCTACAAGCCGATCGGCGAGGTGTGGGATGAGATCAACCGTGCCACGCCACCGATCAAGTGGCCCACGGTGATCCGGCACCCGCACACCGGCCAGGAAATCCTCTATATCTGCTCCACCGGTACCAGCAAGATCGAGGCCGGCGATGGCGAGGTCCTGGACCCGTCGGTGCTGCATGGACTCCTCGCGGCCACCGGCCAGCTCGACGCTGACTTCGCATCCCCGTTCATCCACACGCAGCACTATGAGGTCGGCGACATCATCCTCTGGGACAACCGGGCCCTGATCCACCGGGCAAAGCACGGCACCGCGGCGGGAACGCTGACCACGTATCGGCTGACCATGCTCGACGGCCTGGCGACGCCGGGGTTCGCGGCATGACCCTCACCGAGGTAACTGAAGCCGAATCGGTTGTCACCGAGCAGATTTCCGAAGACCTCCTGGCCAGAGTGCTGGAGCCGTATTCCTGCAAAGGCTGCCGGTACCTCACGGACGCCGAGTACCGCGCCACCGGCGATTCGATGCTCGCCACCGGCAACTTCAGCATTCCGGAGTCGGTCTACATTCGCAGCACCGGACATTTCAACGCCGTTGAACTGGTGTTGTGCTTCAACCAGCTGGCGTACTCCGCGTTCGCGCCGGCGGTCCGTCGCGGCGAGATCGACGGGTTTCGCGGGTGGTCCATCGATGACTATCTCGAGAACCAGCTGGCCAGCATGCTGATCCGGTCCACGGCATCGCGCTACAAGCGGCAGATCGATGCGCGCAAGTTCTCCGCCCGCCTGACGTGCGAGGGCATCGAGGTCGTCGAGCGAACCTGGCGCTACCTCAAAGTTCCTTGCGCCATCGAGTTTTACGATGACGCCGGCGGATCGGCATTCGGCGAGTTCGAACTCGCGATACTCAACATCCCGTGAGCACCATGACCACTGTGCTGGGACGGCTGCTCGCGCAAGCACGGCAGCGCCCGCAGGCAATCGCGTTGCGGCGTTGCGACGGAACCAGCGCCATCGCCTACGGGCAGCTCGCCGCCGTGGTGAATCGCCTGGCCGCCGAACTGCGGTCGCGCGGGGTTTCTCGCGGGTGCCGGGCGCTCGTGATATCCGACAACGGTCCCGAAACCTACGTCGCAGTGCTGGCGTGCGCGCAACTCGGCGCCATCGCGGTATTGGTGGATCATGGGGTTCCGGCCGCGACCGTCGCGCGTTTCGGTGAGATCACCAGTCCCAGTGTGATTTTGCGCACCCCCGGGGCAGACCCGGCGGTGCTACCGCGCGCCGTGCCGGTGATCACCGTGGACTTCACCGATGGCATTGCGGAAGACATTGATGACGTGCGCGCCATCACCCCAGCGGAACTCACCGCCGACGATCCGTTGGCGATGATCTTCACCAGTGGCACCACGGGCGAGCCGAAGGCCGTGCTGCTGCCCAATCGGACGTTCTTCGCCGTGGCCGACATCCTGGCGCGCGAAGCACTGACCTGGATCAGCTGGGTGGCGGGTGAAGCCACGTATTCGCCGCTGCCGGCCAGCCACATCGGCGGACTCTGGTGGATCCTGAACTGCCTGATGCACGGCAGTGAATGTGTCACCGGCGGAGAGAATTCGACGTCGCTGGCCGAGATTCTGGGCGCCAATCAGATCGCCTCGACCTGTTTGGTGCCCACCCTCCTGACGCGGCTGGTGGCGGAGGTCCGCAGTGGCGCGCCGCTGAGGCCGTTGCGGATGATCGGCTACGGCGGATCGCGCGCCATCGCGGACGACGTGGAATTCGTCGAAGCCGCGGGCATTCACACGGCCCAGGTCTTCGGCCTGAGCGAAACAGGCTGTACCGCCTTGTGTCTGCCGACGGCGGAGGGGTCGATCGCCCGGATCGCATCGGGCGCGGTGGGGCGGCCCTACCCCGGGGTCGAGGTCCGGCTGACCGGTGGCGAAGGTGCCGAGTCGGGCACCTTGTGGATCAAATCACCGGCAAACATGTTGGGGTACTGGAACAATCCCGAACGTACCCGTGACGTACTGGTCGACGGGTGGATCAACACCGGCGACATCTTCGAGCGCGGCGCCGATGGGTACTTCTACATCAAGGGCCGGTCATCGGAGATGATCATCTCCGGCGGTGTCAACGTCGCACCCGACGAGGTGGACCGCATCGCCGAGAGCGTCCCCGGCGTCGATGCGGCCGCGTGCTTCGAGATACCCGATGCCGAGTTCGGTGCGCTGATCGGCCTGGCGGTGATCCCGGCCGCAGACCTCGACGAAGATCAGGCCCGCAAGCTCAAGCAGACCATCGCGGCGCGCTATCGCGCCGAGTCGGAGGCGATGGCCCGGCCGTCGACCATCACGCTGGTGACCGAGATTCCGAGAACGCAGTCCGGCAAGGTCATTCGGGCCGCACTGACAGCGGCGGTCCATGGCTGACGGGCTCCGCGAACGTGTCCTTACGGCCGTCGCCGACGTGCTCTACATCGACGAATCCGATCTGTTCGACGGCGACGCCACCGATCTGCGGGAACTCGGTTTGGACTCGGTCCGGTTCGTCCTGCTGATGAAACGTCTCGGGGTCGACCGCGCATCGGACCTGCCGAAGCGCTTCGCGAACGATCTGACGGTCGAAGGATGGGTCCGGGAATTGGAGCGTCTTCGTGGCGGCGTCTGACAGCGGCCGGATTCCGCTGAGCGTCTCGCAGCAGAACATCTACCACGGGGTGTTGCAGGACCCCGATCCAGCGTTGTACCTGATCGGCAAGAGCTACCGATTCCGGCCGACGGCCTCGGCCGTGTTCCTGTCCGCGCTGGAAGCAACCGTGCTGGGCAACCCCATTCAGTTGTGCGTCCTGGTCCCACCCGCCGTCGGCGACGACTACCCGGATCTCGTTGCCCGGCTGCGGTTTCAGGACATCGTTCGCGTGCAGTCCCCGACAGACCCGGCCAGTGCCGCGCTCGGCGAACTCTGGGCGGACGGCATACTCGACACGCCCCTGGTGCGTTATGTGGTGCACACCGATGTCAGCGGTCAGGTGGTGGGCATGGACGCGCACACGCATCACATCCTGCTCGACGGCGCGGCGACGGCGATCATCGAAGCCGACCTGGCCCGCCATCTGAGCGACGCCGGCCAGAGGCCCAGTGCGGCGGATGGTTTCGATGCATTGGCCGCCGCTCACCGCAGCGAGAGTGCGAGCGTGATGCAGGCGACCCAACGCCATGCCACCGGGTTACATCGTGAGCTGACCGAGCAGGCGCTGCGTGGCAACCCCGCGCCGGGTACCGCTGGCGCGGCGCTCGGCACCGCAGGCCGCGGCGTGTTGCGGGAATCGCATCGGGTCACCGGAAAGGCGTACGACGGCATCGTCGCCCTCGCCGACGCCAAGCAGGTGCCACTGAACATCTTGGTGTCCGCCGCGGCGGTGGCAGTGCACGCGAGCCTGCGCCAGAACACCGAGGGCCTGCTGGTGCATCCGGTGGACAACCGATTCGGCGCCCCCGAGTTGAACGTCGCCACCTGTCTGGTGAATTCGGTCGCCCAACCGGTTCGGTTCCCGCCGTTCGCCTCGGTCCGGGACGTGGTGACGACGATCGACCGCGGCTACGTCACGGCGCTGCGGCGCCGCTGGTTTCGTGAAGAGCGTTACCGCCGAATGTATCTGGCGATCTCCCGCAGCCCCCAGGTCGAAGCGCTGACGGTCAACTTCATGCGCGGCCTGTGCGCTGCCGAACTCAGTCCCTACCTGTCCGAACCTCCGGTGGTCACCGATATCGGTCCGGTCGAGGGAATCACCGTGGCCTGCGTCCACGATGAAGCGCAGCACACCATCGACATCGCGATCTGGACGCGGCTTGACCAACCCGAACCCGGCAATGCCGCGAAGGTCGCCGACCGCATCGTCTCGGCGCTGCAGTCCATGGGCGCACACTGGGACGAGCCGATTGGGTTGACCGTCGACGAGTGGCTCGGGCTCGGGGCCGACGGCCGGCTGGATACCGGCGCCGAGGTTTCGGTGCCGCGCCCGGCCGGGGCGGCCGCATGGTTCCTGGACAGTGCTGTGGATCTGGACCAGTGCCGCGGCCCGGGAGTCGACCGGTGGATCGCCGAGATCATCAGCACCGGTGCCGATTCCGGCGACGTGCTGGTCTTCGTCGACGACGATTCCCAGCGCGCGGTCGAGTTGCTGATCGCGTGCCATCTGGCGGGTTGCGGTTACAGCGTCTGTGCGGCGCCCGGCGAGGTGCCCGCGCGGATCGACGCCATTGCCGATCATTGCGCAGGCCGCGGTCACATGATCGACGTCGGCGCTGCGCTTCCCGAGTTGGACAGCGGGTCAAGGCAACTCGTCGCGGACCGCGTCAGCCGCGTCGCGCACGACGGCGAGCTGGCGTCCCGGCTTGCGTATGTGATGCCGACGTCCGGGTCGACCGGCCAGCCCAAACTCGTTCCGGTGAACCACGGTTCGTTGGCCGTCTTCTGTGCCGCGCTCCGCGCCGCCTACGGCTGGGGGCCCGGGGATACCCTCCTGCAGTGCGCCCCGCTGACCTCGGACATCAGCGTCGAAGAAGTATTCGGCGCACTGTCGGGTGGGGCGCGTGTGGTGCGGTCCACCGCGATGCGTGCCGGTGACCTGCCGGCGCTGGTGCGCGACGTCGCGGTGAACATCGCCACCGTTCTCGATCTGCCCACCGCGGTTTGGCACCTGCTGTGTGAGGACGATGACGCTTTGGTGGCGCTACGGGCGTCGGCACTGCGGCAGGTGATCATCGGCGGGGAGGCCGTCCGGTCCACCGCTGTCGACAAGTGGCTGGATACCGTTGCCGGACAGGGTATCTCCCTGGTGTCGACGTACGGTCCCACCGAGACCACCGTGGTGGTCACCCGATTGCCGATCGGGGCCGATGAACCCGCCCAGACCCGGTCCCGGCTCGGTCGTCCGCTCATCCCGGGCTCGGTGTTCGTCGGTTTCGGTGAGGTCGTCGTCGTGGGGGAGTTGGTGTCGGCCGGCTATTTGGGACTGGACAGCACGAGCTTCGGCGCGGTGCATGCGCCCGATGGCTCCGGGCATCGGGCCTTCGCCACCGGCGACCGCGTCACCATGGACTGCGCCGGGTACCCCGTGCTGGCCGGGCGCCGCGACGCTGTCGTCAAGATCGCCGGCACGCGCTACGACACTGCCGAGCTGCTGCGCCGGCTGTCGGCGGACGCCGCGGTGTCCGATGTCGCGGTGGAGCCGGCCGGAAACGGCTTGGGTATCTGGTTCCAAACCGCGCAGACCCGGGCCGGAAACGACGATCCGGCGGTCGGCGCCCGGGTCCGGAATATCGCAAGGGCACTGGGGGTGCCCGCGTTCCTGGTGACCGGAGTGCGGGCCATCCCGCGGCAACCCAACGGCAAAGTCGACCGCGCGAAACTTACTGCGGCGATGGGAATTGCGCGCGGCGACAGCCATCAGCATCCGCGGGCCGCCGCACTGGCCGAGCTGTGGAGCCGAATCCTGGGGCGTCCCATCCGGCCGGACGGATCGTTGCTGGACGCGGGCATCGGTTCGTTGGACCTGATCCGCATCCTGCCCGAAACCCGGCGATTCCTCGACTGGCAGCTGTCCATTCTCGATCTGATCAGTGCTGACACCGCCGCCAACGTGGTCGGTTGCCGCCCCGATATCGAGGCCTGGATGGACGACGGGACGGCGGCCGAGATCGCTGACGATCTGGCCGCGGTCGCGCAGCCGGAACGCGGCTGGGCACCGGCCCGCAGGTCGCCGCTCGGCGGCCCACAGACTGTCGTGGTCCTCGGCGCATCGGGAATTCTGGGCACCGGTTTCGCGCAGGCGATTCTCGAGCGCAAACAGTCCGGACTCCCGTGTCCTGACGTGGTGTTCGTCTCGAGATCGGCACTGCCCGAATGTGACCCGTGGTCCGCCCTGCGATCGGTGGACGGCGTGAACCTGGTTCACCAACCCACCTGCTTCGACGTCGCGGGACTGAGCGCCCTACTCGACGACGTCGACGCCACCACCGTGGTGAACTGCATCGGAAACACCAACGTGTTGGTGCCCTACCGTCGGCTTCGTGCGGCCAACGTGTCCGCGGTGGGCGCCATCGCCGAAGCGTGTGCACGGCGTGGCGCCAGGCTGGTACACCTGTCGACATTCGTGGTGAACGCCGACGTGGCGGCGGCCCGGGTGACCGACCCCCGCTGTGCGCCGTATCCGTATTCCGCGTCGAAGTCGTTGGCGGAGTTGATTGTTTCACGCACGGGCGAGCTGGATTTCACGGTCGTGCGGCTGCCCAGGGTGCTCGGCGACGTCCGTCAACTCGAGCGGTCCGCGGACATCTTGGTCGCGGTCGTGGATGCCTGCACCGCGTTGGGTGCCTGTCCGGTGGTGCCATTGACCGAAGACGTCACCACTGGGGTGGCCGCCGCACACAGCGTTCTCGGACTGGTTCCCGAACTGTCGCCGGCAGTCGAGCTGGGCCGCGGCATGACGGTGTTGCGTGGTGAAAAGGTGCCCTACACAGAGTTTCTCGGCGGCTTCGGATTCGACGCGATCGACATCGGGGAGTGGAAAGAGCGGCTGGATCGCAGCGGGTGGGCCGCCCGAAACCCGTCGCGATGGGCGGTGATCGATGCGTGGGCCGGCTTGGGTACCAGGTTGCGGGGCCGGACGTATGCCGACTACCTCGCCGAATATCCCACCCTCGACGTCGATTTCGAAGCAGTCGCGGAACGCATCAGTGCGCCAGAGTCGCTTCGCGATGTCTTTGGCGCTTATCAGATTGTGAGGAGACAACCTTGACGGATGTGATCGAACCTCGGCCCGAGGTACCGGCCACCGGTGCCATCTATCTCGACGTCACCGGAATGTCGTGTGGCATGTGTTCGCGGCGGGTGCAGAAAGCACTCAACAAGATCGACGGCGTGCGCGCGTCGGTCAGCTTCGCCACCAAGACCGCCACCATCGAGACCGCCGGCGCCATCAGCGTGGCCGAGCTGTGCGACGCGGTGGTGGCCGCGGGCTATGGCGCGGCCCCGCGCGTGGCCGCGCCCGTCGTGGACGGTGCGACGCGGGGTCCGCTGCAGCGGCTCGTCGGCGGCATCGTCGGGCGGGGCTCATCCCGCTGACCGGTTTGTCCTAATCTGTGGGCTCCATGGCGTAGACGCCACCGGGGCGGCGGCGCACCATGGATGCGTGACGCGATCTGTGGTGCTCCTCGGTTTTCGCGGGGTGCAGGCCCTCGACGTGGTGGGCCCGTTCGAGGTGTTCACCGGAGCCACGCTGCAGCTGGCCGCGATGGGACGCGGCGGCGACGGCTACGCCCCGCTGCTGACGGCGGCTGACGGCGGCCCCGTCGCCACCTTGACCGGGCTCGAATTCGTCGCCAAGCCGCCGCCCGACCCGAACGAACCGATCGACACCATCGTGCTGCCCGGCGGTATGGGCGTCGGCGAGGCCCGGGCCAACCCCGACGTCATCGACTGGATTCGCACCGCCGCGCCGCACGCGCGCCGGATCGTCAGCGTCTGCAACGGCGCGTTCCTGGCCGCGGAGGCCGGCCTGCTCGACGGCTGCGCGGCGACCACGCACTGGGCTTCGGCGGAGCAGCTGGCCCGCGAATTTCCCTGCATTGCAGTCGATGCCGATCCGATCTTCGTCCGAAGTTCGGAACGGGTGTGGACCGCGGCCGGTGTGACCGCCGGCATCGATCTGGCGCTGGCCCTGGTCGAAGACGACTACGGCACCGACGTCGCCCAGAACGTGGCCCGCTGGCTGGTGCTGTATCTGCGCCGGCCCGGCGGCCAGACGCAGTTCGCGCCGCCGGTCTGGATGCCCCGCGCCAAACGTGAACCGATTCGTGACGTGCAGGAGCTCATCGAATCCGAACCCGCCGGCGCGCACAGTGTTCCGGAGCTGGCACGGGCGGCGGCGATGAGCCCGCGGCACTTCACCCGTACCTTCACCGCCGAGGTGGGGGAGCCGCCGGCCACGTACGTCGAGCGGGTCCGCACCGACGCCGCCCGCCGGCAACTCACCGAGACCGACGACACCGTCACCGTCATCGCGGCCCGCTGCGGCTTCGGCAGCGCCGAGACGCTACGCCGCAGTTTCGTTCGCCGGGTTGGGGTTTCGCCCGATCAGTACCGCAGAACTTTCACGCATGCGAGGAGCAGAGAAAATGCCAGCTAGAGGAGAGATCATGCAAGTTGCCGTCGTCCTGTACCCGGGGTTCACGGCCCTCGACTTCATCGGGCCGTACGAGTCGCTGCGCTGGCTGCCCGACACCGAGGTCCGCTTCGTGTGGCACGAGGCGGGTCCGATCGCCGCGGACTCCGGCGTGCTGCTGGTGGGCGCCACCCATTCGTTCGACGAGACCCCGTCGCCCGACATCATCCTGATCCCGGGCGGGTTCAGCACCATGGAGCACGCCCGCGATGAAAAGCTGCTCGAGTGGGTCCGGCGGGCGCACCAGACCACCACGTGGACGGCATCCGTGTGCTCGGGGTCCGTGATCCTGGCTTCGGCGGGTCTGCTCACCGGCAAACGCGCGACCTCACACTGGGCGGCCGTGCAGCTGTTGCGCACCTTCGGCGTCGAACCCGTCACCGATGAGCGGATCGTGCCCGCCGGGGACCACATCGTCACCTGTGCGGGCGTGTCCGCGGGCATCGACCTGGGCCTGTGGCTTGCGGCGCAGATCGCCGGCGAAGACAAGGCCAAGGCCATCCAGCTGTCCATGGAATACGACCCGCAGCCGCCGTTCGACTCCGGGCACATGTCCAAGGCCTCGGCCGCGACCAAGGCCGGCGCGACCGCGCTGATGTCCCGCGAGCTGCTCAAACCCGTACAACTCAAGGCCACCACGGCGCTGCTGTGGGACCAGGCCCTCAAGCGCGTCCGTTCCCGCCGCTGACGGGTCCAGTAACCTCGGCCGGGTGAATCTGGCATATGACGAGCGCGGTAATGGCGAGCCGGTGCTGTTCATCGCAGGCCGGGGCGGCGCGGGCCGCACCTGGCACCTGCATCAGGTGCCGGCGTTCCAGCGGGCCGGCTTCCGCTGCATCACGTTCGACAACCGCGGCATCGGCGCCACCGAGAACGCCATCGGCTTCTCCACCGACCAGGTGGTCGCGGATACGGCGTCGTTGATCAACAAGGTCGTCGGTGGTCCGGTGCGCGTCGTCGGGGTGTCCATGGGGTCGTTCATCGCCCAGGAGCTCATGGTCGCCCGGCCGGAGTTGGTGTCCTCGGCGGTGCTGATGGCCACGCGTGGCCGCGAGGACCGCGCCCGCACCTTCTTCCGTGAAGCCGAGCGGGCGCTGCTGGCCGCGGGTATCGAGCTGCCGCCCGAGGTGGACGCGAAAAACCGTCTGCTGGAGAACTTTTCGTCCAAGACCCTGAACGACGACCGCGCCGTCCAGGACTGGATCGAGATGTTCACCATGTGGCCGACCAAGCCCACCCCGGGGCTGCGCGCCCAGCTGGCCGTCGCGCCCGAGGTGAACCGGCTGCCGGCCTACCAGCAGATCGCGGTGCCCGTCCAGGTGATCGGGTTCGCCGACGACGTCGTGTTGCCGCCGCACCTGTCCAAGGAAGTGGCCGACGCCATCCCGCTGGGCCGCTACCTGGAAATCCCGGACGCCGGCCACCTCGGCTTCATCGAGCGTCCCGACGCGGTGAACGCCGCGATGCTGGAATTCTTCGCTGCCAACCCGACGTCGGCGGCGCCGACCGGTTAGGCCTTGTGACACGCTGTAGTAATGAACCCGTCGACGATTCAGGCGCGGGTCGTCGTCGACGAACTCATTCGCGGCGGCGTCCGCGACGTGGTGCTGTGCCCCGGCTCGCGTAACGCGCCACTGGCATTCGCGCTGGCAGATGCCGATCGGGCCGGCCGGTTGCGGCTGCACGTCCGCATCGACGAGCGCACCGCCGGCTACCTGGCCGTCGGCCTGGCGGTGTCGGCCGGCTCTCCGGTCTGCATCGCAATGACGTCGGGCACTGCGGTGGCCAACCTCGGGCCGGCGGTCATCGAGGCCAACTACGCCCGGGTGCCGCTGATCGTGCTGAGTGCCAACCGGCCGTACGAACTGCTCGGCACCGGTGCCAACCAGACCATGGAGCAGCTGGGTTACTTCGGCACGCAGGTGCGGGCCACCATCAGCCTCGGCCTGGCCGAGCCGGAAGAGGCCGCGTCCTGGGCTCACTCCAATGCGCAGTGGCGATCGGCGACGTGTCGAGTTCTGGTGGCGGCCAAGGGTTCTCGATCCGCCAATGCCGGCCCCGTGCAGTTCGACATCCCGCTGCGGGAGCCGCTGGTACCTGACGCTGAAGACGACGCCGCGTACGCACCCGAGGGCCGTCCCGACGGCCGGCCGTGGACCTACACGCCGCCCGTCACGTTCGACCAGCCGCTCGAGATCGACCTGACGGCCGACACCGTCGTCATCGCCGGCCACGGCGCGGGCCGCCACGAGAACCTCGCGCACCTGCCGACTGTCGCCGAACCGACCGCACCACCGGCCGACAACCCGCTGCACCCGCTGGCGCTGTCGCTGGTCAGGCCGTACCAGGTGATCATGCTGGGCCGGCCCACGCTGCATCGTCCGGTGTCGGCGCTGCTCGCCGATCCGTCGGTGCCCGTCTACGCCCTGACCACCGGGCCGCGCTGGCCCGATGTTTCCGGCAATTCGCAGGCCACCGGCACCCGGGCCATCACCTCCGGCACGCCGGACCCGGCCTGGCTGCGCCGGTGTGCCGAGGCCAACTCCCGGGCCGAGCACGCGGTACTCGAGCAGCTCGCGGCCTATGAACTCACCACCGGCCTGCACGTGGCCGCCGCGGTCGCCGACGGCCTGAAACCCGGCGACCAACTGGTGCTCGGCGCCTCCAACCCGGTGCGCGACGCCGCGCTGGTCGGGCTGAACTCGCACAGCATCTCGGTGCGGTCCAACCGCGGCGTCGCCGGCATCGACGGCACCGTCTCCACCGCGATCGGTGCCGCCCTGGCGCACACCACCGGCCGGACCGTCGCGCTCATCGGTGACCTCACGTTCGTCCACGACAGCTCGGGGCTGCTCATCGGCCCCACCGAGCCGACGCCGAATGCGCTGACCATCGTCGTCTCCAACGACAACGGCGGCGGCATCTTCGAGCTGCTCGAGCAGGGTGATCCCCGGTTCTCCGATGTGTCGTCGCGCATCTTCGGCACTCCGCACGACGTCGACATCGCCGCCCTGTGCCGGGCGTACCACGTCGAATGCCGTCAGGTGGAGGCCGACGGGCTGGCCGCCGCGCTGCGCGAACCGTTCGAGGGCATGCGCGTGCTGGAGGTCAAGGCCGATCGCTCCACGCTGCGGTCCCTGCACGCTTCGATACGGGCGGCGATCAAGGCCGCTGAATGAGCTGGGCGGACCTGACCTGCAGAGCTAGTGCCTTGTGGGACAAGCTGATCCCGTTTCTGGTCGGCAACGGCGAGGAGACCCGGTCACAGCGCATTCTTCGTCGGGTCCGGATCGGCATCGTGATCACGGCCTGCCTGGTGACCCTGCAATCGGTGCTGCTGGTGCTCGGTGCGTGGCGCAACGACCAGCAGATCGAGCACAACATGGGCACCGCGGCTGCCGAGGTGCTGTCCGCCGGTCCGCGGCGCTCCACCATCGAGTTCGTGACACCCGATCGCGTGACCTACCGGCCCGAGCTCGGCGTGCTGTACCCGTCTGAGCTGGAAACCGGGATGCGCATCTACGTCGAATACGACCGCAGCAACCCGGACCTGGTGCGGGTACAGAACCGCAACGCGTCGCTCGCGGTCATCCCGGCGGGGTCGATCGCCGTGGTGGGCTGGTTGGTCGCCGCGGTCCTGCTCGGCATCGTCACCCTCGTGCAGCGCCGGCTGGGTTAGACGGTCTGCCGGCCTCCGGTCAGCTTGGTCAGCCAGCCGTCCTCCTGGATGTCGACCAGGGCGTTGGTGGTGAGGTCGTACACCGTGGGTGTGCCCGCGTCCCCCTCGAGGATGTCCTGCAGCCGGGTCTCGTTGGCCTGCGTCATGGCGTCGGTGTCGACGGCGTGTGCACCTGACCGGATGCCGGCCACGTCCTCGCCGCTGACGCCGCTGTCGGCGGCCCAGCCCGCGAGCTGTTCGTCCGACTGCGCCGAACCGCCGGGGTTCTGGTGCCCCCACAGCGTCGCGACGTACGCCTGCAGTGCCGGGGCCGACGTGCCGTGCGCTGCGGCCAGGAACATCGCATTGGCGACCTTGGCCGAATAGCCGTAGTCGGTGTCCAGGAACGTCACCGGACGGTAGGTGACGGTCAGCAGGCCCAGGGCGATCAGGCTCTTCATCTGCGGCCCGTCGGTGCTCTGCAGATGCGCACAGTGGGTACATTGCGGCTCGGTGTACACCTCGATCTGCGCGGGGGCGTCGGGCCGGCCAGCGATGATGCCGAAGCCGTCCGAGGTGATGGAGACGCCCGGCAGATTCGGGTCCCGCAGCGCCGATCCGGTGACGGTGCGGCCGCAGCCCGCGAGCGCCAGGAGCATGGCCAGCGCCGCCAAAAACCGAGGTAGACGCATGCCGACCCCTTTCTCACCGCGGGTGCGACAGACGATACCGGGGGTACCCGAGTTGTGCGGGTCTTCGCGTCGCGTACCCCTGACGGCAACCTGACAGTCAGGCTGCGCTGCCAGCCTGCAGGTGTGCGAGTTGCGATCGTGGCGGAGTCCTTTCTCCCGAATGTCAACGGCGTCACCAATTCGGTGCTCCGGGTGCTGGAGCACCTCCACCGCAATGGCCATGAAGCACTGGTGATAGCGCCGGACACCCCGCGTGGCGAAGAGCCCGCCGCCGCGGCCTACGGGGATGTTCCGGTGCACCGCGTCCCGTCCCGCATGTTCCCCAAGGTGACGTCGTTGCCGCTGGGTGTGCCGCGGCCGCGAATGGTGCGGGTACTGCGCGACTTTCGTCCTGACGTGGTTCATCTGGCCTCACCCGCGCTGCTGGGCTACGGCGGCCTGCATGCCGCGCGCTTCCTCGGTATCCCGACCGTCGCGGTGTTCCAGACGGACATCGCCGGGTTCGCCCAGAGTTACGGCGTCGGCATCATGACCAACGCTGCCTGGGCCTGGAACCGGCATCTGCACTCGCGTGCCGACCGGACCCTCGCGCCGTCCAGTGCGACGATGGAAGACCTTGTCGCCCATCGGATTCCGCGTGTGCACAAGTGGGGTCGCGGCGTCGACGTGACGGGTTTCGCGCCGTCCGCGCGCAGTGCGGCGCTGCGGGCGCAGTGGTCGCCTGACGGCAAGCCGGTGGTCGGTTTCGTCGGCCGGCTCGCTCCCGAGAAGCACGTCGAGCGCCTGGCCGCACTGGCCGGACGGAACGATCTGCAGATCGTGGTGGTCGGTGACGGCGTCGACCGGGTCAAGCTCGAAAAGCTCCTGCCGACGGCGGTTTTCACCGGTGCGCTGTACGGCCCTGAGCTGGCCACGGCCTACGCCAGCATGGACGTGTTCGTGCACCCGGGCGAACACGAGACGTTCTGCCAGGCGGTGCAGGAGGCCATGGCGGCGGGTCTGCCGGTGATCGCCCCGGATGCCGGTGGCCCGCGTGATCTGGTGACGCCCATGCACACCGGATTGCTCTTGTCCGTAGCGGATTTCGAGGCGTCCCTGCCGGCCGCCGTCGACCACTTGCTGGCCGAACGGTCCCGGTACTCCCTGGCTGCCCGCCGCAGCGTGCTCGGCCGCACCTGGCCGGCCGTGTGCGACCAGCTGCTGGGCCACTACGCCGCCGTGCTCGGCGAGCGCCGCGCCCTCGCTGCCTGACCCTCTTCCCGCGAGCGTGCGTGTTTGCGGGCAACACACCGTATTTGGTGTGCACCAAAGTCACGCTCGCAGCCGCCGAGGGTGACGAATATGTACGGGTTGGCCGGCGTGCCGGGCGCAGACACGCACACTCGGCAGGAAACGACGTCAGCTCACGTGGACGAGGTCGTAGACGTACGAGTGGTCATCCTTGCGACTCACCCACGCACCCTCGGGCGGCAGGTAACCGAACCCCGCGTGGTCGAAGGGGCGACTCGACACCGCGCCCAGCTCCGTGCACACCACCCACCCGAAGTGCGGCAGCCGCCGGCACCAGATGTCCAGGTCGACTCGCTTGTACGACGGGAACCCATGAGCCACGCCGTCTTCGGCGAACTCATAGGTCAACCCGTCTTCCCGTCGGACGAATTTCAATCCTGCCATCGGAGTTCCTTCGTTCAGCCCTGCGCCAGCTCGGACACCGGCTGCCACTCTTCCCACGTGCGCAACCGGCTTTCGTAGTCGGCCTTGGCGATCTGCAGGGGTGCGCTACCGAAAAAGACTCGCAGCGGCGGGTTCTCGGCATCGACGATCTTGAGCACCGCGGCCGCGGACGCCTCCGGGTTTCCGGGTACCGCGTTGCGTTCGCCACGCCAGCGCGCGACGTCCGCGCGCAACCCGTCGTACGCCTCGAGTTCGGTGGTCCGCTTCGCCGACGCGCCGCCCCAGTCCGTCGAGAAGCCGCCCGGCTCGATCAGCGTGACGTGAATCCCGAACCGCTCCACCTCGGCGGCCAGTGACTGCGAGAAACCCTCGAGTGCCCACTTGGACGCGTGGTACGCGCCGAGGCCCGCGAACGCACTGATGCCGCCGATCGAGGACACCTGGATGAGGTGTCCGCCGCCCTGCGCGCGCAGGTACGGCAGCGCCGCCTGCGTGACCCACAGCGCGCCGAAGACGTTGGTCTCGATCTGATCGCGCGCCTCGGCCTCGGACAGCTCCTCGATGAAACCGAACTGGCCGTAGCCCGCATTGTTGACGACGACGTCCAGCCGGCCGAAGTGGTCGTGCGCCGCCTGCACCGCGGCGAAGTCGGCATCGCGGTCGGTGACGTCGAGAGCGAGGGGGAGCAGCGCGTCACCGTACTTGGCGACGAGGTCGTCGAGCGTCGACACGTCCCGCGCCGTCGCGGCCACCTTGTCGCCGCGCTCCAGCGCCGCGATCGTCCACTCCCGTCCGAAGCCGCGCGACGTACCCGTGATGAACCAGACTTTTGCACCCATGCGGCTTATAGCTCCCATGACGGCATATCCATTCCCGTCCATTCCGGCGACTGCCGCGAGCGCGGGGGCCAAGGTGAGCCGGTAGCGTCAACCGGGTGAGTCGCGCGTCATTGGAGAAGGATCCGCACGAGGTTGCGTCGATGTTCGACGGCGTCGCCCGTCGCTATGACATCACCAACACCGTGCTGTCCCTGGGGCAGGACCGGTTCTGGCGGCGGCAGACGCGGGCGGCGCTGGGCATCGGCCCAGGTGACAAGGTGCTTGACCTGGCCGCAGGGACCGCGGTATCGACCGTCGAGCTCGCGGCATCGGGCGCCTGGTGTGTGGCCTGCGATTTCTCGGTGGGGATGCTGGCCGCCGGTGCGGGCCGGAACGTCCCGAAGGTGGCCGGTGACGCCACCAGGCTGCCGTTCGACGATGCGGTATTCGACGCGGTGACCATCAGCTTCGGGCTGCGCAACGTCGTCGATTTCAGCGCCGGCCTACGCGAAATGGCGCGGGTGACCCGGCCGGGAGGCCGCCTGGTGGTGTGCGAGTTCTCCACGCCCACCAGCCGCCTGTTCGCCACGGCCTACAAGGAGTACCTGATGAAGGCGCTCCCGACCGTTGCCACCGCGGTGTCGTCCAACCCCGAGGCGTACGTCTACCTGGCCGAGTCGATCCGGGCGTGGCCCGATCAGGACGAGTTGGCCCGCCAGATCGAGGCGGCCGGCTGGTCGCAGGTGCGGTGGCGCAACCTGACCGGGGGGATCGTCGCGCTGCACGCCGCAGTCAAGCCTTGAGCATTCCCGTCGTCGCCGTCGCCGGCTTCCTCGGCGCGGGTAAGACCACGCTGCTGAACCATCTGCTGCGGGGCGGCCGGGGTGCGCGAATCGGGGTGCTGGTCAACGACTTCGGGTCCGTCAACATCGATGCCATGTTGGTCGCCGGCCAGGTCGATGCGATGGCATCGCTGTCCAACGGTTGCATCTGCTGTGTCGCCGAGGACGGTGAGGTCGCCGAGATGCTGGGCAAGCTCGCGGCGGTGCGCCCAGCCCTGGACCTCATCGTGGTGGAGGCGAGCGGCGTCGCCGAACCGCCCGCCGTGGCGCGCACCATCATGACCGCCGACTCAGCGGACTTCCACTACGCCGGTCTGGTGCTGGTGGTGAACGCGACCGAGCCGGAGTTCGGGCACGGGTTGCCGGTGGCAGACCTCGTCGTGCTCAACCGGGCGAGCGAAGTCACCGACGTCGATGACGTGGTGGCCCGGATTCGTGCGCAGAATCCGCGAGTTCCGGTGCAGCCCACCGACTTCGCGCGGATCGACCCGATGCTGCTCATCGATGTTCCGGAGCGCGCCCCGCAGGCGCAACTGTCCTTCGATGAACTGCTGCATGACGAACACGACCATGAGCACCCCGTCTACCAGGCTGTCGAATACAGCACCGGCGACGTGCTGAATCCGCGCCGGCTGCTGGCGCTGCTGCGCGACCGTCCCGAAGGCCTTTACCGGGCGAAGGGTTTCGTCGACTTCGGCGCCGGACACCGGTACCTGCTGCAGCTGGTCGGTGGTTCGCTACGGCTGCAGAAACGCCGCGGTACGGGCACTCAGCTGGTGTGCATCGGAACTGGCATGGACACCGACGGCGTGCGCGCGGCGCTGCACGAGTGCACCACTGAGCCGGCCGACGAGAACGCGATCCTCGGGGTCCACAAGTACGTGGTGTAGCTAGCTCGGTTTCCCGGGGGCGTTGGTGAACCAGATGTTGTCTTCGCGCAGGCTGCGGCTGCGCCACCCGTCAACTGTGCGTACCAGTTCGTGGTGGTAATAGCCGCCGCAATAGCTCATATCCCTCATGCCGGGGAGCTGCATCGGGTTATAGAACATGGCTCGTACCGTTGCGGCGTCGCCACTGTGGTCGAGCACCTCGATATTCGTGATGTAGTGCATAGACATCGGAATGGCGGCAAAACCTGTTGCCAGCCATTCGGTGACCTCGTCGCGGCTGCCCGCGACGGCACCGGCCGAGGAGTAGTCGATCACGGCATCGTCCGTGAACACCGACCGGTACAGGTCCCAGTCCTTCGTATCGACTGCACGCGCGTAGCGGTACAGCAGTTCGGAGATCTCCAGGAGGTCGTCACTCATTCGGGCAAACCGATGATCTCGATGGGCAGGCACTCCTGGTAGCCGTGGCGCCGTTGCCGGTCACGATTGACTCCTTTGTTGTTCGCTGTTGCGGCAGGCGCGGAGCCCTCTCGCTACCGGGAGAGTTCTAAGCGGGAGGCGGCACCACGCTGGACATGACCAACTGCAGATACGGTCGATAGAGGTCCTCGCCGTCGATGTGACTGTCGATCGTGATGCCATCGTTGGCCGCGAGCACCACGCGGGCAAGGGTTTCCGCCGGGATGGACAGGGTACCGCCGATGCGCGCCACGTTCTTCGCGATGAATTCGCCCAACGTCCGAATGGTCTCGAGTCGTTGCGCCGCAACACGTTCCCGTGCTTCGGGGTTGCGCAACAACAGGAGGGAAAGTTCGTAACCCAGTGCCGCCCTGTCGGTTCCGCTGCTGAGCTCGCGCCACCGGTCGGAGAGTTCGTTGATGTTGACGTCGCTCAACTGATGAAAGGACTCCATGACTTCGGCGAACCCGTCGAGAAAACGTTGACGCTGACGCTCGACGACGGCAAGGAACAACTTCTCCTTGGCCCCGAACTGCGAATAGATCGCGCCTCGGGTAAATCCCGCGGCGTCGGCGATGTCCTCCAGCGCTGCGCCGCTCAATCCCTTCCGGGCAAAGACTTCCTCGGCGGCATCGAGCAGCACGCTCCGGATGTGCTCGGCACGGCGCTCCCGGGTCCAACGTTCGGCCATGGCGCCATCCTCCCATCTTCTCGGCAGCGCCCCGCGGTGTGACCTGGCCCACTTTAATACATTCTTGTATCGGCGATACATTCGTGCATAAAGTGATCGCAGTCACAAGTGTCGGGCAAGGAGGACTGTCGTGCTGCAAGCGAAACGACCCGGGGTATGGGCCGACCAGGATTCGGGCGTCGGACTGGGTTTGGACGACGTCAAACCCGGAACGTTCAACATGACGCTCACCACCGACCGCTACCGGTCCGCCGAATACGCGGCCCGCGAACGGGAGGCGATCTGGAAGCGGGTCTGGCAGATCGCCGGCCGCGCCGATGATCTCCCCAAAGCCGGCGACTGGAAGAAGTACGACATCCACGACCAGTCGTTCATCATCGTCCGGGGCAAGGACGGGAAGCTGCGCGGTTTCGTCAACGCCTGTCGCCACCGCGGCAACGCACTCTGCATCACCGAAACCGGAAATGCCAAGCGTGGCTTCCTGTGTCAGTACCACCTGTGGTCATACGACCTCGAAGGCACGCTCCGCGGCATGCTGCGCGACGACGGCACCATCGACAAGATCGAGAACGGTTTGCTCGAAGTGCCGGTGGACACCTTCGCCGGCTTCGTGTTCCTCAATCCGGATCCCGATGCGGCGCCACTGCGGGAGTACCTCGGCGACGACGTCTATCACCTGCTCGAGCCCTACAACATCGAGCAGTTCACCACGGTCATGGACGTGAAGGAAGCCATCGACTGCAACTGGAAAGTCGTGATGGATGCCTTCGAAGAGGGCTATCACATCAACGGCATCCACCCTCAGCTGCTGTCGGTCCTGCACATCAACCCGGCGACCGCGCGGTACCAGTTCTTCGAAAACCACAGTGTCGCAATGGCTCCGTTCGAGGTGGCCGGCGCCGGCGCCGACGCTCAGGTCGCCGGCATGCTGGCCCTGCCCGAGACCTTCCCCGGCACCGTCGCGGTGATACCGCGGTTCAAGGAGCTGCTCGCCCCGTACCTTGCCGACGACGGCAAGGTGAACTTCCCCGACGGCGTCACTGCCCGCGCACTGTTGCAGCAGGCGACTCGCGAGGTGCTGACGGGCATGGGGCTCGACGTCACCGGGTTGACCGACAACCAGATGGTCGACAACCAGGGCTGGGTGCTGTTCCCCAACTACTTCATGACCGTGCGCGCCGGCGAATGCCACGTCATCATGGCCGCGCCGCACCCGGACGGCGATCCGAACCGGTGCATCTGGCACGTCGCCAGCTACATGTACCTGCCGGAGGCGTTCCGCGACGCCGTGCGGGCCGAGGCGATCGTGGTCGACGAGCCCGGAAGCTACAAGTACTTCGAGGCCCTGAACCAGGACTACGAGCAGATGCCGCGGCAGCAGCTCGGCCTGCGCAACGACCGCCTGGACCACATCTCGCTGGTCAAGGAGGAGGTCGTCATCGCCCATTACCACTCGGTGGTCGACCGCTACTTGGCCGCGACGAAATCTCATGCGCTACAAGAATTCTGAAAGGAACCAATGAATATCGAAGAACGCATTGCCCACCACGCCCGGATGGCCGAGGCCTACCGCGACGCCTACCTGAGCCAGGGCATCGAGGACGGTGCGGCATTCGCGGATGCGTGGAAGTTCGCCGCCGACGGTGTCTACGTGTCGCCGTACTTCACCGGCGACCAGGTGTTCCCGTTCAGCGAGTTCCCGGCCGACACCGCCAAGGCCTCGACGATGGAGGCCAAGGCCTACTCGCTGACCTTCCCCGACTGGAAGCCGGCCAGCTTCAACTACTGGCCAGCCGACAACGGCGTGGTGATGAAGACGCGCTGGGAAGGCCACACCAAAGACGGTGTGAAGATGGGCTTTTACTCGTACAGCTTCATCGACACGAACGACGCCGGCGAACTCGTCCGCTGGGAGACCCACGTCAACGACGAGTACAACGCCTTCCTCGATGTGGCCATCGGCGTGCACGGTCCGTTCCACGGCACCGGTGAATACGTCGAAGCACTCGAGCGGGTTCTCGCCGCTGCCGGGGTGGCGGTGTGAGGACGATCGACGACGTCATCGCCGGTACGACGGGCCGCACGCGTGCGGTCCTGGAGTACAGCCAGACCACCAAGGCTCTGGTCAGAATGGCCAAGCAGCCCGGGTTTTCGGCCGACAGTTGGGGACCGCTGGCGGAGTTGGTTGCCGTAGACGAGTTCATCCGTATCGGTCCTTTCAAAGACGAGATGGCATGGCCTGCGTACACGCAGTTCCTGACCGGGTGGGCGATGTCGTCGGAGTGGGATTGCTCGTTCCAACGCATTACCGAGACGCCCGACGCGGTGTTCCTGGAACTTGAGGAGCGCAGCAAGGTCGGTGACTTCAGCAGCGTCGTCAACTCGATGTCGGTTTATGAGTTCAACGCGGACAACAAGATCCGGCACATCGCGGTGTACCTCCAGATGGAGCTGCCCGGCGGCGCGCTACCGTCCTTCGGCGGGAACTGACAATGGCTTTCCTCGACACCACCGCGATCGTGACCGGTGGCGCACAAGGCCTCGGGCTTGCGATCGCTGAAGCACTCGCCGCACGCGGATCCAAAGTGGCGATCTTCGATCTCGCAGCTGATCGGATCGCCACCGAGGTCGCGCGGCTTCGTGCGGCCGGCGGTACCGTCAACGGTTACGCCGTCGACGTCTCCGATCGCGGTCAGGTTCAAGCCGCCGTGGGTCAGGTACGGGCCGACTTCGGGCCGGTGCTGATTCTGATCAACAACGCCGGCATCGAGCAGTTCGGTAAGTTCTCCGAGATCACCGATGAGCAGTGGGACAAGGTGATGGCGGTCAATCTGCGGGGCCCGTTCATCTGCACGCAGGTGATCCTTCCGGACATGCTGGCGGCCAAATGGGGCCGCATCGTCAACATCTCGTCGTCGAGCGCGCAGGGCGGACAGTCCTACATGGCGGCCTATGTGAGCTCGAAGTCCGGGGTCATCGGATTCACCAAGAGTCTGGCACTTGAGTTGGGCCCCAAGGGAATTACCGTCAATACCATCCCGCCGGGCATGGTCGTCACGCCGATGCTCGAGAAGGCGATCGACGAGGGCCGGTTCACCGACTCGCTGGAACACTTCGCCAAGATCACTCCGGTGCGCCGCGCCGGCCGGCCTGACGACATCGCCAATGCCGCGATGTTCCTGTGCCAGGACGAATCCTCCTACGTCACCGGCCAGGTCATCGGGGTCAACGGTGGCCGCCGGATGTGAGCACCGGAGGCTCCGAGGCCCCAGATATCCTGACCCCTCACCTGAGTTCGAGGAGTCCCAGTTGTTCAAGGTCAATGAGTACTTCGATGGCAAGGTTGCGTCGATCGCCTTCGCGCCGGCCGAAGGCCCCGCGACCGTCGGCGTCATGGCCGTCGGCGAATACGAATTCGGCACCTCCAGCCTCGAGATCATGCACATCGTGTCCGGCGCGCTGACCGTCAAGCTGCCCGGCAGCGACGAGTGGGAGACCTTCGCCGCCGGAACGAAATTCACCGTGCCCGCCGACAGCAAGTTCGGCGTCCGGGTCGAGGTCGAGACCGCGTACCTCTGCGAATACCGGTAACTTTCCGCCTTCGGTGAACGTGGTCGCGACTTTTCGCAAAGTCGCGACCACGTTCGCGTTCGGCACCAAGATGGGGCCATGCCCTATGGACGCCTCGCTGACCCTGACCGCACCATCGGCACCGACCCTCGCGCCGACCCGCGCATGGTCAAGGCTCTCGCCGCCTTCGGGATGGACGGGCGGCTCCCCGAAGCGGACCTGACGGTCGATGCCCCGCTGGCGCAGCGTCTGGAGTTCGTCTCGTTCGCCGAGCAGGGGACCGGCGCCGTACTGAAGATGTTCGGCGAGCAGGCACCCGCCGCCGAGGGCGTCACCACCACGACCACCACCATCGCGGGCGTCGACGGCAACGACATCACGCTGTTCATCAGCCGGCCCACCGACGCCGACGGGCCATTGCCGGGCCTTGTGCACCTGCACGGCGGCGGCATGGCGATCTGCAGTGCCGCCGACGTCCAGTACCTGCGGCTGCGCGAAAACCTCGCGGCCGCAGGCCTCGTCGTCATCGGTGTCGAGTTCCGCAATTCGGGCGGTGCGCTCGGCCCGCACCCATTCCCGGCCGGGCTGAACGACTGCGCGGACGCCGTCCGGTGGGCGGTAGCGCACAAAGATGAGCTCGACATCAGTCACCTCATCGTGGCGGGGGAGTCCGGCGGCGGGAACTTGACCCTGACGGTCGCGCTGAAGGCCAAGCGGGAAGGCTGGATCGGCGAGATCGCCGGCGTCTACGCCCAGTGCCCCTACATCTCCAACCGGTGGCTGGAGGACACCGACGAGCTGACGTCGCTGCGCGAGAACGACCAGTACTTCATCAGCCGCCTGCAGCTGGCGCTGCTTGGTTCGGTCTACGACCCGGATCAGGAGCACGCGCAGGACGGCATCTGCTGGGCCGCGGAGGCCTCCGATCTGGAGCTGGAAGGCCTTCCGCCACATGTCATCTCGGTCAACGAACTCGACCCGCTGCGCGACGAGGGGCTGATCTACTACCGGCGGCTGGCGGCGGCCGGCGTCAGCGTCGTCGGCCGGATCGTCGCCGGCACCTGCCACGCCGGTGACATCCTGCTGGCCGGTGCCATGCCCGACGTGTTCGCCGCCACCGTCCGCGACATCGTCGGTTTCGCGCGGTCGCTCAGCTGAACGGCTTGCGCTGATCCAGCAGGCGCGAGCCTCGGCCGGCGCGGCGCCAGATGCGGGCGATCATGTCGGTGTCCTCTTCGGTCACCAGGTTGCCCATGGCCCGGACCGCGACCGTCATCAGGTACTGCGACCGCATCGCGACCGGCCCCGTCAACGGCAGGAACTTCGGCAGGGTCAACAGGATTGCCAGTCGGCGGGCCACCGAGAACCCCGCGGCGTAGTGGTCCTGCAGCACCGCCGGCCAGGCCACGCTGAGGTCACCGGAGCCCAGCAGGTCCGCGGCCAGCCGCCCGGTCTCCAGGCCGTAGTCGATGCCTTCACCGTTGAGCGGGTTGACACACGCCGCCGCGTCGCCGATCAGCATCCAGTTCGGCCCCGCCACTCCGGACACCGCGCCGCCCATCGGCAGCAGGGCCGACTTGGCCATCCGCGGCTGGCCCTCGAAGCCCCATTCGTCGCGGCGCAGGTTCGTGTAGTGGGCCAGCAGCGGGCGCAGCGCGGCGTCGGCCGGCCGCTTCTCGGTGGCCAGCGCACCCACGCCGATGTTCACGTCACCGTTGCCCAGCGGGAAAATCCAGCCGTAGCCCGGCAGGATGGCGCCTTTCCCGGCGCTTCGCTCGCCCCGGATGCCTTCGGGCGAGCGCAGCTCCAGGTGCGACGTGATCCACGGCTCGGCGTGCCGCGGCGTCTCGACGTACGCGCGAATCGCCACCCCATACACGGTCTCCTGATGCCACTGCCGGCCCAGCACCCGGCCCAGCGTCGAGCGGGCGCCGTCGGCCACGATCAATTCGCCGACACCGATCTCCTGGCCGTCGTCGAGCGTGAGCGTGCCCACCCGGCCGTTGGCGTCGTGCTCGACCCCAACGGCCTTGACGCCGAGCAGCATCTTCGCGCCGGAGTCAGCGGCGACCTGCCGAATCCGGTCGTCGAGCTCCGTGCGGGGCACTGCGCTGCTGGTGGCCGGGAAAGACGGCCCGGGCCAGCGCACCTCGCGCTGCGCGCCGAAGCCGGCCAGGCGCAGCCCGTGATGGCTGACGCGGCCGTCGAGCCACGCCCCGAGCCCCAGCTCACGCAGTTCGGCGATGGCCCGCGGCGTCAGCCCGTCGCCGCAGGCCTTGTCCCGGGGGAACTGCGCGGAGTCGATGACCAAGACGTCGCGGCCACGGCGCGCCGCCCAGGCGGCAGCGGCGGACCCTGCCGGCCCGGCTCCGACCACGACCACATCTGCGTGCACGACCATGCCGCCCAGTATGTTGGACCCATGAAGACACCAGCGACAGTGGTCGCGGGCGTGGACTTTGGTGACGCCGCCTTCGCCGCGCAGGTTCGTGACGCGGTGGCGCGTATCGAAGACCTCATGTCGACCGAGCTGGGCAAAGCCGACGAGCTGATGGCCGAGGCCGTCCAGCACTTGTTCCAGGCCGGTGGCAAGCGCTTCCGTCCGCTGTTCACCGTGCTGTCTGCGTCGCTGGGGCCTGATCCCGACAACAACGACGTCGCGATCGCCGGTGCCGTGATCGAGCTGGTGCACCTGGCGACGCTGTACCACGACGATGTCATGGACGAGGCCCAGGTGCGGCGCGGTGCGGACAGTGCCAACGCGCGCTGGGGCAACAACATCGCGATCCTCGCCGGTGACTACCTGTTCGCCACCGCCTCGCGCCTGGTGTCCCGGCTGGGACCGGACGCGGTCCGCGTCATCGCCGACACGTTCGCCCAGCTCGTGACGGGTCAGATGCGTGAGACCCGCGGCGCTGTCGAAGGCGCCGACCCGGTCGAGCACTACCTGAAGGTCGTGTACGAGAAGACCGCCTGCCTGATCGCGGCATCCGGCCGCTTCGGTGCGACGTTCTCGGGCGCCGGCGAAGAGCAGATCGAGCGGCTGAGCCGGCTCGGCGGCATCGTCGGCACCGTCTTCCAGATTTCCGACGACATCATCGACATCGACAGCGATCCTGACGAGTCGGGCAAGGTGCCGGGCACCGACCTGCGCGAAGGTGTGCACACCCTGCCGGTGCTGTACGCGCTGCGCGGCTCCGGGTCCGACGCCGACCGGCTGCGCGAGCTGCTGGCCACGCCCATCGACAACGACGACGAACTCGCCGAGGCGCTGGGGTTGCTGCGGGCGTCCGACGGCATGGCCGAGGCCAAGCGCACCGTCCAGCGGTTCGCCGCTGACGCTCGCGCCGAGCTGGACAATCTCCCGGACCTGCCGGGCCGGTTGGCCCTGCTCAACCTGGTCGAATACACCGCTGACCGCCACGGCTGACCGCCGATCGGGAAACCGCGGAACCAGGTGCCGTCCGCCGAGCGTTAATTTGCAGTGAGTTGGACTGTGCTGAGTACTGACTGCGCTTGGAGGAGGTAGCCGATGACGTGGAATCCCCACGCGAACACCGTGAAGACGTTCGCGCTGCTTGTGGGCTTCTCGACGCTCATCGTGCTGATCGGCTCGTTGTTCGGCAAGAACATCATGTACCTGGCGGTGCTGTTCGCCATCGGCATGAACGCCTATGTCTATTTCAACAGCGCCAAGATGGCGTTGCGGGCCATGCACGCGCAGCCGGTGAGCGAGATGCAGGCGCCCGCGATGTACCGGATCGTCCGCGAGCTGGCCACCACCGCACGGCAACCGATGCCGCAGCTGTACATCAGCGACACCGCCGCGCCCAACGCTTTCGCCACCGGGCGCAACCCCCGCAACGCCGCGGTGTGCTGCACCACGGGCATCCTGAACCTCCTCACTGAGCGCGAGCTGCGCGCCGTGCTCGGACATGAGCTGTCGCACGTCTACAACCGCGACATCCTGATCTCCTGCGTCGCGGGCGCCATGGCGTCGGTGGTGACGGCATTGGTCAACGTCGCGTACTTCATCGGCATGTTCGGCGGCGACCGTGACGACCGGCCCAATCCCTTTGTCCTGCTGGTTCTTTCGATCGTGGGTCCGCTGGCCGCGACCATCATCCGGCTCGCGGTGTCGCGCTCGCGCGAGTACCAGGCCGACCAGTCGGGCGCCGAGTTGACGGGCGACCCGCTGGCGCTGGCCAGCGCATTGCGCAAGATCACCGCCGGCGTGCAACAGGCCCCGTTGCCCCCTGAGCCGCAGCTGGCCGACCAGGCCCACCTGATGATCGCCAACCCGTTCCGCGCCGGCGAGAAGATCGGCAAGCTCTTCTCGACCCACCCGCCCATCGAGGACCGGATCGCGCGCCTGGAGCGCATGGCCGGGCGGTAGCGCACTGGTTTCCCGCCCCGACCCTGCGCCGAGGGCCTTCGCTACGTGCACTTTTGTGGCCTGGGTTCGGGCTCAACGGATGTGCGGGGTGATGCTGCGTTGACTCTGCATTGAGGGTCGTCGTTACTCGGCTTTTTGCGCCCTAATTACAGGGTCAACGGACGCCGCGGGCGCTGCAGGGGCGACCGGCGGTCCGGCGGCCCAACACCACGCGGCGAGCTGCCGGACGCGCATTCCTGCTGCTGTGCATGAAATGACACTGCGCCCAGGGCCTGCCGCTTTCGCGGTTTACGGCCCTGGGCGCAGGATCAACCAGGTTTTATTCAGCCACCTCGATCAGGCGGTCGACGCCGACCGGCGTCACCCGCAGGGCAGCGGCGGTGCCGATGTCGTAGAACAACCCGATCACCTCGAGGTCACCGGCGCGGTGCCGCTCGCGGACCAGCGGGTGGGCGGTCAGGCTCTGCGTCTGCAGGGCGACATTGACGATCGACAATTGGTCGACGATGCCGAACCCCTCGTCGGCCGCGGCCTGGGCCACGGGATGGCGGCCCTCGTCGAAGGCACGCAGCGTGACGTCACCGTGCTCCAGCCAGGTGTGCAGGTGCTCGTCATGGCCGTGATCGCCGCTCAGCACCGCCGTCATGGCACCACAGCTGGAGTGGCCGCACACCACGATCGAGGAGACCTGCAGCACGTCGACGGCGAAGGCGATGGCCGCTTCGATCGAGGCGTCGGCGCGCCCCTCCGGGATCATGTTGCCGACGTTGCGGACCGTGAGCAGGTCGCCGGGACCGCTGCTGGTGATCACGTTGGGCACGACTCGCGAGTCGACGCACGTGATGAACAGCGTCTGCGGCTTCTGGGTGTGGACCAGCTCTTCCATGTGCGGGCGGAGCATCGGCGCGGTGCGGCGGTGGTAGGCCTCCAGGCCGTCCATGACGGAGTTGGTCTGCGGCCGCGACTTCCACGGGACGACACCGGACCGCTTGTCGAACGGGGTGAAGGTGCGGGTCGGCGGGCCGGCTGCCGCGTTGTCCAATTCGGCGGTGCCGTGCTCATGGATTTCGACGGAGCCGCCGCCGGCGATGTGCTGGCGCTTCCACTCGTCGATGGTCTCGTGGGCGGCGTGGTCGATGAAGTCGACCGACAACTCGATGGTGACGTCGGAGCCCGTCGGCACCGCCGCGAGTGCCGAGGTGAGGCGTGGCAGCGACAGGAAGCTGACGGAGCCCTCGATCACGATGCGCCAGTCGTTGCCGGCAATGTGCTCGGTGACGATCTTGGCCCGGATCACGCGCCACACGGTCAGGGCGACCGCCAGGCCGAGGCCGATCAGCACACCCTCGAGCAGGTTGAGGAAGACGACGCCGAGCACCGTGATCGCGTAGACCGCGATATCGCCTGTGCGCCGGGCGGTTTCGATGTGCGCCTTCTTGACCAGCTGGCAGCCGATGACGATCAGCAGGCCGGCCAGCGCCGACGTCGGGATCATCTGTGCCAGGCCGGCGAATGGCACCGCGAACAACAGAATCCAGAAACCGTGCAGGATCGCCGACGCCCGGGTCTTGGCGCCGGCCGTGACGTTGGTTGAGCTGCGCACGATGACGCCGGTGACGGGCAGGCCGCCGATGGCGCCGGAGATGGCGTTGGCCGTGCCCTGGCCGATGAGCTCCCGGTCGAAGTTGGTGCGGGGACCGTTGTGCATGCGATCGACCGAGACCGCCGACAGCAGACTCTCGACGCTGGCGATGAGGGCGACGGTCAGCACGCCGGCGATGATGCCGTCCCAGTCGCCCGTGGGCAGGGTGGGCAGCGACAGCGAGTCCAGCAGCGAGCCGTTGATCTGAATTCGCTTGACGTCGAACGGCAGCAGGACGGAGAGCGCTGTCACGCCGACGATGGCGACCAGCGGACCGGGGACCCGGTTGATCGGGGCCGGCACCCAGCGCCAGGCCACCAGCGTGACGATGACCAGCATGCCGAGCAGGAATCCGGGGCCATGGATATTCATCAGCCCGGCGGGCAGCTGCTCGATGTTCTCCCACGCGCTGCTGTTGGATTTGCCGCCCAGCAGCACGTGCAGCTGCTGCAGCGCGATGGTGATGCCGATGCCGGCCAGCATGGCGTGCACCACGACAGGGGAGATGGCCAGCGCCGCGCGGGCCACCCGGCTCAAGCCGAACAGGATCTGCAGAATGCCGGCACCGACGGTGATGGCGCATGTGACTGCCCAGCCGAATTCGGCGATCAGTCCGGCCACGACGACGGTGAGGCCGGCGGCCGGCCCGCTCACCTGCAACGGCGAGCCGCCGAGCGCACCGGCGACGATGCCGCCGACGATGGCGGCGATGATGCCGGCCAGGATCGGCGCGTTGGAGGCGACGGCGATGCCGAGCGACAGTGGCAATGCCACCAGGAATACGACAAGTGACGCAGGCAGGTCGTAGCGCAGTATGGCGCGCAAACCCTTTGCCGGCGGGGCGGTTTCTAGCATGCCTAGGTTTCCGTTCTCCGATGGTTGTCCGGTGGACACATGTGCAGATACGCGGCGCGGGTTTCGGTCCGCGCGCCCGCCGACGCCGTTGTCGATTGAACATGTTGCAACACAACATGTTTCATATTGTTTCGGCGGTCACCGATAACAGGCTGCGCCAATTGCTAAGTGCGAGAGTATTTATCGCCCGACAGGGCCGCAAGGCGAGGGCGAGTACGCATAGAGAACGCAAATTTTCTTGGCGCGCGGAAGCGTTGATCGGTTGTCGATCCTGGGCTACGGGCTGGTGTGGGCCGTGTCGGTACGCTGGAGATCGTGGCCCGGCCGGTCAAAATTGCTGTATGGCAACGACTCTCATGCATCACATCGGACCGCTTGAGTGACGTGGGTCATATGTAGGGACTAATATTTGAACTCGGTATGAACGCAGTGACAAGTTTCTGTGTTCTCAACACAATGGAAGAATGACAACGATGTCGGTACCACCACGAGAGCGCCATCCCCGAGCCGCAGTGCTCGGCCAGCTGCCGCGCATGGAACGTGCCGACGGATCTCCCATCCGGGTGTTGCTCGTCGACGACGAGCCGGCGCTGACCAACCTGGTCAAGATGGCGCTGCACTACGAGGGCTGGGTTGTCGAGGTCGCCCACAACGGCCGTGACGCCGTCACCAAGTTCGGTGAGATGGAACCGGACCTCGTGGTGCTGGACATCATGCTGCCCGACACCGACGGCCTGCAGTTGCTGCAGCGGGTGCGCGCGGCCGAGGGCTACACACCGACGCTTTTTCTGACCGCGCGGGATTCGGTGATGGACAGGGTCACTGGGTTGACCGCCGGTGCCGACGACTACATGACCAAGCCGTTCAGCCTCGAAGAGCTCGTGGCGCGGCTGCGTGGGCTGCTGCGCCGCTCCAGCCACCTGGCGCCCGAATCCGACGAGGTGCTCAAGGTCGGTGACATGGTGCTCAACGGTGCCAGCCGGGAAGTGACGCGCGGCGGTGAGCCCATCGCGTTGACCGTCACCGAGTTCGAACTGCTCCGGTACCTCATGCGCAACCCGCGACGCGCCATCGCCCGCGCCGAGATCCTCGACCGGGTGTGGAACTACGGGTTCGGCGGCAAGTCCAGCATCGTCGACCTGTACATCTCGTATCTGCGCAAGAAGATCGACACCGACCGCGAACCGATGATCCACACAGTGCGCGGCGTGGGCTACATGCTGCGCCCTGCCGACGCGGAGGACTAACCTGCCCGAGGTGACGCGCGTGACCCGGGTGCCGACTCGAGTGCTTGCCCGAAATCCGGCCAAAGTGCCAGTCAGGGTGCCGTGGTGGCGTCCACGGACCCTGCGCCGTCGTCTCGTACTCGGTGTCACCTCCCTGGTCACCGTGGTGCTGCTGACGGTCGGGGTGTTGTCGGTATACAGCCTGCACAGCTACGTGTCGGCGATGAGCGACGGGGAACTGGACCGGTCGCTCGATGCTCTCGGCCATTCGTATGACCGGCTCGAGATCAAGCGCGGCGACCCGGCACATCCGATCGATGCCGGAGAGGACGGCCTGACCGCTTTTGGCGGCCAGGCTCCCGGCAATCTCATCGCCGTCGTGCACAAGGGCGTCGTCGTGCAGTCGGCGGTGTTCCCCGACGGCGAGCCGAAACCGGTCCCGGCAGACGTGGTCAAGGCGGTCAGCGGGCAACAGTGGACCAACCTCGGGCCCCGGTCGGTCAAACTGCCGCGGCTCGGTTGGTACCGAATGGCGGGCGAGGACGTCGGAGACGGTGACGTGCTGGTCTCCGGGGTGTCCATGGAAGAGGCCAACAATGTGGTGGCGCGTAAGACGGTCGCCGTCGCCGTCATGACGCTGCTGGCCATCGCGCTGACGGCCGTCGGCACCATTGCGGTCGTGAATTATGCGCTGCGGCCGCTGAGTCGGGTGGCCTCGACCGCGGCCAAGGTGGCGAGGCGCCAATTCGACAGCGAGGACCACCGCATCACCGAACGCGTCCGGCCGGAGGACACCGACCCGCGCACCGAGGTCGGCATTGTGGGGGACACCCTCAACAAGCTGCTGGACAACGTCGACAGTGCGCTGGCCGAACTCGCCGCGTCGCACCGTCGCACCCGGCAGTTCCTCACCGACGCCAGTCATGAGTTGCGGACCCCGCTGGCCGCCATCCGTGGCTACGCCGAGCTCACCCGCCAGGACAGCGCCTCGCTGCCGGAGACCACCGAATACGCGTTGGCCCGCATCGAGTCCGAGGCGCACCGGATGTCCGGTCTGGTGGAGGACCTGCTGCTGATCTCCCGGCTGGAAGAGCGCCAGGACCTGGAGACGGACGACGTCGACCTGGGCGACCTGGTGATCAACGCTGTCAACGATGCCGCGGTGTCGTCGCCGGTGCACCGGTGGCGCACCCGCATCCCTGACGTGCCGGTGTGGGTACGTGGTGACCCGTCGCGGCTGCATCAGGTGGTCGGCAACCTGCTGGCCAATGCCAGGGTGCACACCCCGGCGGGAGTGACGGTCACGACCAGTTTGATGCCAGGTCCCGGATATGTGGAATTGACGGTCGCCGACGACGGCCCGGGAATTGACGAAGAATTGTTGCCGATTTTGTTCGACAGATTCGTGCGCGCCGACAAGTCGCGTTCTCGCACGCTCGGCAGCACGGGTCTGGGCCTGGCCATCGTCTCGACGATCGTCAAGGCGCACGACGGCCGGGTCAAAGTCGAATCAAACACTGCGGGAACGGTTTTCCGGGTGCGGCTGCCGATGATCCGGGACCTCGGCGAGTTTGTGATGGTTGGCGAATCGCACGACCCGCGTACGTCCGAATCGAATATTTGAGTTTCGCCTGTATTCGTCTTGAAGCGCGCGGCTGCCCGTATGTGTTCGGCCTGAGAATTCCCTTTTCGGTGATTTCCGTGGTTACGCTGAACTCATTGATTCAGTGCTATCGGCGCTGAATGCGGGAGAGGGAAAACAATGAAGAATCCCACCAAGATCCCCGTCGGAACCGGAATCGTCCTGGCATTGATGGTTGCGCTGGCCGCCCCGGCCGCGGCGCGTCCGGTGACGCCGCCCGCCCCAGGCGAGTCGGCGACCCAGACCATCCATCGGTTGCAGAACGAGGGTTTCCGGGTGATCGAATCCCGGGTCGGCAGCGGATCCATCGACAAATGCACCGTCACCGCCGTCCGGCATGGTCGCGAACTTTCGAGTCAGGGAGGCAGACTGCGTGGCCAGACCACCACGGTTTACGTCGACCTGGGCTGCAAGTGATTTGCCACTGACGCTGCGGGGCGTGGGGCCGAGGTTTTACTCTGAGCGGGTGTTGAGCAGATTCCTGATCGGTGTGGTCGCGGCCGCTAGGGCGATCTCGTTGGTGCCGGGCGTTGCCGCGGCCGATCCGCCGCCCGAGCCGGTGCCCCCGCCCCCGGGGCCCGCCGCGCCGAACCTGAACGGATTCAAGCCCGTCAGCCCGTCGACGTACGCCGGCAAGGACGGCACGTTCTATATGTTCCAGGCTCCCGGTGGTCTGACCTGCATCATGCGCCGCAACGAAGGCGAGTACGGCTGCAGCGGACCGCTGCCGGGGGCACCGGACGGCGCCAACGTGGTCGTCGGCCAACAGGTCGGTGCGCCGGCGTTCAACACCTTGACCGGACCGAAGTACGTCGGCGAGATGCCCGGTCCCGTGCAGACCCTGCCGGCCGGTTCCCGGATCACTTACCGCAACATCACCTGCGGCACCGATGGCACCATGACGGCGTGCGTCAACAGCTTCGACCAGTCCGGCTTCGTGGTCAGCCCGTCGGGCAGCTTCATCGTCAACGAGTCGAATCCGTTGCTGGACAGGCCGAAAGACCGTAACCCCTACGCCAATTGATCGCCGTCTCGTGCCGCGCGCGCTGAGGTCAGAACCCCGAGCCGTGCACCTCGTGACCGGGCTTCTCGAACATCAGGCCGTGATAGGCGTCCTCCACCGTGCAGCCGTGGTTGACGACGCGGTCCACCTCGCGGGCGATCGGCATGCTGAGCCCGTGCTTCTCGGCGAACTCCATGATCACGCTCGCGGCCTTGACGCCCTCGGCGACCTGGTTCATGGACTCGATGATCTCGGCGACGGTCTTGCCCTGCCCCAGCTGTTCGCCGACGTGCCGATTGCGGCTGCGCTGGCTGGTGCAGGTGACGATCAGGTCACCCATGCCGGCCAGGCCCGCGAAGGTGTCGCGGTCGCCGCCCATCGCCACGCCCAGTCGTGACATCTCGGCCACTGCCCGGGCCATCACCAGGGCGCGGGTGTTCTCGCCGATGCCGAGCGAATACCCCATGCCGACGGCGATCGCGTAGACGTTCTTGAGTGCACCGGCCATCTCGACACCCACCACATCGTCGGTGGTGTAGGTGCGAAAACGCCTGGTGCGGAACAATGTCGCGAGATTGGCGGCGAGGTGCTGGTCCGGCATGGCCAGCACCGCTGCGGCGGCGTAGCCCTCGGCGACCTCGCGGGCGATGTTGGGTCCGGCGAGAATCCCGGCCGGGTGCCCGGGCAGCACCTCGTCGACGATCTCGCTCATCCGCATGTTGGAGCCCTGCTCCAGGCCCTTGACCAGGGATACCACCGGAACCCACGGCCGCAGTTCCTTCGCCAGCTCGCCCAGCACGTTGCGGAAGCCGTGCGACGGCACTCCCATCACGATGACGTCGGCGCAGCCCGCCGCTTCGGAGAAATCGGTGGTTGCCCGCAGCGATGGGGGCAGCGCCACCCCGTCGCCCAGATATCGGCTGTTGCAGTGCTTTTCGTTGATGTCGGCGGCGGTCTCCTCGGACCGCACCCACTGCAACGTCGGGCCGCGGCGAGCACAGATGGCGGCCACCGTGGTGCCCCAGGATCCGCCACCAAGGACGACGACGGTCGGTTCGCGCTGCGCTGGTGCCATGGCGACCAGGTTATGTCGCCTGGGCGAGCGGAGCGACGGGATTGACGGAGTGTCCGGCCGGTGGTGCGAATTGGATGTTGTGTCGGTTGGTACCCGCACGCTGTGCGACGATCGGAGGAGCGAGCGCCGAGGGGGTGCGGCAGTAGTGACGGTGACAGTGTCGCGCGTGCGCGCGGCAAAGCCGGGGGCGATGCTCGATGCTGCCGATGACGTGCGGACCACGTCGGCCGCATTGGAGATCGCCATCGGCGTCGAGCGCCGCCAACTGGCCGACTTGAAAGCGAACTGGCAGGGGCAGGCGAGCGATGCCGCGATCGCCAAGGCGCAGAAGCTGATCGACGAGCAGGAGGCCTACCGCGCCAGGCTGGACAAGCTGAGCAAGGCGCTGACCGACGGCGGAAATCAGCTGACCTCGCTGCGCAGCACCCTTCTGGAATTCGTCGACACCGCGATCAAACTCGGGTTTTCCGTCAGCGACGATGGCGTGGTCACACCGCAGCAGTGGCTGATCGGGGACACCGGGCCCCTCAAGAAGATGGCGGAGTTCTTCACGACGTCCATTCAGGAGCAGTTGAAGGCCTTCGACACCACCGACACACTCACTGCCACGGCCATCGACCAGGCCGTACAAGGCCAGAAACCCTCGGCGCCGGTGAATATCGGCGGGCAGGAGATCCAGATTCCGCCCCCGGGGACCAACCCCGAGGACGTCGACAAGTGGTGGACCGCACTGACACCGGAGCAACGACAGCAGCTGATCGCCCGGCATCCGCCGGAATTGGGCAACCTCAACGGTGTCCCGGCGAGTGCTCGGGACGCGGTCAATCAGCAGGTGATGAACGACGACCTGAACCGCGTCCGCGACGTCGCGGGCCGCAATCACGTCTCCGAGGACGACGTCCTCAAGGACCCCGGCCGGTTCGGGCTGACGCAAACCGACGCCACGCGGTTCTACAACGCCCGGCGGACCAGCGAAGGTCTCGCGCACCAACGCGGCTCCGGCACCGACTCGAGGAGGGAACGTCCGGTCATGCTGTGGGCTTACCAACCGGAGGCGGACGGTGGGCAGGGGCGGGCAGCCATCTGCCTCGGAAACCCCGACACCGCGAACAACACGACGGTGATCGTGCCCGGCACCGGCAGCAGCGTCCATGACGGCTGGCTGGCCGACGGCCATGACGATGCGATTCACGTATACGACCAGGCGAGGCTGGCCGACCCGAACCGCTCCACCGCGGTGATGATGTGGATGGGCTATGACGCGCCCGACAGCTTCACCGATCCACGGATCGCGAACCCGACCCTGGCCCGGCAGGGCGGCGACCTACTGGCGGCCGACGTCAACGGGCTGGCCGCGACGCATCTGGGTACGTCGCACGTGACGGTGATGGGTCACTCTTACGGGTCCACCACGGTTGCCGATGCGTGTGCGGGTAGCGGCATGAAAGTCAATGATGTCGTGTTGATTGGCTGTCCTGGAACAGATTTGGCGCATAGCGCAGCGGACTTCCACGTCAACGGCGGTCAGGTGTATGTCGGCGCCGCGTCGACTGATCCCGTCGCCCGACTGGGTATGGGCGGACCGGGGGCGGCGCAATGGCTGAACGCCGAGCTCGGTAATCCGCTGGGGCCGGTGGCCGGTCTGGGGACCGATCCATCGGCGGAGGGATTCGGCGCCACCCGGTTCCGGGCCGAGGTGGCCGGCGAAACCGGCTGGAGCTTTCACGATCACTCGAGGTACTACGACATGGGCAGTGAGTCGTTGCGGGCCATGACCGATATCGCCAGCGGGCACAGCGAACGCCTTGCGACCGACGGACTACTGGCCGAGGACCGGCATCGGCCGACCTTCTCGACGCCCGACCATGTCGACCTGCCGTTCGGTATCGACGTCCCGGTGCCTCACGTCGACATACCCATTCCCGGGACCGCGGCATATTCGGATCCCGAATCCAATCGCCCAGGTGAGACGGTGAAGAACGACCATGATTACAAGTAGTCGATATCGCGTCGGTACAGCGGCTGTCGCGTGTGCCCTGATGTTAGGAGGATGTGGCTTGCTTCCCCGAAGTGATCGTCCAGCGCACCCGATGACCGATGAAGAGTCCATGGCCCAAGTCATCAACGCCGGCCGGCAGTTGCGGAAAGTGGCTGGGCTGCAAGACGTTACCGGTGGTGGCTATCTCGAGTCCTGCAATGACGATGGTGCGCCACCGAACCGCGGGTATATCGAGATGAGTGCGCAACTACCTCCGGGCGTCAGCGGCCACGACTATGCCGAGCAGGTCAAGACCGCCATGTTGGCCGTGGGCTGGTCGGACAAGCTACCCACACAGCACATGTACGGCGGCACCATCAACCGGGACGGCGTCGCGATCAACATCGAGTATTACCAGGGCGAAAGTCGGCTCGCGTTCAAGCTGTACGGCGAATGCCGCAACACGACCAATCATCACGGCGACAGCAAGAACATCGGCACCCACCTGGACAAGGAGTTGAACAGCGACTCGTGAGCGCTAGCGGTAGTTGACGAACTGCAGCGCCACGTCCAGGTCGGCGCCCTTGAGCAGCGCGATGACGGCCTGCAGGTCGTCGCGCTTCTTGCTGGACACCCGGATCTCGTCGCCCTGAATCTGCGCCTTGACGCCCTTGGGGCCCTCGTCGCGGATGATCTTGGTGATCTTCTTGGCCTGCTCGCTGCTGATGCCCTGCTGCAGCGTGCCCGAGACGCGGTAGGTCTTGCCGCTGGGCTGCGGATCGCCGGCGTCGAAGGCCTTCATCGAAATGTCGCGGCGAACCAGCTTCTCCTTGAACACATCGACCGCGGCCTTGACGCGCTCCTCGGTCGAGCTGACCAGCTCGATGACCTCATCGCCCTTCCAGGCGATGGTGGTGTCCGTGCCACGGAAGTCGAAGCGGGTGGACAGCTCCTTGGCGGCCTGGTTCAGGGCGTTGTCGACCTCCTGTCGGTCGACCTTGCTGACGATGTCGAACGATGAATCCGCCATTGGATTGCCTCTTTCGTATATCCGCCCCTGCTCAGGAGCCCGTTTTCGTGTTCGGTACATCTTCGTTGTACTCTGCTACTCGCGCCAAACCCGGGGTACCGGAAGGCGACAAACCCGGCAGGTTGCCCGAGCGGCCAATGGGAGCGGACTGTAAATCCGTCGGCGAAAGCCTACACAGGTTCGAATCCTGTACCTGCCACACTGATCAGGCCCCCTTTCGAGGGGGCCTGACGTGTTTGTGCACTCAGTGCGAGGAGATCACGAGAGAAGCCGGCGACGCGGTATCGACCTGCTGGGTGCGGGGGATCGTCCCGGCTACCCCGGCGCGTGGTCGGGGTAGCTCAGCTGCGCGAGTGGACCGGGCGTTGTGGTGTTGCACACGTGGGTGATCGTGGGTGGCCGGCAGGCGCCGCGCTCTCACGCCGTTGCGCTGTTGGCACCCGTCGGTTTCGTGGTGCTGTCGGCGCCCGCTGGTTTGGTGGTGGCGGCGATGGTCTGGTTGAGCGTTGCGATGGCGACGGTGGGGTCGCCATCGGGGTTGGCCTTGCCGTCGGTGAGGTACCCCTGCACGGCGACGGTGGTGCCGGGTTTGAGCACCCAGTCCGCGGCGGTGGGGGTGAGTTTGTTGGCGGTGATCACCACCGAATGTGTTGCGCCATCACCCGTGAGTGCGCTCGCTGATCCGCCCCAGGCGTTGTTCGGGGAGGTCGGGTCGACCAGGGTCACCGAGGCCATGCCGACGGTGGTGCCGCTGTAGGTCAAGCGCACCTTGATGGGTTTGGGTGGGCAGCCCATCTGGCAGTCGGCGCCGTCGCCTTCCTGCCACACCGCATCCACGCTCAGGGTCGCACCCGTGCCTTGTGAGGCGACGCAGTAACCGGTGGAGCTGTCGAACGCCGACCCGCTCTGGCAGTGCTTGATGCCGACGGGGCCGGCGGGCCCGCACTTCTGGTAGGCGGTGGGGTCCCCGGCCACCGGAATGTAGGAGGCTGTGCCCCCGCTGACATTGGCTTCCGAGCAGCTCTGTGGCGGGGCTTGCCGAAAGTCGGAGCCTGGTCGCGCTGCCGCGGGCCCGGTGCCGGCCAGGCACGCCGCCGTCATGGCGGCGGTGATGGCCCATCCGATTCTGGTGGCGGTCATGCGCATTCCAGGCTCCTTTGCGTTGTCGGTTGTCAGCAACCGTCGCCGATGGTGTCCATGGCCTTGGGCAACCGCGGCGCCGGTACGGCCATGTTGTTGTACCCGGGATTGGCCGATTCCCAGCCGATCATGTAGCACACACCCGGGCGCTCGACCAGGTTGGCCGTCCAATTGTTCAGTGTCGGTTCGCATTTGGTCGCGTCGATGTCACTGATTCGGATAGCGCGGTCGGGCTCTCCGGGCTCGTGTAGCCACTCGATGAGGTTTCCGAAATGCGGCAGCGTGCACGGCCCCGCCGCCTGCGACGATGACGCTGCCGACGACGGCGAGCTCGCCGCCGCCGTGGTGCCGGGGGCCCCGCCGTGCTGGGCCGAACAGCCGGCAACCAGGGCGGCCACGACCGCCCCGGCCCCGGCTAATCCGTTGCGTCGCTTCACGAACTCGGCGACACCCCGGCGGGCACCTGAACCGGTGGCGGACCCGACGGTGCCGGCTCCGGTGTCGAGGTCGGCGTGGCCGCCGCCGGCTGCCCGGTGGCCGCCTCCAAGATCGGCGCCGGCTGCCCCGGCACCACGGGCGCGGTGGTCGGCTGCGCCGATTCGGCGCCCGGTGCCGTCTTCGGTGCCGCACCGCCCGGATCCTCGAGAGTGGGAACCTCCATGCCTGCCCCGATGTTCGTACCCGGGGCCACCGTGGGCAGCGTGGGGTTCGGACTCATCCCGGCCCCGATCCGGTACCGGGTACTGCTGGAGGTCAGCAGATTGGCCTTGTTGGGGCTCAGCCCCAACGCGCTGCCGGGCAAGCCGTCGGCGTTCATGGCGGGGTCGACGCTGGCCGACGCCCGGACTCCGCGAGCGTCGTACGCAGCCGGCGGAGGGCTGGTGATCCAGTTCGGGGCGAACGTGTAGCTACCCATGGTCGGGCTCACCGGGACCGGTGGACCCGGGAACCATGGCAACACCGGCGCCGGCGGCTGGGCATCGGCCACCCCCGGCGCCAGCGGTATCCCCACCAACCCCAGGATCACACCCAGCGCCTTCGGCCCTAGTCCTTTGAGCGACATGATGATTCGATTCCCCTTGCGTCAGATCTTGCTCGGGTCGCCGTAGATCGCGAACTCCGTGTGCGACTTGGCAGTCGAAATCCTCAGGTAGGCATAGGACCGAATGTTGACATCACCACCACAGGCGTCGGCCTTGATGTGAATGTTGTCGATGTCGAGCATCGCGGTGCCACTGTCGGACAGTGCCATGTTCGCCAACGGCAGATCCACGATCACACCCGGCTGGATCACCGTCTGCACGAACCCGGCCGCACCGATCGTGCCGCTGACCCCGGTCAATGGCAGCCCGGCCGAACCCGCCGCGCCACCGGTACCGCCGAGCTGCAGACCGGTCGAAACGTCGGACTGGCAACCCAACTGGTACCCCAGGATGAAGATGCTGTCGGTGATCGGGCTCGAGCCACCGGTCGCGGTCGCCGTTCCCGACGCGGTCACAAAGCCCTCCCGCGAGTTCACCGCCGCGGCCAGGTTCGGCACCGAATTGATCGACTCATGATCGATCTTGATCTGCAGATGCCACCCATCACGGCTGACCTTGTCGTACACCTGCGGAGCCATCTCGGCAGGGTCGGCATGCGCCGGCTGTACCTCTACCGCAGCGATCATGCAGATCGATGCTGCGGCGATGGCGGCGATGCGCTTCGGTGACAGTAAGGTCACTGGCCTGAGGAGAGACGGGTTTGCCATGCGGTGCCTCAGCTTTCGTTGCGGCCCAACGTGCCTGGTGCCCGTTCGGTCCTTGCCGCAGGGTCATATAGCCAATCGTTTGTTGCGCCTCTGTTATCTCATCGTTGCTTCGCTGCTAATCCGGATACTCCCATCACTTCTTCAGCTTGCCTCAAGGAAAAACACAGGTTGGTGGTGGAGCCGCAAGTCAAACGCATTGCACGTGGCCGGATCTCACCTCGCCGGCGTCGCCGCAGTGCAGTCGCGAAGCGGGTCCCCGCGCCGCGCTCGTCCGGGTCGAACGGGGTTCGGGTGATACTTTCACCGCCATGAGGCGGGTAGGTGCGTTGTTGATCGCACTGCTCGTCGTGTCCGCAGAAACCCCGGTGACGCGGGCGGATTCCGGAACCGTGACCCTGTTGCGCCCGGCGGTAGTGAGCCGTCTGGACCACGACCCAGATGCTTTCACCGAGGGGTTATTCAGCAGCGGCGCAACGGTTTACGAAAGTTCGGGGCTGGTCGGCCGCTCGCAGTTGCGGGAGTTGGATGCCGCCACCGGCCAGCTGCGCCGCGCCGCGCCGTTGCCGCCGGCATATTTCGGTGAGGGAATTGCAGATGACGGTGACCACATCTGGCAGTTGACCTACCAGAACGGCGTAGCCATCGAGTGGGACAAGGCCACGCTGACCATGCTGCGAGAAGTTCCCCTAGACGGCGACGGCTGGGGGCTGTGCAATGACGGTCAGCGTCTGATCCGCAGCGACGGGTCGGCCCGCTTGCATTTCCACCAGCTCGGCGACATGCACGAAACGGGCGTCATGACGGTCACCCACAACGGAGAACCGGTAACCGGGCTCAACAGTCTCACCTGCTTCGACAACCAGATCTGGGCCAACGTGTTTCCGGCCGACAGGATCGTCCAGATCGACGCGACCTCCGGCGTCGTCACGTCGCTGGTGTATGCCGACGGTCTGCTCGATGCGCCGCACAAGCCCGCCGACATACTCAACGGCATCGCGCACGTCGGCGCGGGGGAGTTCCTGCTCACCGGCAAGAATTGGCCCGCCATGTACCGGGTGCGGTTCACTCCGCTCTGACGCCCGCTCTGAGACCGATGTACGGCATGCGCGCACGGGGCGGTCGTTAGGATTTGACGCATGGTCGAGTCCACTTCGGATCAGGACGTCGTGCTCGACGTAGAGGGCTCCGGTGTGCAACCGCCGGTAGACCCGAAGATTCGCAAGCAGTTCGCGCTGCTCGAGCGTTTCGTGCCGCCCATCGGATCCCGGTGGGCCACCGAGCTGTGGTGCACGCCGCCGATCATCGAGCAGAGTCTGCGCATGCCGCCTGGCGTCGGGCCGGGCGCTCCGCTGGAAGCGCACTGGGACGGCCACCGCGTCGTCGGTGAATCCTGGGGCGACGGACCGCCGGTGTACCTGGTGCACGGCTGGGGCGGGCGCCGTCCCCACCTGGGGATGTTCGTCAAGCCGCTCGTGGCGGCCGGCTACCGCGTCATCGCCTTCGACCTGCCCAGCCACAACGAGTCCGACCCGGGTGCGCTCGCGCCGGGACGCACCACCGCCATCGAATGTGCCGATGCGGTCGCGGCCGTCATCCGGGAGCACGGGCCGGCCCACGCCGTCGTCGCGCATTCGCTCGGGGCCAACGCGACCACCATGGCCGCGGCCGTGAATGGCGCGAAGGTCGGCCGCCTGGTGCTGCTGGCGCCGATGGGCGACTACCCCATGTACCTGGACCTGTTCGCCGCCCGGCATAACTTCGGCCCGCGGATCCGGGCCGGCCTGCAGAGGCGACTGGTGCGCCGGATCGGCATGTCGCTGGAAGAGACGAACATGGTCAACCTCGCGGCGCGGGCGGGCCGCCCGCCGCTGCTGCTCGTCCACGACCCGGACGACCCGGACAGCCCCTATTCGTCGAGCGAGAAACTCGCTGCGTCGTGGCCCGGTGCCCAGCTGCTGACCACCAAGGGGCTCGGAAAGCTGGCCCATTACCGCATGCTGCGGCACCGCCCGGCGATCACCGCCGGCATCGACTTCATTGGCAGCCCGGTTTAAACCTCCGTCGAGCGTGGGGCATGACGAGGAGATCCGGCCGATTTTCCGCGCAAACCCCTCGCTCGGCGATTCGGATTGCCGCTGACGGGTTAACGTCACTGGGGTGGACGCCGTAATCGCCGCGATCGGTCACGCCTTGGCCCTGGCCGGTTCGATGACGTGGGAGATTCTCTGGGCGCTGATCCTCGGGTTCGCGCTGTCGGCAGTGGTGCAAGCTGTCGTCCGGAAGTCGACGATCGTGCGCCTGCTCGGCGACGACAAGCCGAAAACCCTGGCGATCGCGGCGGGGCTCGGTGCGGCATCGTCGTCGTGCTCGTACGCGGCAGTGGCGCTGGCCCGCTCGCTGTTTCGCAAGGGCGCCAACTTCACGGCCGCGATGGCGTTCGAGATCGGCTCCACCAACCTCGTCGTCGAGCTCGGCATCATCCTGGCCCTGCTGATGGGCTGGCAGTTCACCGCCGCGGAGTTCGTGGGCGGCCCGATCATGATCGTCGTGCTCGCGGTGTTGTTCCGGTTGTTCGTCAGGAGCCGGCTCATCGACGATGCCCGCGTGCAGGCAGAGCAGGGCATCGCCGGGTCGATGGAAGGCCATGCCGCGATGGACATGTCGGTGCAGGGCGAGGGCTCGTTCGCCAAGCGCCTGTTCTCGGCGCCCGGGTTCACTTCGGTGTCGCACGTGTTCGTCATGGAGTGGGCGGCAATCCTGCGTGACCTCATCGTCGGACTGCTCATCGCCGGGGCCATCGGCGCGTGGGTACCAAATGCGTTCTGGGAGAATTTCTTCCTCGCCGACGACCCGACGTGGGCCGCGGTCTGGGGGCCGGTCGTCGGGCCGGTGGTGGCGATCGTGTCATTCGTCTGCTCCATCGGCAATGTGCCGCTGGCCGCCGTGCTGTGGAACGGCGGCATCAGCTTCGGTGGCGTGGTCGCCTTCATCTTCGCCGACCTGCTGATCCTGCCGATCCTCAACATCTACCGGAAGTACTACGGCACCCGGATGATGCTGACGCTGCTGGCCACCTTTTACGTCTCGATGGTCGCGGCGGGCTATCTTGTCGAATTGCTTTTCGGCGCAACCGGTCTCGTCCCCACCCAGCGCAACGCCATGGTGATGGAGAGCGGCATCTCCTGGAACTACACCACCTGGCTCAACATCGCCTTCCTGCTGCTGGCCGCGGTGCTGGTGATCCGCTTCATCCGCACCGGCGGCATCCCGATGCTGCGCATGATGGGCGGCTCACCCGACTCCGGGCATGAGGGCCACGATCACCAGGCCGGCCACGAAGCTCATCCGCACTAGCCGATGTTCGGCACCGGTATCGCAGCATTGCGCGACCGGATCTTCTCGGCGGCTGACTAGCGCAGCCGCGCGGCGAGGGCCGGCCGGCCCGGGCCGCTCAATTCGTCGAGGACTGCCGGGCGACCGGTCATGGCCATCAGCAGTGCCTCGCCGGTGCCGGTCACTTCGGGTCCGCTGCCGTGTTCCCAATCGACATCGGTGGCCCGCAGATGCAGTCCCCTAATCCGCTTGCCGGCACCCAGTCTCGGATTGCCCGGGACGGCCGGCAGGATGCGCTCGAGTCGTTCGGCCGGGATGGTGCGTGGGTGACCGAGCGCGCGACGGATGTCCTGATGATGGACCGTCCCGTCCACCAGGCCGATCATCCCGCCGAATCCAGATGTCAGTCCTCGCGGACGCAGGTGTGCTTCCAGGAAGTCGACCAGCTGAGCAGGGGTGTACGACGCGAAGTCGTGAACGCCGACTTCATTGGCGCGCACGATCCGCCCGCGGACGAATCGCTGCAACAAACCGAATGTGCTGAGTTCCTCATAACTCACGAGGTGCGAGACAACGTCTTTCACCGACCACCCGGCGCAGAGGCTGGCGGCGTTCCAGTCGGCGTCGGACAACGTCCGCAGGTAGGCGGCGAGGTCGCGGCGCTCGTCGGTGGCCAGATCCATCGTCGACGGGTGCGCCGCCATCACGCCTCCTCTGCGACGACGTCGCTCTTGCGAATCGGTGTCACCTCGGTTGTCACGAGCGTTTCCCTTCTTCGTCGGCCAACCGCTTGAAGATCGTCCGTCTCGTGCGATCGGCGAGCGCGGCCCAGGGATCGATGGTTTCGTAAGTAATCATGCGTCCTCGTCAGTCGTAGATGACGGCGAGTCCACGGCGTTGGAGGTCGGCCAGGCCGTCGCGCATGACCTGTTGCTGTTCGGTCGAATGCCCGACCCAGTCGGCGAGTTCGCCGACGATTCGTACCGGCTCCCGGGTGCGGTAGGAGTGGGTCGGATTTCCCGGCAGCTTCTTGTCCGTCACATTCGGGTCATCCTCCACGTCGCCCTGTGGCTCGACGACGTAGATGCGGCAGCGGCCGTCGCCGGCCGCGAGTTCGGCTCCCCATGCCGCGGCATCCAGCGTCCGGGTGACGTAGACGTGGTTCGAGATCCGGCCCTCTTCGTAGTTCGACGCACGTCCGGGGAGCAGCAGATCGCCGACCGATAGATCGGCTCGGGTGCCGTGCAGCAGCGCCCCCGACTCGTGCACTTCAAACGGCTTCGGTGTGTTCGGCATGACATCCCCCATTCGTCGCAGCACCTGGCCGGACGATTGTGCGGCACGACCGGGGCCTTGCCGCAAGCCCCGGGGTCTGCCATAAATTGAGAGTGGGAGGACTGCTGTGCCCGACTGCTCCGGTGGGGCAGTAGCGCGAAATACGTTGCAGGACAACAACCGGGGTTCGGCGGTGAATCACCCGGGCGTCGCGTAACCCCGCGCGGCGACGAGTTCGTGGGTGAGCCGCACGAAGGCCGATGCCGCCGCACTCTGATAGCCGCCGTCCCGGCGCAGGAGGGCGACGGTGCGCGTCGGTATCGGCGGGTCCAGCGGCACCGGCGTCAGGTGCGGATGTTCGTGCGTGACGGCGTCGGGCAGGACCGTCGCCAGCGGCGTGCGCTGCACGATCTCGGTGAGGGCCTGGACAGAGTTGGCCTCGACGGTGATCCGCGGGTCAACGTGGTGCGCCGCAAAGTACGTGTCGATGTGCGTGCGAGTGAGGAAGTCGCTGCTCAGCAGGGCCAGGTGGACGGCGTCCAGCGCCCCGACGGGAAGCGGGGCCGGCAGGCTCCGGGCGCGTACACCGCTGGTCACGAGGCCGAGGTGCTCGGTGAACAGTGCGGCGGCGTCGATGCCGGGAACCGGAGTGCCGACGAACGCGATGCCAACGTCGAGGTCGTCGGCGAGCAGGCCCGCTTCGATGTTGTCCTGGGGCATCTCGGCCACCGTCAGGCTGATCCCGGGATGACGGGCGTACAGCTCGGCGGTGAGCGGGCCGATGAGATAGGTGATGAACGTCGGCGTGATCCCCAGGCGCAGGTGCCCGCGCGAGAGGTCTTGGACATCCTCGATGGCACGTTCGGCGGCGGCCAGCTCGCGGAGAGCACTGCGGGCGCGCTCGGCGAAGGCGGCGCCGGCATCGGTCAGTCGCACCGTGCGGCCACTGCGGTCGAGCAGCTGGACGCCGAGCTCATGTTCCAGCTGTTTGATCTGCTGAGAGAGCGTGGGTTGCGACACATATAGGTCTTCAGCGGCCCGGGAAAAGTTGCCGTGCTCAGCGACGGCGAGCAGATACCGCAGGTGACGGAGCTCGAGTCCGGCCATAACTTCAACTATAGACGCTGCCTATGGTTCACTTGAAATTCATCTATTGGACGTTATAGATGCTGTTCATGCATGGTGAATGCAGCAAGAAAGGAAGCATCATCATCATGAAGAACAACAACCTCGCCGCCGTGACAGCTGGACTGATCGGCGCTGGACTGGCCGCGGTCGGCATCGGTCTGGCCGCTCCGGCGCTGGCGGACAACGGGGGAACCGTGGCGCTGCCCGGGCCGGTTCCGGTGTATGCGCAGGACTCCTTCCTCGGCGGCGCCAACCCCTACGTGCCGTTCGGGACCAGCCCGATGGTGCCGTACGGCACCTGGGCGCAGCATTGATCCGGCACTGACGCCGCGTTCGCGAAGCCTCACCCCGGAAGGAAGCCCGCCATGATCCACGCACAGTTCGACCCCACCGCCCGTCAGCTCCTGGCTGCCGCCGCCGTCGAGGCCAAGACGCGTAAGGACCTGTCCTGGCAGCAGCTTGCCGACGCCGCCGGCCTATCCGTGGCGTTCACGACCGCGGCCATCCTCGGCCAGCATGCCCTGCCGGAAGAATCGGCCAAGGCCGTCGGTGCGCTGCTGGGACTGGACGAGGACGCGGTCCGGTTGCTGCAGACCATCCCGACCCGCGGCTCCATCCCGGGTGGCGTGCCCACCGACCCAACCATCTACCGCTTCTACGAGATGCTGCAGGTCTACGGCACCACCCTCAAAGCGCTGGTCCATGAGCAGTTCGGCGACGGCATCATCTCCGCCATCAACTTCCGGCTGGATGTGAAGAAAGTTGCTGACCCTGATGGTGGCGAACGTGCGGTCATCACCCTGGACGGTAAGTATCTCCCTACCGTCCCGTTCTGATTTCTGGCGCCGACTGGCTTAATATGGTCGTGCCGGTCACAGAAATTTTCGCAATAGCAAATTCTCGTGGCAAACTAGACGGAGGCCGCTGACGGCCTGCTTCGAGAGGATGGACGCAGCGTGGCGACGCACCTGAGGATGGCAGCGGTGACGTGGTTGGTCGCCGCACCGGTATTCGGTGCCGGATTGGCGCACGCTGCACCCCTTGACGTGCCGCTCGCTCCCGCTACGTCATCCGGTTCGGGTGGCGACAGCTCGGGCACTTCGCGTCCGGGCCTGCCGTCCATCGGGGACCTGGGTAGGACGCTCGGTGGGCTGACGTCCGCTGCGGCCACGGCAGGCACCGGCGCTCTCTCCAGCTTCGGCGTCTCGCCCTCGGGCAGCCAGCAACTGGCGCCCAAGTTCGGTGACGGGCGCAACGGCTCCAACATCGCGTCCACGAGTTCGTCCTCGAGTACGTCGACCAGTCAGCCGTCGGGCGCCGTCAACACAACCGTGAGCGCAGCTGCCAGCGAACCTGGGAACATTGCCGAAACCCCTGCGGTGGCATCGTCTGTTCAGTCGGTCTCCGCCTCGTTGCTCCAGGCGAGTGCCGCGGCCGGTCAGACCGCCGTCGTGGTGGCGGACGCACCCTTGGCGCCGGTGACGGCGTTGACGGGACCGCTGCCCGCGGCCATCGGCGACCCGATCGTCAGCGTGGCCGCATTGCCCGGATTTGCTGTGGCGCAGGCGCTGCCGGTGGTCAACGGGTTTACCGCCGCCGCGGCCTCGCTGACGTCGACCCTGACCACTCCGTTCCCCGGTGTCACGCCGGCCGTCCCCCTTGGGCGCGGGTTCGGTGTGCACGTCAGCCCGCCGGCATCCGGTGGGGCGCAGCTGGATTCACGTTTTGCCGGTCACGCCGACGGCATCGGCGAGCTGCCCACCGGCGGACCTGCCCCGGCGGATCGGGTTTTCGCGGCGGACAACGCGCTCGTCGCGGCGGCGCCATACCGGGCCGGATACCCGGACGACCTCCGTGCGGCCGGTCTCGGTGAGGTCGCCGCCGTCGCGGTTCCCGGCTTCACCGGCTTGCTGGTGCTGACGGGCGCGGGCGGGCTGATCGGCTTCCGGCAGGCCCGCGCCGGCCGCGCGATGCACAGCGGATCTCTCACGCGATTTGCCGGGCGGTAGCCCTTTCGCCGGGCCCTGAATTCACGACGCAGAGCGCGCTCTGCGTCGTGAATTATTCTGGCGCCGAACATATTTGGACGCAGTAGGGCCGGCGTTACCCAAAGCTGTTGGGATGCCGTATGTTTGGCGGAATCGCCGGGCCGGTCGGCCGCCGCCGACCTCCGGCGAAACACCCCCGAACCGGCATCTAGCACACATCGGCGAGCGTTTGCCAGCCGACACGCCGAGGCGGCGCCGTGGTGAATTCAGGGCGAGCTTTACACGACGTGCAAAGAACCCTGCCGACCGCTTACTCTGATGCGGTACCTCGAGTACACAAATCAGACAATTCCTGGCCGACGCCGAACTTTGGAGCTGTGTTGACGTCATCCCGCCGTGTCCGTGGCGCCTGGCTGGCCGCTGCGCTGGCCGTCCTTGCCGTGCTCGGTGGGACCGTGGTGTCGTCGACGTCGCGCTGCCAGGAGGGTTGCAAGGTGGTCGCCGCGGCGCGCGATCTGTCCGTCTCGCAGCCGGCCGCACCCGCGCCAGCCGTACTGGCCGTCACACCGGCCGGTGGGGCGAAAGACGTCAGCCCGGCCGCGCCCGTGAATGTCACCGCCACGAGCGGCACCATCACCGCGGTGACGATGGTCAACGGCGCCGGAAAAGAGATTCCCGGGACCCTCGCACCCGACGCCAAGACCTGGACGCCCGCGGAGCAGCTGGGCTACGGCCGCAAGTACACCATGACCATCGAAGCGCGCGGGCCCTCGGGCATGCCGTCGCGACAGACCTCCAGCTTCACCACGCTGGACCCCACCTACCAGACGGCGGTGTACCTCAACACCGTGTCCGGCGCCTCCCTCAAGGATGGGGAGACCTACGGCATCGGCACGGTCGTCGTCGCGCATTTCGACGAGAAGATCGAAGACAAAGCCGCCGCTGAGCGCAATCTCGTCGTCACCACCAACCCGCCGGTGCCGGGCTCGTGGCACTGGGTCGACGATGCCAACGCGCACTGGCGACCCGAGAAGTACTTCGCGCCGGGCACGACGGTTGACGTCGCGGCCAAGATCTACGGGGTCAGGGTCGGCGACGGTACCTACGGCCAGCAGGACGAGCACGTGTCGTTCCGGATCGGCAACGCCCACGTCTCGGTCGCCGACGACCACACCCACCAGGTCAGCGTCTTCGACAACGGCAAGCTGGTGCGCACCATGCCGACTTCCATGGGCATGGGCGGTACCGAAACCATCGGCAACACCGTCATCTCGTTCTGGACGCCGCCGGGTGTCTACACCGTGATGGACAAGGCCAATCCGGTGATCATGGACTCCTCGACGTTCGGCCTGCCGATCGGTAGCCGCCTCGGCTACAAGGAGACCATCCCGTGGGCTACCCGGATCAGTCATGACGGCATCTACCTGCACCAGCTGAACGCGACCATCTGGGCGCAGGGCAAACAGAACACCTCGCACGGCTGCCTGAACCTCAACAGCGAGAACGCCAAGTGGTTCTACGATTTCTCGGTGCCCGGCGACGTCGTCGAGGTGAAGTTCACCGGCGGCCCGCCACAGATGCTGAGCCAGAACGGCGACTGGAGCATGCCGTGGGACCAGTGGGTGCGCGGTTCCGCGCTGACGCCGCCGCCCGCGACACCCGCGCAGGCCGCGCCGCTGCCGCCGCGCTAGCAACTTCTGAGTAGTCGCCCAAACCGCCCATTTTCACCCGGAGGGCCGTCGGACCGTGTGTCCTCGGCGGGGTGGTGGGGTCCAGTGTGAACTATCTCACTATGGCCGGTATTTGGGCGTAGCCTTAGAGCATCTTCTGCAAGAAGGGAGACGCGAATGAAAGGCGCGTACCACGATCCGGTGGATCATTCCCGAACCACTCAGCCTCACGCCGGTGAATCCTTCATCGACACGCTGTGGCTTCCTGGCCTGGGCCTGATCGCACTCGGCATCGTCACCATCGCCGGCTTCGTCTTCGCAACCGCATACCACCGCGCGGACCTCGAGTTACCGCTCGGCCTGATCGCGGGCGCGTTGGTCACCGCGGGGGCACTCGTCATCACGCTCGAGCACCTGCGGGTCAACCGAGTCGAACAGCGTTGGCTGGCCGACCATCCCGAACGGCGCCTGCACGCAGGCTGACCGTCCGGCGGTTTAATGCGGCAGCAGCCGCAGAATCTCAGGCGTCCGCGGATCGAGGATGTCGTCGAAGTCGTGGTGCTTCTCGACGTACGCCTTGACCATGGGGCAGATCGCCACGATGCGCTTGCCCTGTTGCCGGGTGGTCGCCAGCGCTTGGGCAATCAGCACAGTGGCCAGTCCGCGCCCGCCGAACGCCGGATCGATTTCCGTGTGGTAAAAAACCCGCTGCTCACCGTGCTCGACGAAAGCGGTGAGCCCCACGGGCTTTCCGTCGACCGCGATGCTGAACCGATCGGCTTCCTGGGTCACGTCGACGGGTGCGCCGTTCTTGTCGGTGAGCATCACTCGGGCCTTTCCTCCGGTGGGCGGTTTCCGCGGGACCAGGCGGGTGGTCGGGAGCGGGGGAGCGGGCAACCGCGCCGGGCCACCCTGATACCCGATGACTTCGCCGAATTGTGCGGATTCGGCCTGCCACTTATTGCGGTACTCGACGATCTCCTCGTGCGTGCGGCCGACGAAGTTCCACCACATCAGCAGTTCTTCGGTGAACGGCCTACCACCGAGGATGACGGCGCGCGCCGGTTCGGCACCGGTGTTGGCGAGCGTCAGGCGCGTGGATCCGACGCCCTGGTAAGCCATTTCGGCCGGCTGCACCGGCGTATCGGCGACGGTCAGCGCGCCCTGATCGAGCAGTACGGCGTGCTCGAACGTCGGGTCGACCTCGAACTCGACGGTGGCGCCGGCCGGTAGATCGACCTGAGCGCCCAGCAGCGGAGTGTGCGTGTGCACCGGCGACTGCTGCCCGGCCAGTGTGCCGAGGAACACCGATACCGTGGCGTCGCTGAATGAGACCGGTTGCGGCGCATAGTGATCGAAGTTACGGGGGCCGTGGCGCGCGGCGTCCGGCAGCGCGACCCACAACTGCACTCCGTGCAGGATGGTCGTCGCCGGCGTGGAGACCTCCGAGTGGCAGATGCCGGCGCCGGCGGTCATGAGGTTCAGCTCGCCGGGCCGCACCATCTCGTGCACACCATGCGAGTCGCGGTGTTCGATCTCGCCGCTGAACAACCAGCTGACCGTCTGCAGGCCGGTGTGCGGGTGCGGCGGGACATTCATGCCGGCCTGGGTCCGGACGTCTTCCGGGCCGTAGTGGTCGGCGAAACACCACGCGCCGACGAGCGAACGATCACGTTGCGGCAGGGTGCGACGGACCTGCATCGCCCGCGGGCCACCGAGTGGCACCTCACGAGGCTGGAGAATCTCGATGCGGTTGGGAGGCCCGGCGGCACAGTCGTATTCGACGGGCTCCGCCTCAAGATTGCTCACGCTCCGCCTTTCTCGTGCGTACCATCGTCGCGTTCGCTCCGACCATACCTGCGCCCCTCGACCACCGGATGCTGGCGGCAGTGGCGACCGCTGTCACCTAGGGCCGCCGCTGGGGCGGCCCTAGGTACTGGCCCGCAGCCGGTCCCGCAGCCCGGACGCGCGCAGTGCCTGCCGCTGCACCGCGGCCCGAACCTCGTCGGCCGACCCGACGATGCGCACCTTCTTCTTCGCGCGCGTGACGGCGGTGTAGAACAGCTCGCGGGTCAGCAGCCGGGAGTCGGCGGGCGGCAGGATCACCGTCACCTCGTCGGCTTGTGAGCCCTGGCTCTTGTGAATGGTCAGTGCGTACATGGTCTCGACGTCGACGATGCGGCTCGGCGAGAACTGTTGCGTCGCAGTCGCTCCGGCGATGTGCACCTGCACGCCGTCAGGACCTGCGGTGACCAGCCCGGTGTCGCCGTTGTAGATGCCGAGCGCGTAGTCGTTGGCGGTGACCAACAGCGGGCGGCCCGGGTACCACGGCGACCACGTGGCCTGCCCGGTTTCGTCGGTGAGCCAGCGTTCCACCTGGTGGTTCCAGTGCCGAACCCCGTACGGGCCGTCGCGGTGCGCACACAGCAGTCGGTGCTCGTCCATGGCGGCGAGGCCGTCGTCGCCGGCGCCCCGTAGCGCGCACTCGCGGACCTTGAGCGCGTGACTCGCCAGTACCGGGCGCAGCACCGCGGCCGGGTCGGCATCCTCGACGAACTCGATTGCGGCGTCCCCGGCGCGCAGCAGCGTCAGCACCTGATCGGTGTCGCCGGCCCGGATCGCCTCGGCCAGGCCGCCGATGGCCGCCCCGAACCGGTGCGTGGTACGCAGCGCGGCAATCTTGATGGACGGATGATCGGCCAGCCCGTCGACCAGGTCGGCCAGCACGGCGCCGGCCTGCACCGAGGTCAGCTGGTCGGGATCGCCGACCAGCAGCAGCCGGGCGTCGGGCCGCACGGCTTCGAGCAGCCGGGCCATCAGGGTCAGCGACACCATGGAGGTTTCGTCGACAACGATGACGTCGTGCGGCAACCGGTTGCCGCGGTGATGCTTGAACCGCGAGGCGCTGTCGGGGCGCCGGCCGAGCAACCGGTGCAGCGTGACGGCGCGCAGTCCGCTGAGCCGCTCCTGATCGGCGGCCTCGAGCCGGGCCACCTCTGCCGTGACGGCCTCCTGGAGCCGGGCGGCGGCCTTCCCGGTCGGCGCCGCGAGTGCGATGCGCAGCCGGGCCGGGTGCGCGGCCTGCGCCAGGAGCGCGAGCAGCCGGGCCACGGTCGTGGTCTTGCCGGTGCCGGGGCCGCCGGTCAGAACGGTCACCGGCTGGGTCAGCGCGAGTTGCGCGGCGGCCCGCTGCTCGGCGAAACGCGCTGGCGGGAAAAGGCGTTCGAGTTCTGTGCCGGTGATGGCGGGGGACGCGTGTGCAGACAGCGCCAGCAGGTCGGCGCACACCTGCTGTTCTTCGCGCCAGTAGCGATCGAGATACACCAGCCGCTCGTGGTCCAGCCGGATGGCCGTGCCCGTCAACGAACTGCCCGCGACCGCGGCGATCAGTTCGTCGGGCGCCGGCCACGGTAGCTCACCGTCGCCGGCCCCACTGCCGATGTCCTCGGCGACGGTGGCGAGGTCCACACACACCGAGCCTTCCCGCAGCGCCCGGACCGCCAATGCGACTGCGAGCGCAACGACTTCGCTGGGCTCTTCTGCCAGCGCGCAACAACGCCCCGCGACATGTACATCGGCGGCATTGAGCACGCCGGCGGCGTTGAACGTCGCCAGCAGGCCGGTGGCCGCCGGCACCTGCCGCCAGTCCATCGGGTCGGGCAGCCGGTCCGGTGTCGTCTCCAGCGGCGCGGTCATGACTGCGTCCCGCGGTCCAACAGGTCGGACAGCCGACTGACCAGCTGGACCGGCGGCTGCCAGCTGAACACCCCGCATGGGTGACCGTCGACGATGGGAGTCTGGGCTCCGCACATACCCCGCACGAACAGATAAGCCACGCCGCCCAGGTGCCGGCCGGGCACGTAGCCGGGCAGTCGCCACCGCAGGAATCGGTGCAGCACAACCGAATACAGCAACGCCTGCAGTGGGTAGTCGGAGTGCATCATGGCCTCGGCGAGCCGGGGCGCGGTGTAGTCGGCCGCGGTGTTCTCGGTCCCGAAATCGCCGAGCCGGTTGGTCTTGTAGTCGACCACCAGGTACTTGTGGCCGCTTTCGTCCGGGATGCGCAACACCGCGTCGATGGACCCCGACAGGTACCCGTGCAGCCGCTGGTGTGCCAGGGGTTCGCCCTGCAACCGGGCGCCGTAGGCCGACAACGGATCCGACGCCGGCAGCAGCTCGCTCAGCAGCGCGCCCACGTCGCCGAGCCGGATGTCGCGGGCGGCGTCGGGCCGGTCCTGGCCGCCGCCGAGGGGCATCTCGAAATCCAGCTCCCGCAGCCGGTCTGGCAGCCCGATCTGTCGCAGCGTCAGGCCCGGCGCCAACGGGCCCAGCGGGGTGTCGTGCATCGGCACCAAGGCCGTGGCCAATTCCTCCGTCGGCACCTCGACGTTCCACAATCCGGTCTGCTCGTCGATGCGGGCGGCCAGCTCGGCCATGAGCTCGGCGGCCAGGGGGTCGGCCCGCTCGAGCACGGCATGCACGAGAGAGCCGAAGGCGGCACCGGCCGGCAAGTGCGCCATGGGCGACGGCACATCACCGGCCAGGGGCCCGGGGGGCGCCTCGCTGACAACCTCGGCAGATTCGTCGTCCCGGAGGGCGGCGTCCGGCTCGCTGCTCACGGCCTGCCCGTCGTCGTGCACGACGCGCACCAGTGCCGAGTACGACGTCCGGCGCCAATGGGTGTCGATGCTCCGGTGGAAATGCCGCACGTCCAGGTCCGTGGGTGCCTCCCGGCGTGGTGGTGCCATCGGCGTGACGGGCTCGGCCGCCTCGACCACCGGGCCGCCGGCGTGCTCCCACGCGGTGAAGCAGGCCATCGCATCGTCGTCGGAAAGCGTCTGCGGAACAACAGAATCCGGTACCGCGGTGGCACCGGGGCGGCGTCCCCGTAGTAGCCGGGACAGGCCCCCGTTCTGCTCGTCGCGCGACGGCGCCCACCACGCCACCACCTGCGACTGGGCCCTGGTCAGCGCGACATACGTGAGCCGGACGTTGTCCCCGGCGGTCTCGGCCAGGCCGGCCTGCTCGGCGGCGGGCCGGTCGGGCGCCCCGGCGCCGCCGACATGCAGACAACGCGTGCCGTCGGCGTCATGGAAGCGCAGCACCGTGTCGGTCTTGACGAACCGGTTGAACCCGAACGGCAGGTACACCACCGGGAACTGCAGCCCCTTGCTGCGCCACACCGTCATGATCTGCACGGCCGCTGCGTCGCTGTCCAGCCGGCGGTTGCGCTCGGCCGGGCCACCGCGGTCCTTGATCTGGCGGCGCAGCCAATCACGCAGGGCAGGAAGGTGAAAACGCTCGCGGTGGGCGGTTTCGTGCAGCAGTTGGCTCACGTGCGCCAGGTCGGTCATGTGCCGCTCCCCACCGCGGTGTCCGAGCACCCGTTCGGGCAAACCCTGGGAGACCGCCGACTCGAACACCGCCGCGATACCCCGATCCCTGGCCAGCCCGGCCCACTGCCGGACCGTGGTGGTGACCTGATCGGTCAACTCGTCGCCGCCGGCCGCCAGATCGGCGGCGCGGTAGCCGAAGAACATGGTGGTCGCGGCGGCCCGCACCACGCCGCTGCGATTGGGGGTGTCGAAGGCATCGAGCAGCCGCAGCCACTCCGCCGCCGCGGCCGAGGCGAACACATCGGTGTCACCCGAATACACCACCGGAATGCCCAAATCCAGCAACGCATCCCGGCACGGTATGGCGTCGAGGCCGCTGTCGACGATCACCGCGATGTCGCCGGCGGTCAGCGGCCGGCCGTCGAACTGCGCACCACTGGCCAGCAGCACCGAGATGTCGGCGGCCAGGTCCTTGGCGATGTACGGCCGCAACTGGCCGATCGGAACCATCTTGCGCTGCGGCGTCCCGAACTCCGTGCGCGCCACGACCCGCAGCCGGAAGGGATCGCCCCGCGGCGCACCCGTGAGTCGGTGCCGTTCGGTGCGGGCCTCGATGGGGTGCACCACGATGTCCACGTCGCCGAGGGCCGCACCCTTGAGCAGGGTTTGCAGCCGGTCCACCAGAACCTTGTCGCTGCGCCAGTTCTCGGCCAGCGTCAGTCTCTGGTCGGCGCTGCGCGCGGCATCCAGGTAGGTGACGATGTCCCCGCCGCGGAACGCGTAGATGGCCTGCTTCGGATCGCCGATCAGGACGACGGCGCTGTGCCCGACGAAGGCCCGGGAGATCACCTGCCACTGCACCGGGTCGGTGTCCTGGAACTCGTCGACCATGACGATGGGCCAGCGCCGGCGCATCCGGTCACGCGCCGGTGCGCCGGATTCCTCCAGCGCGGTGGCGAGCCGGCTCAGCAGATCGTCGAAGCTCAGCACGCCCAGCCGGCGCTTGCGGCGTTCGAGTTCTTCGAGCACCCCGGCAGCGAACGACAAGCGTTCCGCCGCAACACTGTCGGGATCGGCGGTTACGGGACGAAGCTGTGCACTGGGATCGCCGGCGACCCGTTTGGCCAGCTCCAGCGCCTCGGCGAAGCTCAGCGCGGGTTCGTCGCGCTGGTCTGCGTACGTGGTCAGGTACAGATCCGAGACGATCTCGCCCACCAGATCGTCGAGGCTCTCCACCAGCTGGGCGCCCGAATCGGTGTCACCGGCGATGCCGAGCGAGCGCAGCACGAGCCCGCAGAACTCATGGGTGGTGGCGATGGTCGCGGCGTCGAAATCCGACAGTGCGTCGCGCAGGCGGCTGCGGCGCTGGGCCAGCTCGGCGGGCGCCGCGGCGGCCAGATGGCGGATCAGGTCGTCGGCGTCCGCGGGCGGATCATCCAGCGCGGCAACGGTCTTGACCAGTTGAGCGCGCACCCGCTCCCGCAGTTCCCGGGTGGCCGCACGACTGAACGTGATCAGCAGCATCTCGTCCAGCTTGGCGGCGCCCTCGGCGATGTACCGCGTCACCAGACCGGCCAGGGCATAGGTTTTGCCCGTCCCGGCGCTGGCTTCCAGCACCGTTGTCGTCGCTCGCTGCGGCAGTGGGCCGAGCAGATCGAACGCGTCCATCAGATCCGCCGTTCCGCATCGAGCAGCGGCCGCCACAGCCGGGACGCGTAGGCCCCGAGGCGCGTGTTCTCCCCGGGGACGGCGATCTCGTCGGGCCGCGGCGCATCGAGCAGAACGTGCAACGGTGCGCCCGGTCCCCACACCTCGACGTACTCGGCGCCGTCCTTCTCCCAGCGCCATTCCGACTCGGCGCCCCGTTCCGGCACCGGGTCGTCGGATTGCCGCGCCCGCGCCCATTCCAGTGATGTCTTCAGCGGCAGCGGCAGCGGTTCGCACCGGCCGGCGTCGTAGATCGCCACCAGGTCATGCAGCACCGACAGCGGTTGCTCCGGTGGCTGATACGCCATGGCCGCCATGGTGTTCCGTGGACCGCGGCCGATGCAGTAGGCCTCCCACTCCCGCTCCGGCGCGCTCGCGGCCAGCGCAACGAGGGTGACCCAGGCCTGCAGCCGGTGTTTGGCTCCCAGCTTCGAATACGTGACCGCCACGGTGCGGTCCTGCCACAGCGGGGCGACGGTGCCGGTGAGTCTGCGGCCCTCACCGAGGTCCACGTCGATGTCCAACGCGCTCGGCTCGCCCCGCTGCAGCGTTCGCGCGGCCGTCGCCAGTTCCATCGCCTCGCCGCGGATTTCGCGGGCCTGACGCCAGCCGAGGTGTCCCGGCGGCAGCGTGCCGCGCCGCCATTCCGCGCCGATGACGAAGTCGGGTTCCCGGCCGATCTTCAGATCGTCGAGCATGCGTTCCCCGACCGCCCACTTGCCGAGGCCGTCGATGGCAACCGGCATTTCGTCGGACACTTCGTCGGCGTCCCACGGCAGGGTGTAGTCCAGCGCCCGGAAAAAGCCCCGGACGGGGTTCGCGAAGAACCGCAGCAGCTCGGCCAGCTCGACGTCGCCGCACGGCGACTGGTCCAGCGGACCCTCGATCAGCCGCGGCTTCGGCCGGCGCTCCCCGAGAACGGACCGGGCCCCGCGCAGTGCTGCCGGGTCATAGGTGAACGGCCGGCCGGGTACCAGCCGACCACGGGCGACGGTGCGAATATCGAAGGGCTGCAACGGGTGATCGGCCACGACGCGGTCGCGGACGGATTCAGTCTGGTCGACGGTCCGGGCTGAGGTGTTCTCCACCGCATCGAGCAGCTCCTGCACGGGGACCGCGGGCGGACGGTGCTCACCGGAGTGCTCGTCGGTGCCGGTGTACGTGATAACCAGGGTGTCGGTGGCCGAGCAGATGGCGTCGAGCAGCAATTGCCGGTCCTCGGAGCGGATGTCGCGTTCTCCGGTCAGCGGGTGACGGGCCAGGACGTCGTCGCCGTCGGCGATGTTGGTGCGCGGGAAGACGCCGTCGTCGAGCCCGACCAGGCACACCACGCGGTGTGGCACCGAGCGCATCGGGACCATGGTGCACACCGTCAGGGTGCCGGTACGGAAGTTGGCGCGCGTCGGGCGGCCGGCCAGTTGCCGGCGCAGCAGCGAGCGGACATCGGGCAGCCGCAACATCGTGCCGGACCGAGACCCCGCATGCGTCAACACTTTCGTCAGTTCCCGGTCCAGCTGCGTCTGCTGCCATTGCTCGTCGAGGCCGACCCGGGTGAGCTGCGCGATGCCGTCCCGCAGCACCTCGACCCAGCCGTCCAGAGGCTGCGCGCCGGCGAGGCGGTCGACGACGCCGCGCAGCCTCTGCACGTACTCCGCCAGCCGGCCCGCCAGTTCGACCCGGTTCGAGTCGACGTCGTCGAGCGGCAGGGCGGTGCCCAGCCAGCCCTGAGAATCGTCGGACATCGCGGTGCCGACGAGCAGCCGGTCGACACCGAACTGCCAGGTGTTCTGCGGGTACCGCTGCAGGTCGTAGGGACTGCGGTGCGGCGCGTCGAAACCCCACCGAATACCCGCTGCGCCAACCCATTCGGTGATGGTCGCCAGGTCGTCGTCGCCGAAAGCGAAGCGGCGGCGCACCGGGTCGCCATGTGCCAGGCTCAGCACCGAGCTGGCGGTGGCCCGGCCGTCCGCGATGTCGAGCAGTTCGGCGAGCACGCCCAGTAGCGGATTGGTCTGGGTGAGCGCGCGGTCGGCCAACCGAACTCGCAGACCCTGGGCCGGATGGCTGAGGTCGGCATGCTCACCCGCCCCGAACGCGGCGGTGATCAGCGGTGCGTAGGTTTCGATGTCCGGGCACATCACCAGGATGTCGCGCGGCTGCAGGGTCTCGTCGTCGTCGAGCAGGCCGAGCAGGACGTCGCGCAGGACGTCGATCTGGCGCGCCGCACCGTGACAGCGATGGATCTGGATGGAGCGGTCGTCCTTCGTGAGGTGCCGCTGCGCTGGCCGCACTTGGTCGGCCGAGATGTCGGACTGCAGCCAGCCCAACAGCGTGTCCGGAAATCCGGCGCGGGGATGGAACCGATCGGTCTGCGCGGCGGGCAGGCCGCGTTGCAGCTCCCGCACATCGCGGCCGAGCGTCTGCAGCAGTGGATGTCCGACCCGCAATCGGCTGGTGTCGGTGCGTCGGGCCTCCTGCCCGTGCAGGCCGGACAGCTCCTGCCACAACGGGTCGCTGGGGTGTGGCAGCCACAGGTGCAGATCGTGGTGGGTGGCCAGTGCTCCGAGTAGTTCGAGGTCGGCCGCGGGTAGCCGGGTGTGGCCGAACAAGGACAGGCGGGCCGGCAGCTCAGACGGTGAATGACGAAGGCGGGCAATTGTTTTCGCCTGCCGCACCGGGGGCGGGTCGGCGGCGATCCGGTCGGCCGTCGCGCGCCACAGGTGCGGTTGCCAGCGCAGGTCGGCGTCCAGATGGCCGCCCGCGCCATCGGCACTGCCGCCGTCCAGCCAGTTCGCGAGCATCGCGGGCCGGGCCTTGGCGTAGGTGTCGAACAGGCCCGCCAGCCGCCGGGCCACCGCGTAACGACGGCCCTGCCGCAGCTGGGTCTCCTCAGGGCTGCCCTGCTCGGTGTAGCCCAGGTGCGCGGCGAGGGCGTCTGCCCAGCGGTGGTCCGCACCGAGGTCGTCGAGCACTTCCAGCAGTGGCCACACCATGGCGTCGGGGTCCCATTGGTTGCCGTCGGTGGTCCCGGTGACCTCGGCGAGAAGCGATGTGGGGGAGCGGAATTCGATGCCCGCGCAGACGCCGTCGGCGGCCGCGCCGGTGCCCAGCACATGAGACAGCTGCTGGCTGAGCCAGCGCTCCATACCGCGCGCGGACACCAGGACGAGCTCGGCGGCGAACGGATCCGCCAACGGTTCGGCGAGCAGCGCACCGAGCCCGGCGGCCAACGCGCCGGTGTCCTCGGCTCGGTGCAGATGTAGCGCCATCGGACCACCCTAGGTCGGGATACCGACAGCTTCGTCGAGGCGGGGCGTTATCCGCCGAACTCGGCGGCCAGGCCGTCGATGCCGGCCTGGATGGCGGCCAGTGAGTCGGCGCGGGCCTTGAGCTTGCTGGCCAGGTGATGGTGGGCGTGCAGGGTCGCGGCGAATCCGGCGGCCACCTCCTGAGCACGGCTCAACACGTCCTCCGGCGCCACGATCTCGTCCAGCCAGCCGCCGGCCCGCGCCTCTTCGCCGGTGAACGTCGCCGCCAGACCGACCGCACGCTGGAAGGCCGAATTGGTCAACCTCATGCGGAGGATGTCGATGCACGCCTGCGGCACCGTCATACCGATGGCCACCTCGTTGGCCTGACAGCGGGTCTTCTCCGAGCCGACCCGGTGGTCACCCGAGCACAGTAGGAACGATCCGCCGGCGACGGCCGGCCCGGTGGCGGCGACCACCACGGGAACGGGGAAGCGCAGGAGCCGGACCATCAGTTCGATACCGCCGCGCAGCATCGCGAACCCGGCCGCCGCGTCCCCCGAGCCGAAGATCGCGAGGTCGAAGCCGGCGCTCAACACCCGGTTGTTGCCGGAAAGGACGATCGACTTGACCGCTCCGGCCGCCGCTGCCTGCTCGGCCTGGTCCAGCGCGGCGTGGATGTTCTCCTGCATCGTCGGGCTCAGGACGTTGACCTTGCCGTCGTCCAGCGTGATGGTGGCGACTGCATCGGTCACGGCGTAGGCGACGGTGCTCATCGGTTCTCCCTCGGTAGGTCCCCAGTCCGGGAACTGGTTTGAGCCGATGCTAGACGGGCCTTGGGCGGCGTCCTCTCAGTGGACGGCGTTGCGGTGGCGGCCTTTCGGGCCGTCGTCGATCCACTGGATTTCGAGCTCGGTGGTCTCGTCGGACTCCCTGCTCCGCCAGCGGTCCTGGGTTTCCCGCACCGCCCGGTTCATGCGATCGATCTCGGCCCGGAAGACCTCAGGCTGGGTCTCCTTGGACGCGTAGTGGAAGTACGTCAGCACGCTGCGGAGCAGCTCGAGCTTCTGCTTCTCCCGCTTGGCGAGGTCGTGGGTCGTCATCAGTTCCAGCCGTTGCACCGGCTGCAGTGCGGCCCAGTCCAGCACCGCCTTGGACTCGAACTCGCGGGGCTTCGGGCCGAACCGAGACTTCTTGCCGGCCGCGGGAGCCGGCATGTCGTAGTAGGTGAGGGTGCCCTCGAACCGCGACCGGATGGACCCGCCCAGCTCCTCACGGCTGATCGCCGAGTCCCAGACGGTTCGCCACTCCTGTCCCGGAGCCAGAACCGATAGTTCGCTGGGCAGCCGGAGCTCGGTGACGTCGAGCTCGCCGTCGTGGTCGGAGTCCTCGTAGATGGCGACGGTCGGATGATTGGTGAACGCGAACGAGATGTTGTGCGCCGCGGTCTGCCCGAAGTTGCGGACCACCAGTTCGATGAGGTGCCAGTCCGACGCGTGCGGCTCCATGAACATGGTTACCTGCGGGCGGACCTGATCCTGCTTGAGCTGGCGATTCTTGGACAGCTGGCGGTTCACGACGATCAGTACGACGACGCCGAACACCAGGGCTGCCCAGGCTGCGATGGCCAGCCAGCCGCCCGATCCCAGACCCGTCAGATCGTCCCAGCGTTGAGATATCCAGTCCACCGCGCCATCCAGTCCGCTCAAGTCAACGATCGGTTTTGAATCCGACAATAATATTCGCTGGTGAACTTGTACAACGGAAGCAAGGCAGTAGCTGCGCGCTGAGGTTCAGGCGACGGCGCCGCTAGCCGCCCATCAGCATGCGCCACTGGTCCAGGTTGCTGGCCCGGTAGACGTAGTTGTTGCGGCGCACATCGTCGAGCGGCGCGCTGGGTTCGGCCGAGTACCAGTGTCCCGGGAAGACCGTCGGATCGCCGGGCAACGCGGCCAGCGCCTGCAGGCTGCGGAACATGTCGTCGACGTTCCCACCGGGGAAATCGGTGCGACCGCAGCCGTCCAGGAACAGGGTGTCGCCGGCCACCAATCGGCCGTCGAGTAGGAAGCACTGGCTGCCGGGAGTGTGCCCGGGGGTGTGCAACAGCTCGATCGGCACGGCCCCCACCTGCACGACGTCGCCGTGCTGGTGGGACGTCAGCTCCGACGGCGCGATGCCGGTGACCCGCGACACCCAGTCGGCCTCGTGGGCGTTGACGTGTACCGGCACGCTGACCCGCTCCAGCAGCTCGGCCAGGCCCGCCAGCGTGTAACCCATCATCGAGCCCCCGACGTGGTCGGGGTGGTGATGGGTGACGAGCACGCCGGACAGGTGCATGCCGTCGGACTCCAGGACGTCGACCAGATCACCCGCGGCGTAGGCCGGATCGACGACGACGCAGTCGCCGGTGTCTCGGTCGCCGATGAGGTAGGCGAAGTTGCGCATCTGCTGGGCGATCGGGTCGGTCGCGGCGAAGTCGCGGCCGGCGAGCAACTGACGGAAATACAGGCGGTCATCAGGCATGCCGACAGCCTAGGAGGGCGGTCGGGCCGCGTTGAAGTGCGTAGCTGCAATCTCACGGCGCGGCACGCGCGTTGATTGAAGCCACGTACCGATTTCGGGCTCGGGGCGTCCCTGGCGTCAATCAGGAGCGGTGGGGCCGCCTATTCATTGACGCCTGGGATTTTCGCGACATCCGAGCAGTCCACAGTGCGACGTTCATCCACAGAGTGAACTCAGCGGCACTGCGTGGACGCGGCAGTGTCGGAGGCCGCCGACAGCATCGCGCCATGGGGGTATTCATCGGCAGCGAGGCATTGGCCGCGGGGAAGGTCACGCGCAACGACCTGCGACGGCATTACAAGCGCATGTTTCCGAACGTCTACGGACCGCCCGAGCCCTCCATTCGGGACCGTGCGCGGGGTGCGTGGCTGTGGTCTGGCCGCCGCGGTGTCATCGCGGGAGTGGCGGCGTCGGCGCTGCACTGGGCGGAATACGTCGACGACGACGTCCCGGTCGAGATGCTCTGGCGGAATGGTCGCCCGCCGACCGGTTTGATCGTGCGGAATGAGGCGTACGCCGCGGATGAGGTCACGACGTACAACGGGATTCCGCTCACCACGCCGGCGCGGACGATCTTCGACCTGGGTCGACACCTCGATCGCGATGCGGCCGTTGCACGGATCGACGCGCTGCTGTGGGTGGGTCGGGTCGGCGTGCGTGACGTTCAGCCGATCATCGGGCGGTATCGGTGGGCGCGAGGTCTTGAACAGCTGCGCGTGGCGCTGGACCTGGCCGACGACGGCGCCGAGTCACCGCGAGAGACGCGGCTGCGTCTGCTCCTCACCGACGCCGGAATGCGCCCGACCGACACCCAGATCCCGGTCTACGAGGGCAACCGCCTGATCACCAAGTTCGACATGGGCTGGAAGCACCTTCTCGTCGGGGTCCAATACGACGGCGGTCACCATCAGACCGATCGCGACCAGTACGTACGCGATCAGCGGGCGCTGCCAAAGCTCGAAGCGCGCAACTGGATCGTCGTCAAGGTGATCAAGGAGGACAGCGACGATGACGTCCTGGCCCGGGTGGCGGCAGCCTTGTTCCGCCGCGGGTGGCGGGCCGCCTAGCAGTGCCTGAGTTCAATCAGCACGTCTGGGTGGGCTGGGTGATTGAGCACAGGGATCGATTCGACGCCGCAGAAGTACCTGGCTTCAATCGGCGCATGACGAGGTGGGTCGTCACCGAAGCCAGGGAGACATCAAGAGCAAACCCCGCGGCGGGGCCGCTGAACGAGCCAAAATACGGCGGTTACGCTGCCGTTTTGGCAGGTGAAACTGCGAGACGGTAACCTCTTTAAGGCCCGCGGGGCAGACGGTCGTAACCGGCAGTCCGAAACCGAGGGTCAGGCCCCCTTAGCTCAGTCGGCAGAGCGTTTCCATGGTAAGGAAAAGGTCAACGGTTCGATTCCGTTAGGGGGCTCGGTGGACATATGGCGAGCGGAGCGACGGAAGTTATATCCGCCGCTGCGCCGCCTGTGTCTGTCGGGGCGGTGTAGCTCAGCTGGTTAGAGCGCACGACTCATAATCGTGAGGTCGGGAGATCGAGCCTCCCCACCGCTACCAGCACAACAGAGATTTCGAAGCGAAAGAGGCAGAATCGTGGCGTCGAGTACCGACGTACGGCCGAAGATCACCTTGGCCTGCGAGGTGTGCAAGCACCGTAATTACATCACCAAGAAGAACCGCCGCAACGACCCGGATCGGCTCGAACTGAAGAAGTTCTGCCCGAACTGCGGTACGCACCAGCCGCACAAAGAGTCGCGTTAGTCACTCGTCGTGGGTCTGGCGGACATTGTCGGTTTTCACTACCGGCATCCCGAGTGCTACGAGGTCGGTCGCGAGAAGATCCGTGAGCACGCGATCGCCGTCCAGAACGACGACGCGTGTTTTCACCAGGAGTCGGCCGCGGCTGAACTCGGCCACGGCTCGTTGCTGGCACCGTTGACGTTCATCAGCATTTTCGGCTATCAGGCGCAGCTGGCGATGTTCGAGGCCGCCGGCATCGCCATTTCCGACGCCAAGATCATTCACGTCGACCAAGAGCTGAGGTTCCTCGCTCCGATCAGGGCCGGGGACAAGCTCTACTACGACGTGTACGTCGACTCGTTCCGCCAGGCACACGGCACTGACATCGTTGTGACCAAGAACATCATCACCAACGATCGTGGTGACGTTGTGCAGGAGGCCTACACGACCCTGGCGGGTCGGTCGGGTGAAGACGGAGATAAGGGGTTCGCAGATGGCGCTTCGTGAGTTCAATTCGGTCAAGGTCGGTGACGAGCTGCCCGAGAAGACCATCAAGCTGACCCGGCAGGATCTGGTCAACTACGCCGGCGTCTCCGGCGACCTGAACCCGATCCACTGGGACGACGAGATCGCCAAGCAGGTCGGTCTGGACACCGCCATCGCCCACGGCATGCTGACCATGGGTCTCGGCGGCGGGTTCATCACCAACTGGGTCGGTGATCCGGCTGCCGTCACCGAGTACAACGTCCGCTTCACCTCGGTGGTCCCGGTCCCCAACGACGGCATCGGCGCCGAGCTGGTCTTCAGTGGCCGCGTGAAGTCGGTCGACGAGGACACCAAGTCGGTGACCATCGCGCTTTCTGCCACGACCGGCGGAAAGAAGATCTTCGGCCGCGCCGTCGCGACCGCGAAGTTGGCCTAGTCATGCCGGTGAACCCCGACATCCTCGGGATGGTCCACAAGTACCCGCAGGTCTTCACGGTGGGGCGCGAGCAGGTCCGGCAGTACGCCAAGGCCGTCAAGTCGGATCACCCCGTCTCGATGGATGAAGCCGCCGCCGCCGAGTTGGGCCATGACACCCTGATCGCCGGTCCGACGTTTGTGGCGATCGTTGCGCTGCTGGTCCAGCAGGATTTCTTCCGCGTCGTCGATGTCGGCATGGATACCATGCAGATCATCCAGGTCGACCAGAAATTCGTGTACCACCGCCCGATCAAGGTCGGGGATCGGCTGCACGCGACTGTCGAGATCGTCTCGATCGAGCATCGGTTCGGTGCCGACATCGTGCAGACCCGCAACACGCTCACCGATGACGACGGCGGCCTCATCATGGAGGCCTTCACCACGTTGATGGGCCACGAGGGCGACAATTCCGTGTCCGTGCGATACGACCGCGAGACCGGGCAGGTCCTGCGCGCGGCGGCCGGAGCGGATTAGTAACTCAGACTGGGGCCGTTGTACACTCGGTCCTCGGGGATCCACCCTTTTCAGCGCGCTGTCCGTCGGTTACGTATCGACCGATCGGGGAGCGCGCGAATTGTGTGAGGACCCAGCCAGAAGTGCCGGCGTGGCCGGTACTGAAGGGGCGTAGCTCAATTGGCAGAGCAGCGGTCTCCAAAACCGCAGGTTGCAGGTTCAAGTCCTGTCGCCCCTGCTCAACTGAACATCGATGTGGACACTGGAAATGTGACCACCTGGAACAGACGAAAGGCATGCGGTGAGCGACGAGCGCGATAGTGCCGGCTCCGCAGGCGCCGGTACTGAAGCGGGCACCGACGCGGGCGACGGCGAGTCGCAGGGCCAGACCGCAGTTGTGACGCGCCCGGCGCGTCCGACCGGAAAGCGGGCCCGGCGGGCCGTCGAGGTCGACGATTCCGAGTCGGACGTCGAAACCGACGCCGCGGACTCCGACGCTGAAGACAGTGCCGCCGACGCGGACAAGAAATCGAAGAAGCGCGACAAGCCGAAGAAGGCCGTCAAGACCGGTGCGTCTCGGAACCCGTTCGTGTTCGTCTGGAATTACCTCAAGCAGGTCGTCGCCGAGCTGCGGAAGGTCATCTGGCCGAACCGCAAGCAGATGATCGGCTACACGACTGTCGTACTGGTGTTCCTGGTCTTCATGGTGGCGCTGATCGGTGGGGTCGACTTCGGCCTCGCCAAGCTCGTCATGTGGGTGTTCGGCTGACGCCGAGCGCCCGCCGGTGACGAGCTCAAGAACGTAAGAGAGGACTGACTACCGTGACTTTCGATGGCGAGACACCTTCGGATGAGTCCGACGTGACCGCCGAGGCAGTCGAGTCGGTGGAGACCTCGGAAGACACCGTGGACGCTGACGACACCGTGGATGCCGACGACGCCGTAGCCGACTCGGCCGACGCTGCAGAAGCGCCCGAGGCGACCGACGTGGTTGTCGACGAGACGGTCGAGGCCGCCGCCGAGGAGCCCGAGGACGAGGATCCCGCGGTCGCGCTGAAGAAGCAGCTGCGTCGGCAGGCAGGCGAGTGGTACGTCATCCACTCGTACGCCGGTTACGAGAACAAGGTGAAGGCCAATCTCGAGACCCGCGTGCAGAACCTGGACGTCGGCGACTACATCTTCCAGGTCGAGGTGCCGACCGAAGAGGTCACCGAGATCAAGAACGGTCAGCGCAAGCAGGTCAACCGCAAGGTGCTGCCGGGCTACATCCTGGTGCGCATGGACCTCAACGACGAGTCGTGGGGCGCCGTGCGCAACACCCCGGGCGTGACCGGGTTCGTCGGTGCGACCTCGAAGCCGTCGGCGCTGTCGCTCGACGACGTCGTCAAGTTCCTGCTGCCGCAGGGCGCCGCGAAGAAGCCCGCGAAGGCGACCTCGGCCGCCGCTGCGTCGGGCTCCGAGGGCGAGGCCACCTTGGCGCGTCCGGAGATCCTGGTCGACTTCGAGGTCGGCGAGTCGGTCACGGTCATGGACGGCCCGTTCGCCACGCTGCCCGCGTCGATCAGCGAGGTCAACGCCGAGCAGCAGAAGCTCAAGGTGCTGGTGTCCATCTTCGGACGCGAGACGCCCGTCGAATTGACCTTCACGCAGGTCAGCAAGATTTAATCGCGAGCTTCGGCTCTCGGTTAGCAGGAACGTAGTCGCGCCGCGACTACCTAGAAAGGAACACCACACCAATGGCCCCGAAGAAGAAAAAGGTCGTCGGGCTGATCAAGCTGCAGATCCAGGCCGGCGCGGCCAACCCCGCCCCGCCCGTGGGTCCGGCGCTCGGCCAGCACGGCGTCAACATCATGGAGTTCTGCAAGGCGTACAACGCCGCGACAGAAAGCCAGCGCGGAAACGTCATCCCCGTCGAGATCAGCGTCTACGAGGACCGCACGTTCACGTTCGTTCTGAAGACCCCGCCGGCTGCCCGGCTGCTGCTCAAGGCTGCGGGTATCCCGAAGGGTTCGGCCGAGCCGCACAAGACCAAGGTCGCCAAGATCAGCTGGGACCAGGTCCGCGAAATCGCCGAGACCAAGAAGGAAGATCTCAACGCGAACGACATCGACGCCGCCGCCAAGATCATCGCCGGCACTGCCCGGTCGATGGGCATCACCGTCGAGTAATCCCCGGGTTCGCGCAACTGCGTGAATCCACCTGTGGAAGAGCCCGCTTCGGCTCGGTGATGAGCGCTCTCGCGAAGAGCGTTCAATCCAGACCACAACCTCTAATCAGGAGATTTGAATGAGCAAGAACAGCAAGGCATACCGCGAAGCTGCCGAGAAGGTGGACCGCGACAACCTGTACACCCCGCTCCAGGCCGTCAAGCTGGCCAAGGAGACGTCCTCGAAGAAGCAGGACGCGACCGTCGAGGTTGCGATCCGGCTGGGTGTCGATCCTCGTAAGGCAGACCAGATGGTGCGTGGCACCGTCAACCTGCCGCACGGCACCGGTAAGACCGCCCGCGTAGTGGTGTTCGCGGTTGGTGAGAAGGCCGAGGCCGCTGTGGCCGCCGGCGCCGATGCCGTCGGTAGCGATGACCTGATCGAGCGTATCCAGGGTGGGTGGACCGACTTCGACGCCGCGATCGCGACGCCGGACCAGATGGCCAAGGTGGGTAAGATCGCCCGCGTTCTCGGCCCGCGTGGCCTGATGCCGAACCCGAAGACCGGCACGGTGACCCCGGACGTGGCCAAGGCCGTGTCCGACATCAAGGGCGGCAAGATCAACTTCCGTGTCGACAAGCAGTCCAACCTGCACCTGATCATCGGCAAGGCGTCGTTCGACGAGGTCAAGCTGGCCGAGAACTATGGTGCCGCGCTGGACGAGGTGCTGCGTGCCAAGCCGTCGTCGTCGAAGGGCCGTTACCTGAAGAAGGTCACTGTCTCGACGACCACCGGCCCGGGTATCCAGGTCGACCCGGCTGTCACCCGGAACTTCACCGAAGAGGCGTAGTCCGAATCCGCTTTCGTAACGGAGCCCCGCACGACCCAGGTCGTGCGGGGCTCCGTCGTTTCCGGTCGACGTCTCCAGGAGCGAGTGGCAGAGCTGGTTCCGCGCCGGCGCACCTCGGCGTACCGACCCGATCCGGTAGTGGTGCGGCGCCAGGATCTGGCAACCTCGACACATGTTCGTGCGAACACTCGCCGTCACCCTGGGCGCCCTGCTATCGGTCGGCAATTTCGGGCCGGACCTCGGCACCGCCTCGGCCGCACCCCAGCCCGCCCCGCCGCCGGTGTCGCCGCAGGCCGCGGCGGCCGGACTGATCGACGTCCGGACCGTCGTCCCCGATGCGGTGATCGACCTGCGGTACGCCACGCCGAACAACTTCGTCGGCGTTCCGCTGTATCCGGCCGACGCGCGGTGCCTGATCCACGAATCCATGGCGGCCGGGCTGGCCACCGCTGCCCGGATCCTGCGCGCGCGCGGCGAGGTGCTGACGTTCTGGGACTGCTACCGACCGCATGAGGTGCAGGTCCGGATGTTTCAGGCAGTGCCGGATCCGAACTGGGTCGCCAAACCCAGCCAGTTCGCGCGCAGCCACGAGTCGGGTCTGTCGGTGGACGTCACCATCACCGGCGTCGACATGGGGACTGATTTCGACGACTTCACCCCGCGCGCGACGGCGTATGCGACCGCGGGCGTCACCCCGGCGCAGCAGGCCAACCGCGCCCGGCTGCGGGACGCCATGGTCGCCGGTGGGCTGAGCGTGTATCCGGGGGAGTGGTGGCACTTCAACGGGCCGGGAGCGGCCGAGCCGCGCCCGATCCTCGACGTACCGGTGAACTGAGTCAGGCGGCGACCAACTGGGCCAGCAGCGCCCGGTGATCAGAACCGGCCACCCGCAGCGTCTGCACTGACGTGGCCACGTAGCCGCGGGTGAGGATGTGGTCGACGGCGAACGCCGGCGGCGTGAAGATGTCGGCCGGGTGCGTGCGCACTATTCCGGCGCCGGCCTGAGCGCCGGCATCCTGATAGCCCTGCCGCAGCAGCCGCCGGAACTCGCGCATGTCCGGGGTGGCGTTCAGGTCGCCGGCCAGCAGCACCGGACCGGAGCTCACCTGCACCGCCTTCAGCAACGTATCGGCCAGTCGGGCCAGGTCGTCGCGCCAGCCCTGCAGGGGGTCCGGCCACGGCGCCGAGAGGTGAACGGTCATCACCCGCGGTGCGATCGGCGCTCCGGGAACGTCGACATCGACGGCCAGCATGCCGAGCCAGAAGCCGTCGTCGATGCGGACGTCACTGATCGGGTAGCGGCTCCAAATGCCGACACCGCCGGGCTCATCCATCTCACGCAGGGCGCGGTAGGGGAACAGCCGGTCCAGCCCGGCGGCCTCCAGTCGTGACAACGCGGCAGGTGTAAGTTCTTGCAGCGCAACGATATCCGCGCCGTCCTCGGCATACCGGACGATCGGTTCGGCCTCGGCCCGGCCATAGCGCAGGTTGGCCGACAAGAACCGCAGCGGAGTGCCCGCCGGTGCTTTCGCGCGTCGGAACAGGGGCAGCTGCACGACGACCGCTGCGACGGCGGCGGCCATCGCGACTGCGGTCAGCGGCCAGTTCTCTGCGATCCCGAACAGCGCGGCAGCCACCGGAGCGCCGACGACCAGGTACGGCACGGCGGCGGCCAACGCCAACAGCGACCGGTTGACGATCGGAATCCAGCGCACCGCGATCCCGGCTCCGGCCGCGCACAGTGCGATGGCGCCCGCGTACGTCAGAACTGAATGCCACATGGTGTCGGCTCGCCCTTCCATTGATCGGTGCTGCAGAAGCCTATGGGCTGGCCTCGCGTCACCGGCTACCGAACCGGTGCAAAAAATGTACCGTAGGTATTTACCGTCCTCGCCAAGCGAGTTTGGCAACAAAAATCGGCATTTGCTGCAAGCGCGGATTCGTTGTGATAAGGAAAAATATTCAAAATGGTAAATTGGAATTATCTGCCAATGAGCTAGAAATCTACTGTGAGCTAATTACGGCGTTTCAGCTGCTTATTGACCATAGGTATGTTTACGCGTGTAACGGTTCTGTGGATTCCACATGTCAATTACCGGTAGTGTTCCCGCCATTAATAGGCGGCCTAGTAATGGTTCGCCAGGTGCCGAATTTCGGGCAAGGGGACACGTATGTACTCATCGCTGCGCGGGTCGCTTCGTACTTGCACATTTCGTGGGCTTATCGCGGTGCTTCCGGTCTCGATGATCTGCGTGTACAGCACGCCATCGGTCCTGCCGGCGAGACTGGTCACGGCGCAGGTGGAAAACACCGCGGAAATCGTCTCGTCCCCGTCGAGTATCGGGATCGCCGATTCGGGGTTGTACGGCGAGACTCAGGCGCAGATCAACCAGACGCTCGACACCCTGCAGTCCATCGGGGTCCAGGATGTCCGCGTCTTCGTCCCGTGGATCTACGTCGAACCCGCCAACGGCGTCTACAACTGGTCCAGCATCGACATGGTCATCCAGGCTGCCCAGGCGCGGAACATGGGCGTCATGGCCGAGGTCGCCAGCACGCCGCTGTGGGAGGGCTCTTCCACCGCGATCACCGGTGCCGGGACGCCCAACCCCGCTGACTACGCCTCGTTCGTGACCCAGGTGGCCCAGCGGTACGGCACGGCCATCTCGGCGTACGAGATCTGGAACGAGCCGAACTACGTGCTGTCGTCCGATCCGATCGACCCCGTCGCCTATGCGGCCTTGTTGAAGGCGGCATATCCGGCGATCAAGGCGGTCAACCCATCTGCCACCGTGGTGGCCGGTGCGCTGGGTAGCGTGATTACCTTCGGCAGCATCACGATGGACCCGACGACCTTCGTCCAGCAGATGCTGGCCGCGGGTGCGGCGAACTACTTCGACGCACTATCGTTCCATCCGTATCAGGAGTCGCTGCCGTTCTCCCAGGGCCTTGGCGTCGCGAATTCTCCTCTGACGCAGCTGAATACGATCTACCAGCTGATGACGCAATACGGTGACGGGCTCAAGAAGATCTGGATCAGCGAGTTCGGCGCGTCCACCAACGACGTGAGTCAGCAGACTCAGGCCGACCTGATCAAGAACCTCCTCGACACCTGGCAGACCATCGCCTACGCCGGCCCGGTATTCATCTACACCGCCCAAGACGGTGTTCCGGGTGCCGCCGGGTACGGCATCTGGAACGCCGACTGGACGCCGAAGCTCGCCGTTGCCGTGGTCCAACAAGCGATTCAGCAGTATTCGGGCGGCCTGCTGGGCGCCATCGGCTCGACTGTTGGCGGCGTCGTCTCGGGAGTCACCTCGGTGGCCCAGTCGCTGGCCAACCTGCTGCAATCGATCAGCTTGGCCATCCAGGGCGAATTTCAGCAACTGGGGCAGGCGATCAATGCGTGGTTCACGGCGGTCTCCTCGCAACTGACCGGAACCCTGCCGTCGTCCACTCCGTTGGCCGCGAAGGTGACGGCGGCTCCGCTCAAGACCGCGGCGGTCACGCCCGCGGCGACGGCCGCGACGACTGTGGCGGCGCAAACCACGACCGTGACGACGTCGGGAACCCAGAAGAGCTCGTCGACCGGGACAAGCGGAGCAATGGGGACAACCGGGACGACGGGCACGACTGGGACGACGGGCACGACTGGAACGACCGGAACGACTGGAACGAGCGGGTCGACGGGCACTACGGGAACCACCGAGTCGACCGGGACGACCGTCACCGCGGTGCCGGTGGCCGCCACGGCGACGTCGTCGGCAACGAGTCAGTCGTCTTCCGGCGCAACGGGTTCGGGTACGACGCCGAGCACCTCGTCACCCGCTGGCGAGTCATCGCCCTCGCCTTCAACCGGCACATCCGGACCCGTCTCCAGCGCAGCCTCGTCGACCACTGCCTCCGGCAAGTCGTCGGGCCCCGGCAGCAAGGCGGATGACGCGTCTGGCGCGCAGGACGACTCGAAGGTCAAGTCCAGCAAGTCGGGGAAGTCCGACAAGTCCGACACGTCGGGCAACGCGGACGACTCAGCTGGTGTGAAGGGCAAGCCCACCAAATCCGGCGACTCCTCGTCGGACAACGGATCGACCGGCACCAACAAGGGATCGCGCAGCGGGCACGGCGCTGACCACGCCGACCACTAGGAACCCGGCAAAACAGAAGCGCCCCCCTGCCGTGCGGCCGGGGGCGCTTCTGGTGAAAGCCGTTCAGGCGGCTTCTTTGGACTTGTTGTAGGTGACCAGGCTGACGTCGAGGACCTCGTCGAGGAAGTAGTACTGGCAACCGGTCAGATACTTCATGTACCGGTCGTAGTTCACCTGGCCGGAAATGGCGATGGCCTCTTCCTTGTGGTGCTCCAGGTTGGCTGCCCAGACGCCGAGCGTCTTGATGTAGTGGTTGCGCAGGGACACCGGGTCCGGGACGTGGAAGCCGGCCTTCTCGCCGTGATCGACCATCATCTGGGTGCTGGGCAGACGGCCGCCGGGGAAGATATCGGTGGCCATGAACTTGATGAACCGGGCCATCTCGAATGTGAGCTTCTTGCCCCGCGCCGCCATGTCCATCGGGTGGTAGCTCACGCTGCTCTGGATGGTCATCCGGCCGTCGTCGGGCATGATGGCGTAGCAGCTCTTGAAGAAGTCGTCGTAGCGCTCGAAGCCGAAGTGCTCGAAGGCCTCGATCGACACGATGCGGTCCACCGGCTCGTGGAACTCTTCCCAACCCTTGAGCAGCACCCGGTGCGTGCGGTCCGACCCGGTCTTGCTCAGCAGTTCCGTGCAGAACGCCTGCTGGTTCTTGCTCAGTGTCAGGCCGATGACGTTGACGTCGTACTTCTCCATGGCCCGCTGCATGGTCAGGCCCCAGCCGCAGCCGATCTCCAGCAGCGTCATGCCGGGCTTGAGGTCCAGCTGGTCGAGGTGCTGATCGACGTTGGCGATCTGCGCTTCTTCCATCGTGACGAAGGGTCCGGTGAAGTAGGCGCAGCTGTACTTGCGGGAGTTGTCCTGGAACAGCCCGAAGAAATCGTCAGACAGGTCGTAGTGCGCCTGGATGTCCTCGAAATGCGGCCGCATGTCCTTGGCCTCAGTCGAATCCTGAATCATCTGTAACACCTAACTTGACCTTCCTCACTCGCGGGTGATGTCGGTCACTAAATCTCACAATTGTGACCGCACAATACCTGGTCGCCGACCGGTGCCTTGACGTTGGTGTGACGCGTCGTCACGCTCAGCTCATGGAGCAACCGTAGCGCCGACGTACCCGCACGCCGCGTTCATTCCCCCAGCGTGGCGGGGTCTGTGATCGGACTGATACGTCTATCGAATTTCGGCAAATGTCGTGGCCAGCTCGCCCGCGATGTTGTCCCAGAGAGGCTCGGGCAGGTCGTGACCCATGCCGTCGAACAACACCAACCGAGCGCGCTTGATTGCTTTGGCCACTGCTCGACCACCGCTCGGTCGCATCAGTTTATCGGCCCGACCATGGATGACAACCGTCGGTGCGGTGATCAGCGCGTCGTAATGCCGCAGGCTGCCGCTGCCCAGGATGGCCCCGAAATGCCGGGCGACGCCGACAGGGTAGTAGGAGCGGTCGTAGCTTTCGGCGGCATCGGCCTCGGCCTGATCGAGCGGCGTCGGGTAGCCGGGGCTGCCGATGATCCGGCCGACGTTGACCGCGTTGGCGATGACGCCCGCACGGGAGGTGTCCTGCGGCCGCGTGGTGATGGCCTTGAGTTGCTTAGGACCGGGAGGCGGCAGCAGCGGCTGGTTGTTGCTCGAGAAGATGACGCCGAGCGTCTTGGTCCGGTGCTGGTAGCGCGCCGCGAAGACCTGCGCGATCATGCCGCCCATCGAGCCGCCGACGATGTGCGCCTGGTCGATCTCCAGGTGATCGAGCAGTGCCGCGGCGTCGTCGGCCATGTCTTCCAAGGTGTAGACCGCATCGCTGCGCAGCCCGGCATACGACCGGAGCATCCGCGGCAGCAGCGAGGATCCGGAGTGCTTGCCCTCGATCTTGGTGGACAGGCCCACATCCCGGTTGTCGAACCGGATGACCCGGTAGCCCTTCTCGACGAGCTTGTCGCAGAAGCCTTTTCGCCACAGCAGCAACTGCGCGCCGAGGCCCATGATGAGCAGGACCGCGGGATGGTCCGGGTTGCCCATGTCCTCGTAGGCGATGTCCAGGTCGCCCGAGCGGGCGAAGCCGGTCCGGACTTCGGGGGTGGTGTCTCGTTCGGGGTGCATCAGTGCTTACTCCTCAGCTTTCATGGTCGGATGCGGCCTCCGGCCTACTCCTCGGGCCTTATGGTCGGATGCGGCCTCCGGCCTACTCCTCGGGCCTTATGGTCGGATGCGGCCTCCGGCCTACTCCTCGGCGTTCTTGTGGTCGCGGCTGATATCCACCATGAAGTTGGCGAAGTAGCCCTTCAACTGGGGGTCGCTCATCATCTGCCACCGCGGCGCCAGCAGCTTCATGTACCGCTCGACGTAGAGGAACTGCTTGCCGATCAGGACCAGCTCGCGGGGCAGCTTGACGTCATACGCGTCCGCGAGCGCGGACAGCTGCTTGCCGATCTCGGCGTACGACAGGTCGCCCAGCGACTTCATGGTGAGCGGCGTCGTGAAGGCCGCGAGGTCCTTGGCCGCCTGGCCCTCCGGCTTGACCGTGCCGACGGCGCCCATCATCACGACGATCCGGCCGGCCGCGGCGTGATCCTTCGAGACCAGCAGGGCGTACACGAGTTCGCGCAGCAGCCACCGGGTCCGCGGGTCGATGCGGCCCATGATCCCGAAGTCGAAGAAGACGATCTTGCCGTCCTTGTCGACGTGCAGGTTGCCGGCGTGCAGGTCGCCGTGGAACAGGCCGTGCTTGAGGCCGCCTTCGAACACGCTGAACAGCAGCGCCTTGACCAGTTCCTCGCCGTCGAATCCGGCCTTGCGAATGGCGGCGGCGTCGTCGATGCGGATGCCCTCGACGCGCTCCATGGTCAGCACGCGCTCGCTGGTCAGGTCCCAGTACACCTGGGCCACCCGGATGTTCTGGCCCAGCGGCGAGGAGTGCATGTGCGCCACCCACGCGTCCATGGACTGCGCCTCGAGCCGGAAGTCGAGTTCCTCTGCGAGGTTGTCGGCGAAGTCGGCGACCACGTCCTGTGCGGACAGCCGCTGGCCCAGCTTGGCCAGCTCGGCGATCTGTGCGCCGCGCTTGAGGATCTGCAGGTCGGCGGCCACCCGCCGGCGGATACCGGGGCGCTGGATCTTGACGACGACCTCTTCACCCGAGTGCAGCGTCGCGTAGTGCACCTGGGCGATGGAGGCGGAGGCGAAGGGCTCGTCGTCGAAGCTCTCGAAAAGGTCGGACGGCTCGCCGCCGAGCTCCTCGCGCAACAGTTTGTGGACCTCGTCCTTGTTCGCGGGCGGGACCCGGTCCAGCAGGCTACGGAACTCACGGCTCAGGGGCTCGCCGAAGGCGCCTGGGCTGGACGCGATGATCTGGCCGAGCTTGACGTACGTCGGCCCGAGGTCGGAGAAGGCCTTCGGGACCTGCTTGATCACCTTCTGCTGCAGGCTGCCCTTGGAGAAGGCGTTGCCGGCGACGCGTATGCCGGTCCGGGCGAGCTGCCAGCCGGTGGCCCCGATGCGGGCGGCTTCGACGGGCAGCGGCACCCGGTCCAGCCTGGCGCCTTCGCGGTGCGGGGTCTTCCGCGTAGAACTCATTGAGGAAGTGTCTCAAAACCGCGAGTACCGCCAAAAAGGTGTGCCCTGCGTCACTCCATGGCGGCGGGGCGTCAGGCGAAGACGCCCTCGATGTCGGCGCGGCTGCGCACCGGGTCGCTACCGGGCACGTACGTCGGCACGGTGTGCGGAGCCAGCTCCGGATCGAGGCCACCCTTGACCCGGGCTTTCGCTTGCCGGAATTCGGGGAACGGTCCGGCGGCGGTGTGCAGGCCGTTGATGATCGACCACACGACGGCGCGGCGCGCGGCGCGCTCGATCGGGTTGGGATCGGTGTGGCCGAGCAACTGCTTGGCCCATTTGGGCATGGTGTCGCGCACTGCCCAATCGACGGCGCTCTGCGGCATCGGCAGGTTCGGCCCGGTGGCCATGGCGGCGCCGTACGTCAGGGCAAGCTTGGGGAGATAGGACTTCAGGCAGTCCAGGGTCTCGGCCTTGGTAGTGGGCAGGTCGGTGCCGCCGAGGGCGTGCCCGACGCGGATGAACTCGCCGTAGTACCTGTCGAGTTTCTTGCCGCGCAACGGGTTTGGGTGATAGAGCTCGTGCGCGCTGGCCAGGCCCCACACCACGGTGGCGTAGTTCCAGCGCAGCCAGTCCGGGTCGTCGGCGTCGTACGCGGCGCCGTCGGGCCGCACGCCCTTGATGGTGTGGTGCATGGCGCGCACGGTCCGGGCGAGGTTCTCGGCGGTTTCGGTGCTGCCGTACGCGGTGCCGATGAAGAACGCGATGGAATGACCCAGCCGGACGGCCGCGCCCTTGGGGTCGATCACCGGGCTGGCGACCCCGTTCGCGTCGCGTTGGACCAGGCGGGAGTGGTGCATGCCCATCCAGTAGATGGACGGGTCGAGCCGCTCGATGAACGCGGCGCACTGCAGGCCGAAGACCAGGGCCTCGGTGTGGGAGTGCACGTGCCAGACGGCGCTGCCGGGGCCGAACCACCCCGGATCTCCGGTCGGACCGGCGAAGTCCATGCCGCGGAAGTAGTTCCGCCGGATGGTCTGGTCGAACTGGTGCTGAAGCTGGTGCTCGATGAACTGGTGCGGCAGGTACACGTCAACCCCTTCTGGTCACGGTCGTAACCAGAATAGTATTTGGTGACGGGTGTGACCAGACCTAGGCTGTAGGGATGTCGACACCGACCAGGTGGGCGGGGGTTCCGCTCGACGACCGCCGCGCCGAGCGCCGCGGCTTGTTGGTCGACGCGGCATTCGAGTTGTTCGGCTCCGGCGGCGAGACGGCATTGTCGGTGCGATCGGTGTGCCGCGCGTGCGGACTCAACACCCGCTACTTCTACGAGAGCTTCGAGGGCATCGACGACCTGCTGGGCGCTGTCTACGACAAGGTGAGCCTCGAACTGGCGGCTGTGGTCGACGCCGCGATCATCGTCGCGGGGGATTCGGTGCGGGAACGGATGCGCGCCGGAATCGCTGCGGTGCTGGGCTTCGGTTCCCAAGATCCGCGTCGCGGGCGGGTGCTGTTCACCGAAGCGCGCGCCAACCCCGTGCTCGCCGCGCGCCGGGCCGTCACCCAGGACCTGCTGCTCGATGCGGTGCTGGCCGAGGGCGGCCGGCTGCACCCCGACTCGGACCCTGTCGCCGCGCGCGTCGGCGCGGCGATGTACACCGGCGCGATGGCCGAGCTGGCCCAGCAGTGGCTCTCTGGTGCGCTTGGCGCCGATCTCGACGTGGTGGTCGACGCGGCGCTGGCGTTGGTTCTGCGTCGAGAGTGACGACAATGCTGCCCAGGCGTAGGCCCGGGCAGCAATGTCGTCGCGCACGACAGCGTTACCGGACGGCGGGCTGCCAGCGCTTGATGAAGTCCGTCTCCGGCCATTGTTCTTCGGCGGCCAGCAGCTCGTACATGGTGGCGCGGTCGATGGATTCGCGAATGATGTCGGCGTGGCCCGCGTGGCGGGACAGCTCCTCGATGATGTGCATGCCCACCCAGCGCACCGACCAGTGATCGATGTCCGAGGGGAACCACGGCACCTCGTGCGGTACCGGCACCAGTGCGTCCAGGTCGAGATCGGCGAAGACCCGCAGCGTCTCGGTGTTCTGCGCGCGCAGCGCGTCCAGTAGATCGCCGAGTTTCTCGTCGTCGCGCATCGTGAGTTGGTCTTCGTGCTCGGCCATCTGTTCGGCCATCGGCCGGGTGTCCCGCGGCGGGAAGTCGGGAGCCGCCACCGCGCGTGCCACCCAGCCTGCTTGGACGGCGGTGACGTGTTTGATCAGGCCGCCGACCGACAGCGCGCTGACCGACGGCGTCGAGCGGGCCTGCTCATCGGTGAGGCCGTGGGCGACGGCGGCGAAGGCGTCCTGCTGGAACGCCAGGAAGTTGATCAGGGTCCGACGCTCGTCGCCGGCGGGTGCGGGCAGTCCAGCCATGGTTAGTTCTCCTTCTCGGTGTGGGCGTAAAGATCACGGACGCAGGCGATTTCCGCGCCGTGGTGAATGACTTCGCGATTGATGTGCAGCACCAGGGTGGACATGGTGAGGTCGGCGTAGGGACCTTCGGCCGGGCCGCATGGACGCGCCAGGGCGGCGTCGTCGAGCCCCCGGACCCCGGCAATCCAGTTCGCATAGGCGGCGTCGAGCTGATCCAGCGCGCTGCGCGCGTCGCGGGCGTAGGGCCACGACTCGTAGTCGGCCGGTGGGCCGCCGAAATGCGAATGGTTGCGCATCGCCAGGACGCCGACGATGACGTGCGCCAGCCGCCAGGCGATGGTGGTGAATGGTTCGGGTTGTGGTGGGGGATAGCTGAAGTCGACCGACCCGTCGGGGTGGACGGTCCAGCAGCCGGGCACCGGCTGCCAGAAATATTCGTCGTCGGTCAGTCCCTCGAGTCGTGGACGTAGTTGGTGCTGCCAGTGCCAGTCGAGTTGCTCGGCCAGTTCTTCGGTCCGTTCTTCGGTCACAGGGAAAGCCTGACACCCAATTAGGACTGTTTCTGTCCTATGAGTGCGGCAGAGTGTTGTCATGTCCGAAACGACGAGCCGGGTGCTCCAGCTGCTGGGGCTGCTGCAAGCGCGCCGGGTGTGGACGGGGCAGGAACTTACCGACCGGCTCGGGGTCACCGGACGCAGCGTGCGCCGTGACATCGAGCGGCTGCGCGACCTCGGTTATCCCGTGCATGCCAGCAAGGGCCGCGACGGCGGCTATCAGCTGGGTGCGGGCGCCGCGCTGCCCCCGCTGCTACTCGACCCGGAGGAGGCCGTCGCGATGGCGGTGTGTCTGCGGCTGGCCGCCGGCGGCAGCGTGGCGGGCGTCGGTGAGTCGGCGCTACGCGCACTGTCCAAACTCGACCAGGTGATGCCGGCGCGGCTGAGGTCGCAAGTGGCCGCGGTGCACGACTCGACGGTGATGCTGACCGGTGGCGGCGCCGTCGAAGCGGTGTCGCCCGACGACCTGATGACGCTGGCCCGTGCCTGCCGGGACCGCGAACACATCCGGCTCGGCTACACCGACATCCGCGGCAACAGCACGCAGCGGCGCCTGGAGCCCTATCAACTCGTCACGACCGGACGCCGCTGGTACCTGCTGGCATACGACCGCGACCGCGACGACTGGCGGACGCTGCGGCTGGACCGGATGGCCGACGTCGACGCCGCGGGGACGACGTTCGCCGCGCGCCCGGCGCCGGACGCGGCGGAGTACGTCCGCCGGGCCATCACCACGTCGCCGTACCGGTACGTCGTGCGGGCCCGGTTCGAGGCCTCCGAAAGTCAACTGGCACAGGTGTTTTCCGCTGCCTCCGCGCAGATTGCGCCGGACGGTCCGGGCCACTGCATGGTGACCGCCGGGGGCGACGATCCCGAGCGCATCGTGCTGTACCTGGCGATGCCGGGGTATCGGTTCGAGGTTCTCGAACCGCCCGAGGTGATCGCCGCGGCCGCGGTGGTCGCAGACCGGTTGCGTGCCGCAATGCCTCCCGATCAGTGACGCGGCGCCGTATGGTGCAGGGGTGTCGACGGGACGACCCCTGCAAGTGACGGCCGTGGTTTCCACCGAGTTGTTCGTCGGCCCGGGCGATCAACCGCTGCAGATCGTGCGCGTGGATTACGCCGGATGCACGGCAGCCACCGAGGTCCGGGTGGCCGGGGACGGGTTGTGCGGCTGGGCCGAGGCTCCGCCGGGCGACGGCACGGTGGAGATTGCGGTGGCCGTCGAGGCTCCGGTGCCGGGGCAGACCCGGGCCGCGCAGCTCGAGATCGGTCGCGAACGGACGCCGTTCGAGTTCGTCGTCGCCGAGCCCGGCTGGACCATGCACATGATCAGCCACTTCCACTACGACCCGGTGTGGTGGAACACCCAGGCCGCCTACACCAGCGTCTGGACCGAGGATCCGCCCGGACGGTGCCGGCAGGCCAACGGCTTCGACCTGGTCACCGCACACCTCGAAATGGCAAGGCGGGAGCCCGAATACAAATTCGTGCTGGCCGAGGTCGACTACCTCAAACCCTACTGGGACACCCATCCGGAGCAACGTGCCCAGCTGCGCGCGCTGCTCGCCGAGGGCCGTGTCGAGATCATGGGCGGCACCTACAACGAGCCGAACACCAACCTGACCAGTCCCGAGACGGCGATCCGGAACTTCGTGCACGGCATCGGCTTTCAGCGTGACGTCATGGGCGCCGAGCCGGCGACGGCGTGGCAGCTGGATGTGTTCGGCCACGATCCGCAGTTCCCCGGCATGGCCGCCGACGCGGGGCTGACCTCCAGTTCGTGGGCCCGCGGCCCGCATCACCAATGGGGGCCGATGCACCGCGACGGCGATCCCGCGCGGATGCAGTTCGCCAGTGAATTCGACTGGATCGCACCGTCGGGCCGCGGGCTGCTCACGCATTACATGCCGGCGCACTACGCCGCGGGGTGGTGGATGGACTCGTCGGCGTCGTTGCACGAGGCTGAAGCCGCCACCTATGAGACGTTTCTCAAGCTGAAAAGAGTTGCGCTGACCCGCAATGTGCTGCTGCCGGTGGGCACCGACTACACCCCGCCGAACAAATGGGTCACCGAGATTCACCGCGACTGGGCGGCCCGGTATACGTGGCCCCGTTTCGTGTGTGCCCTGCCGCGCGAGTTCTTCGCCGCGGTCCGTGCCGAACTGGCGGCCCGGGGCGCCCAGCCGTCGCCGCAGACCCGGGACATGAACCCGATCTACACGGGCAAGGACGTGTCGTACATCGACACCAAACAGGCCAACCGGGCCGCCGAGAACGTCGTGCTGGAAGCCGAGCGGTTCGCGGTGTTCGCCGGATTGCTCACCGGCGCCACCTATCCGCAAGCGGCCCTGGCCAAGGCCTGGGTGCAGCTGGCGTACGGGGCGCACCACGACGCCATCACCGGGTCGGAATCTGACCAGGTGTACCTCGACCTGCTCACCGGCTGGCGCGACGCCTGGGAGCTCGGCCGGACCGCCCGGGACAACGCCGTGGCGCTACTGTCCCGCGCTGTCGACGGTGACATCGTGGTGTGGAACCCGTTGGCGCACAATCGAACCGACATCGTCACCGTCCACCTCGACGAACCGATGGAAGGGTCGATCCAGGGCGCGGACGGCACGCCGGTGCCGGTCCTGGTCGAAGACGACGGCCGCACCGTCACCTGGCTGGCCCGCGAGGTGCCGTCGCTCGGGTGGCGGGGATACACGCTCGGCGGGAACACTGTGCCGTCGGGGTGGGAACCGGTGGCCGGCAACACCATCAACAATGACCGTTACCGCTGCACCGTCGACCCCGACCGCGGCGGCGCGGTGTCGTCACTGCAGCGCGACGGGGTGGAGCTGATCGGCACGGGCCGGGTCGGCAACGAGATCGCCGTCTACGACGAACATTCCGCACATCCCACCGAACACGAAGGACCTTGGCATCTGCTGCCGAAGGGACCCGTGGTGGGCGCCGCCGAATATCCGGCCCAGTCGGTACAGGCCTACCGCAGCGCGCTGGGGGAGCGGCTGGCGGTCACCGGTCGGATCGGTGACGTGCTGGCCTACACCCAGACCATCACGCTGTGGCACGGCGTGGATCGCCTGGACTGCCGCACCGTGATCGACGAATTCGCCGGCGCGGACAAGCTGCTGCGGCTGCGCTGGCCCTGCCCGGTACCGGGCGCGATGCCGGTCAGCGAGGTCGGTGATGCGGTGATCGGCCGGGGTTTCGGCCTGCTGCACCAACGGGATTCGCATGACGCCGTCGACACGGCGGACCATCCCTACACGCTGGACAACCCCGCCTACGGCTGGTTCGGACTGTCCGCGGCGGTGCAGGTCCGAGTGCGAGACGCGCAGGGCGACCACGTGCGGGCGGTGTCGGTGGCCGAGGTCGTGGTCCCGAACGCAGCCGATCCGGCGGCCCCGACCCGCGAGCTGATGGTGGCGCTCGTCCGGGCCGGGGTGACGGCGACCTGCAGCAGCGCCGACAAACCTCGCTACGGCGACCTCGCTGTCGACTCCAACCTGCCCGACTCCCGCATCGCGCTCGGTGGACCCGACGAAAACACCTTCACCAGAGAGGTATTGGCGGCTGCGGATCCGTGCTACGGCGCGGAACTACAGCGCCGCCTGGCGACGGGCAGCGCACGGCTCTGGGTGCCCGCCGATGCCGACCTGGTGCAGCGCTGGATTCCGGGCGCCGACCTGACGGGTGTGCGGGCGCTACCGGTGCTGATCGTCGCCGGGGCCGGTGCCACCGAAGAACTGATCACCGCCCTCGCTACCGCCGAGATCACCGTCGAGCAGGATGCCGCGGCCGGTATCGGTCCCTTCGAGGCGCGCAGCGTCGCCGTGATGAACCGGGGCGTACCGGGTTTCGCCGTCGAGCCGGACGGCGTCCTGCACACCTCGTTGATGCGGTCGTGCACCGGCTGGCCGTCGGGCACCTGGATCGACCCGCCGCGCCGCGCCGCACCCGACGGCTCGAATTTCCAGCTCCAGCACTGGACCCACGCCTTCGACTACGCCGTCGCGGCCGGCGACGGTGATTGGCGCGCCGCAGGCATTGCCGGCCGCAGCGCCGAGTACGCGCAACCGCTGCTCGCGGTGCACACCGATCATCCGGCGGTGGCGGGCGGATTGCCCGGTACCGGTTCACTACTGGGCGTCGAACCCGCATCCGACGTGACGCTGGCCGCGCTGAAGGCCACCGGCAACCCCATTGCCGCCGGCAGTTGCGCGCCCGTCGACCCGCAGTCGGGCATCACCCTGCGCCTGGTGCAGACCTCGGGACGTCCGACGGAGGTCAGCGTCACCTCGGGCATGCGGCACCTCGAAGGCACGGAACGGCTGGATCTCCTCGAACAGCCGGTGGCCGGCGAAAACGACTTGCGGCTGCACGGTTTCGAGATCGCGACAGTGCGGGCACGGCTCGATCTACCTCACGTGCTGGGCGGTGACCACGTCACCCTCGCGCCGGATGCCGAAGTCGCCCAACCGCTTTACGCCCGGTACTGGTTGCACAACCGCGGCCCGGCACCGTTGGGCGGACTGCCGGCCGTGGCCCACGTGCACCCCACCGAAATTTGCGGCGAACCGGGTACGTCGCTGCCGCTGCGCGTCACCGCTGCCAGCGACTGCACCGATGCCGCGCTCCACGGCCGGGCGCGGGTGCTGTGTCCCGACGGCTGGGTGGCCACTCCGGGCGAGCTGCCCTTCGTGCTGCCGCCCGGCGGCTATCTGGAAACCGAAGTGCAGCTGACCCTTCCGGCCGACAGTCCTGCCGGCCGATACCCGGTACGGATCGAGCTGGCCGTCACCGGCGGCGCCAAGGACACGCAGATTCCGGCGGCCTGGCGCCAGATGGTCGAAGACGTCTGCGTGGTCACGGTCGGCGACCCCGGCGAAACCCCGCTGCTCAGGTTGGTTGCCGAGCCTGAACCCGTCGACGTCGTCGCCGGTGAACACGCGGACCTGAGCGTGATCGTCGGCTCTGCTGCCGGGGCGCCGCTGAGCCTGGAAGCACACTTGATCAGTCCGTGGGGCACCTGGGACTGGTTGGGGCCCAGCGTGCTCGGGGCCGACGTGCCCGCCGGTGGCTCCGTCGCATTCGACTTCGACGTGACGCCGCCGCCGTGGGTCGGCCCGGGGCAGTGGTGGGCGCTGGTGCGGATCGCCGCGGCCGGCCGGGTGCTGTACACGCCGGCGGTATCGGTGCGCGTCCGATGAGTCACATTGCTGTCGTCGCCGGGCGGAAGATTCCCGTCGCTGTGCTCGACGAGCGCGAATCGCGTTTGCGGGCAAGCGCGTTGGCGTCATCGCTCCCTGCGGCCGGGACCAGTGAGGGGCGGCAGCTGCGGCGCTGGCTGACCCAGCTGCTCGTCACCGACGAGGTGGTGCGGTTGGCGGCGGCCGAACTCGGGCTGACCGACCGGGACGCGCCAACAGCAGCCGACCTGCTGCCCGCCCCGGCCGCCCGCATGGAGCTCGGCAGTATCGCCGCGGCCGCCCTCGAACAGCCGCTGGCGCGGGCGGTGTTCGTCCACGTGACTGCGGCGGCCCAGGTCACCGACGACGAGATCGAGCGCTACCACGTCCACAACCCCCTGCGGTTCGCGCCGCCCGTGCCCGGTGCCGACGGCTGGTCTGCTGCGCCGACCGTCGTCCCCGCGCTGGACCGGGTGCGGCCGCAGATCACCGCACACCTGCTGGGGTCGGCCCGCAGGCGTACCTTCCGGCATTGGCTCGATGCGCGCCGAGCCGAGGCGGTGCGGCTGGAGCCCGGATACGAACATCCCGGCGACCCGCGCCAGCCCGACCACGTCCACCGGCACTGAAAGCGACGATGCCCGAACTGACTCTCGCCCTCGACATCGGCGGCACCAAGATCGCCGCAGCCCTCGTCGACCCGGACGGCGTACTCGTGCACCGCGAGCAGCTGCCGACACCGCACGCGGACAGCGAGCAGGTGTGGGCGACGGTCGATGCGTTGATCGCAAGCGCGCTTGCCGCTGCCGACGGGCGCCCGCTGCGGGCCGTGGGCGCCGGGTGTGCCGGTCCCATCGATACGGTCGCGGGAACCGTCAGCCCGCTCAATATCGTTGCCTGGCGGCAATTTCCATTGGTGTACCGGCTCGCCGATCGCACCGGCTTGCCGGTCCGGCTGGCCGGCGACGTCGTATGCCTGGCCATGGGCGAGCACTGGCGCGGAGCCGGTCGCGGGTCGCAGTTCCTACTCGGCATGGTGGTGTCGACCGGCATCGGCGGTGGTCTGGTGCAGGGCGGTGTGCCCTACCTGGGTCGCACCGGCAATGCCGGACACATCGGGCACGTCGTCGTGGAACCCGACGGCCCGCACTGTGCGTGCGGCGGCCAGGGCTGCGTCGAGGCGGTGGCCTCGGGTCCGCACTTGGCGCGGTGGGCGCACGAGCACGGTTGGGCGGCGCCGCCAGGCGCCGACGCGAAGGCGCTGGCCGAGGCGGCCCGCCGTGGAGATCCGATTGCGGTGCAGGCCTTTACGCGTGGAGCCGGTGCCATCGCCGTCGCCATCGCGTCAGCGGCAGCGGTCTGCGATCTGGACCTGGTGATCATCGGCGGCGGCGTGGCGAATGCAGGGGAGGTGTTGTTCGGCCCGCTGCGGGCGGCGCTGCCCCGCTACGCCGGATTGAGTTTCCTGCGCGGCCTGCGGGTGGTACCGGCCGAACTCGGCGGTGACGCCGGACTGGTCGGTGCTGCCGCGTTGTGGCGGTCCTGAGCGGCGCGGCGCGCCATGTCCTTTCGGCCCCAGTCGCACAGTGCGCCGAGCACCGGTCCCAGCGTCTTGCCGTACGCGGAGATCGAATAGTGCACGCACGGCGGCACCGTGCCCGCGTCGTGGCGTTCGATGATGCCGTCGGCCACCAGTTCATGCAGATGCCGGATGAGCATGCGCTCCGTGATCTCGGGAATGCTGCGGCGAAGCTCTGCGGTGCGCATCGGCCCGTCCGCGAGTCGCCACAAGATGGTGCCTTTCCACCGGCCGTCGATCACCGACAGTGCCGCATCGATGGGGCACTCACCGATCTCCTTCTTCGACACCGCCATGACCCGACTCCCCGATGCTCATATGCTGACCAATTTGTCAGTACCTTGTTATTTGGCAGTGTAGTGACCAGGCTCGATGCCATGGAACGTCTTGCGCAGATTCTCACGGTGCTCGTCGTCGGCACGCTCGTCGGCGTCGAGTTCGGCGTCGCCGCATTCACCAACCCGGTTCTGGAACAGCTGCCCGACGACGCCTACCGCCAGGCGCGTGCCGCCGGCAGCCGGATCCTCGGCGCGGTGATGCCGTTCTGGTACGCCACCGCGGCGGCGCTGCTGGTCGCCGATGCGGCACTCGCGCCGGTGCCACTCGCCATCGCCGCGGTGGTGTTGATGGCCGTGGTGACGGTCCTGTCGCTGACCGCGCTGGTTCCGATCAACAACCGGGTCGCGGCGTGGGCGGGCGCCGGCCCCGACGAGGCGCCGACCAGCCGGGAACTGGCCCGCCGCTGGGACCGCCTGCACTGGCTCCGGGTTGCGGTACTGCTCGGCGTGTTTGTCCTGGTGGTGCTACTTGGATGACGGGCCGCGAGCTAAGGCTCACAGGTAGCTCACAATTTTAGGTAAGACTTAGCTAACTTGATCTTGATATGCGGTCGGTGCGCATCGCCCGATCCGCAGCAGACTCAGACTTAGTGAGGTAGTGGCATGCGCGTCGTCTTCTTCGGTTTCCAGACATGGGGGGTCAAGACGCTGCAGGCGCTGCTCGATCTGGGACACGACGTGCCGATGGTGGTCACGCATCCGACCAGCACGGAGTCATACAAGGCGATCTTCTCGGATTCGGTCGAGGACCTCGCCCGGGCCCGCGACATCCCGGTCCATCTGACCGTGCGGGCCGACCACGAGACCATCGACGTGGTCAAGCGAGCCGAGCCCGACGTCATCGTCGTCAACAGCTGGTACACGCGCATGACGGAGGAGCTGTACGACCTGCCCCCGTACGGCACGCTGAACATGCACGACTCCCTGCTGCCGAAGAGCACCGGTTTCTCGCCGGTGTTGTGGTCGCTGATCAGCGGTGAATCCGAGATCGGGCTGACCATCCACCGCATGAACTCCGAACTCGACGCCGGCGACATTCTGGTCCAGCACTCGCTGCCCATCGGACCCGCCGACACGGGCACCGAACTGGTGATGCGCGGTATCGACCTCATCCCGGGCGCCCTGGACCAGGCGCTCACCGCGCTGGAAACCGGCACCGCGCACTGGCGACCGCAAGAGAAGTCGGAGCGGACCTACTTCCACAAGCGTTCCGAGCGCGACAGCCTGATCGACTGGAGCTGGCCCGCCGAGGACCTGGAACGGCTCGTCCGTGCGCTGTCGGACCCCTACCCACGCGCGTTCACCTTCTACCGCGGCGAACGGATCGAAGTGCTCGAAGCCAAGGTCTCCGAAATCCGCTACGGCGGATCGCCAGGCCGCGTGATCGTGCAGGAAGGCGGCGGCGCCGTGGTTTCTGGACCGGGCGCGCACCGCGGCCGGAACCGGGCGCTGGTGATCACCCGCGTCCGCACGGCCGACGGCGCCGAACACGCCGGCGACGCATTCTTCCGTCGCGGCGGCTACCTGACCAGCTCGGCCGAACTGGTCGGAGCGATGTGATGCGGCTGAACAAGTGGCCGGCCGCCGTACGCCGCCGCATGGTCGCGCTGATCCCGCTGCTCATGATGCGGAAAGTGCTCTATCTCCTCATGATCCGGCGATGGGGCAACTTCACCGAGCCGGCGACGTTCAACGAGAAGGTGAACTGGCGCATCTTCAACGATCGGCGGGACCGGATCGTCAAGGCCTGCGACAAGATGTGGATGAAGGAGATGGCCCGGGCGGCCTATCCGGGCGCCAATCTGCGCATTCCCATCACTTACTGGGCCGGCACCGACCTGCGGGAGGCGCCGGATCTGACGACACTGCCGCCGTGGGTACTCAAACCGAATCACAGCAGCGGTCACGCGCTGTTCGGCCCGGATGTGCACACCGACCTGCAGGGTCTGCGGAGCCGGACAGAGCGCTGGTTCGAGCGCACACCGCTGGAACTCGGCGAGTGGGGATACAGCCAAGCTCGCCCGCTGCTCCTCATCGAGGAACGCATCCCCACCCCCGACGGCCGGCCGCCCGTCGACTACAAGTTCTTCGTCTTTCGTGGCCGCGTCGAACTGATCCAGGTCAATCGCGGCCGGTTCGACAAGAAACAGACCACCACCTTTCTGGACGCCGACTGGCGCCCGCTGCCCGTGCGCTGGCGGATCCACCCGATCGCCGTCGAGGAGCGGCCAGTCGAGCTGGACAAGATGCTGGAGATCGCGAGCGTCCTTGGCGCTGACTGGGACTTCATCCGCATCGACCTCTACGCCGTCGACGGCGACGTGTGGTTCGGCGAGTACACGCCATATCCCGGTACCGGCATGCTGCGGTACCAGCCCATGAGCTTCGACCTCGAGCAGGGCCGGCAGTGGCAGCTGCCGACGCCGGACCAGGTCCGCCGCGGGCAGCCATAGCCCGCGTTCGCCGTTTTGGGCCGTTTTGGCTGATCGGCACGTCGTCGGCTACTCTTATGCAGTTCCACCGAAGACCGTCGGTCACCGATGAGCCGCTCGCGCGAAGAGTAAGCAGCTCGGCAATCGGTTGAAGGTCCAGGCAACGCCTGGCGGCCCACGCAGGAGGACGAGGTTTTCAGAGTTTTTATTCTGCGCGCCCCGACCTTTCTGTGTCGGGGCGCTTTGCATTTCCGGACCGAATCCCCGGCAGTCTCCAGTGGGCGGATGAATACACCACAAGGAGGCATGTATGGCCACGGCTGATAAAGCCACTGCGGTCGCTGACATCGCCGAACAGTTCAAGGCCTCGACGGCCACTGTCGTGACCGAATACCGCGGTCTGACGGTTGCCAATCTCGCCGAGCTGCGTCGTTCCCTCGGTGCTTCTACGACCTACACGGTCGCCAAGAACACCCTGGTCAAGCGCGCCGCCTCGGAGGCCGGGATCGAAGGCCTCGACGACCTGTTCGCAGGTCCGACCGCCATCGCGTTCATCACCGGCGAGCCGGTGGATGCCGCGAAGGCACTCAAGAAGTTCGCGAAGGATCACAAGCAGCTCGTCATCAAGGGCGGCTACATGGACGGCGCTGCGCTGTCTGTGGCCCAGGTCGAGAAGATCGCCGATCTCGAGTCGCGCGAAGTGCTGCTGTCCAAGCTGGCCGGCGCCCTCAAGGCGAAGCAGTCCCAGGCCGCGGCGCTGTTTGTTGCGCCCGCGTCCCAGGTCGCTCGCCTGGCGGCCGCTCTGCAGGACAAGAAGGCCGCCGAGTCGGCTGCCTGATCCATCTAGATCAACCAAACAAAAAACCAAGGAAGGACCATTCACATGGCCAAGCTGTCCACCGAAGAACTGCTCGACGCGTTCAAGGAAATGACCCTGCTGGAGCTCTCGGAGTTCGTGAAGCAGTTCGAGGAGACCTTCGACGTCACCGCCGCCGCTCCGGTCGCCGTTGCCGCCGCTGGTGCCGCCCCCGCCGCCGCTGAGGCCGCCGAAGAGCAGTCCGAGTTCGACGTCATCCTCGAGGGTGCCGGCGACAAGAAGATCGGCGTCATCAAGGTCGTCCGCGAGATCGTTTCCGGCCTGGGCCTGAAGGAAGCCAAGGACCTGGTCGACGGCGCCCCCAAGCCGCTGCTGGAGAAGGTCAGCAAGGAAGCTGCCGAGGACGCCAAGGCCAAGCTCGAGGCCGCCGGCGCTTCGGTGTCCGTCAAGTAAGTTCGCCAGAACTGACGTTTTCCCCCGGAGTCCCTTGCGGACTCCGGGGGATTTCGCTTTTCAGAGGTTATAAAGCGGGGCATTCCGGACGGCGGCGGCGATGATGGCGTAGTTGGCTCCGGTTGGCCGGACGGGGTTCGAAATCGGGCGGTCCGATAGTTGGAACACCGTGTCTCGGACGGCAACCGATGCGCTACAGTGACTCAAGCCACAGGCAGGGCAGCAAATGGCGCGCGAGCGCTGGCGGAAGGGATCTCATATGGGCGTCCAAATCGACGTGACGGGGCTGAGTAAGTCCTTTGGGTCGTCGAAGATCTGGGAAGACGTCACTTTGACCATCCCTGCCGGTGAGGTCAGCGTCATGCTGGGTCCGTCCGGTACCGGTAAGTCGGTGTTCCTGAAGTCGCTGATCGGTTTGCTGCGTCCCGAGCGCGGTTCGATCGTCATCGACGGCACCAACATCATCGAGTGCTCGGCCAAGGAGCTCTACGAGATCCGCACGCTGTTCGGTGTGCTGTTCCAGGACGGCGCGCTGTTCGGCTCGATGAACATCTACGACAACACGGCCTTCCCGCTGCGCGAGCACACCAAGAAGTCCGAGTCCGAGATCCGCAAGATCGTCATGGAGAAGCTCGACATCGTCGGTATGCCCAACGACGGTCACAAGTTCCCGGGCGAAATCTCCGGTGGTATGCGCAAGCGTGCCGGCCTGGCCCGAGCCCTCGTGCTCGACCCCAAGATCATCCTGGTCGACGAGCCGGACTCCGGTCTGGACCCGGTGCGTACCGCCTACCTGTCGCAGCTGCTGATCGACATCAACGCCCAGATCGACGCGACCATTCTGATCGTCACGCACAACATCAATGTGGTGCGGACGGTGCCGGACAACATCGGCATGCTCTACCGCAAGCACCTGGTCATGTTCGGCCCCCGCGAGGTGCTGCTGACCAGTGAGGAGCCGGCGGTCAAGCAGTTCCTCAACGGTCGTCGTATCGGCCCCATCGGTATGTCGGAGGAGAAGGACGCCGCGACGGCTGCTGCTGAGCAGGCCGCGTCGGATGCCGGTCACGCCGATGGTGGTGTCGAAGAGGTCGAGGGGGTGCCGCCGCAGATCGAGGTGACCCCGGGGATGCCGGTGCGTCAGGCCGTGGGGCGTCGCCAGGCTCGCGTGCGCTCGATCCTGCACACCCTGCCCCCGGCCGCGCAGGCCGCGATCCTCGAGGACCTCGAGAAGAACGGCCGCGGTGCCGACGACCCGGTGACCGCGCAGATTCCGCGGGCCTGATCCGCAACACGTCGAAAATCGCGCCCGGGCTGAATCAGCCCGGGCGCGATTTCGTTGGTGGGGGTGCAGCCAGATCGCGCAATCGGGCGCTGAGCGCACGTTCGAGGGCACTGCGCGAGCGGGGGGTCGGTGATCTTGGTCACGGCGCGTCCGCACCTGGCGGCGTGCGACTGGCGCCGCGGGACCTGCTGCGTCACGATGTGAGCGCCCCGGTTCGCCATTTGCCGGCAAAACTCCACACCAAACAGCGTGGCAAGTCTTGACTGACGCCCGCAAACGGGCCAATCTGTTGGGCAGCATGTATTCGAGGATTCCGAACGCCAGCCAGCGTCAGTCGATCCAACCCTTGATCAAACATGCCGTGGTTGAGGAATGCGCCGTCCTGCGCTAATGTTGGACGTTGCGCTGGCTGCATCCTGCCCACCTCACCCGCACCTGACACCTTCTAGCCTGAGCGTTGCTCGGTGATCTAGACGCGTGCCGTGTGTCTTGTAAGGCCCGGACTGTGAGAACGCCAGCCGGACCGAAGCAGATACAGCGGCCATTCGGACCGGTTTCGACCGGCCCCGAAATGTTCGCATCAGGTGCTGGAAGGACGCATCTTGGCAGCCTCTCGCGAGAGCAAGTCAGTAGATTCCAACAACTCCGTCCCAGGAGCGCCGAACCGAGTCTCGTTCGCGAAGCTGCGCGAACCGCTTGAGGTTCCGGGCTTGCTCGACGTACAGACGGATTCCTTCGAATGGCTGATCGGTTCCGACCGCTGGCGGGCGAAGGCAGTGGATCGCGGCGACATCAACCCCGTCGGTGGCCTCGAAGAGGTCCTCGCCGAGCTGTCGCCCATCGAGGACTTCGCCGGCACCCTGTCGCTGAGCTTCTCCGACCCGCGCTTCGACGAGGTCAAGGCCCCGGTCGACGAGTGCAAGGAAAAGGACCAGACGTACGCGGCCCCGCTGTTCGTCACGGCCGAGTTCATCAACAACACCACCGGCGAGATCAAGAGCCAGACGGTCTTCATGGGTGACTTCCCGATGATGACCGAAAAGGGCACCTTCATCATCAACGGCACCGAGCGCGTCGTCGTCTCGCAGCTGGTCCGTTCGCCGGGTGTGTACTTCGACGAGTCCATCGACAAGGCCACCGAGAAGACCCTGCACAGCGTCAAGGTCATCCCGGGCCGCGGTGCGTGGCTGGAGTTCGACGTCGACAAGCGCGACACCGTCGGTGTCCGCATCGACCGCAAGCGCCGTCAGCCGGTCACCGTGCTGCTGAAGGCGCTGGGCTGGACCAACGAGCAGATCCGCGAGCGCTTCGGCTTCTCCGAGATCATGATGGGCACCCTCGAGAAGGACCCGACCGCCGGTCCCGACGAGGCCCTGCTGGACATCTACCGGAAGCTGCGCCCGGGCGAGCCCCCGACCAAGGAGTCGGCGCAGACCCTGCTGGAGAACCTGTTCTTCAAGGAGAAGCGTTACGACCTGGCCCGCGTGGGCCGGTACAAGGTCAACAAGAAGCTGGGCCTGCACGACGGCAACCCGGCTCAGGTGACCGCGACGACGCTGACCGAAGAGGACATCGTCGCCACCATCGAGTACCTGGTGCGCCTGCACGACGGTGACACCAAGATGACCGCCCCCGGCGGCGTCGAGGTCCCCGTCGAGGTCGACGACATCGACCACTTCGGCAACCGTCGTCTGCGTACCGTGGGCGAGCTGATCCAGAACCAGATCCGGGTCGGCCTGTCGCGTATGGAGCGCGTCGTGCGTGAGCGCATGACCACCCAGGACGTCGAGGCGATCACCCCGCAGACCCTGATCAACATCCGTCCCGTCGTGGCGGCGATCAAGGAGTTCTTCGGAACCAGCCAGCTGTCGCAGTTCATGGACCAGAACAACCCGCTGTCGGGTCTGACCCACAAGCGTCGTCTGTCGGCGCTGGGCCCCGGTGGTCTGTCCCGTGAGCGCGCCGGCCTCGAGGTCCGCGACGTCCACTCGTCGCACTACGGCCGCATGTGCCCCATCGAGACCCCTGAAGGCCCGAACATCGGTCTGATCGGCTCGCTGTCGGTGTACGCGCGGGTGAACCCGTTCGGCTTCATCGAGACCCCGTACCGCAAGGTCACCGACGGCATCGTCACCGACCAGATCGACTACCTGACCGCCGACGAGGAGGACCGCCACGTCGTGGCGCAGGCCAACTCGCCGCTGGACGCGGATGGTCACTTCACCGAGGAGAAGATCCTCGTCCGTCGTAAGGGCGGCGAGGTCGAGTTCGTCTCGGCGACCGACGTCGACTACATGGACGTCTCGCCGCGCCAGATGGTGTCGGTCGCGACCGCGATGATCCCGTTCCTCGAGCACGACGACGCGAACCGTGCCCTCATGGGTGCGAACATGCAGCGTCAGGCGGTTCCGCTGGTGCGCAGCGAGGCCCCGCTGGTCGGTACCGGCATGGAGCTGCGTGCCGCCATCGACGCCGGTGACGTCGTCGTGGCCGACAAGTCCGGTGTCATCGAAGAGGTCTCCGCCGACTACGTCACCGTCATGGCTGACGACGGCTCGCGGCACACCTACCGGATGCGCAAGTTCAACCGCTCGAACCACGGCACGTGCGCCAACCAGCGCCCGATCGTGGACTCGGGGCAGCGTGTGGAGGCCGGCCAGGTCATCGCCGACGGTCCCTGCACAGAGAACGGTGAAATGGCCCTCGGCAAGAACCTGCTCGTGGCAGTCATGCCGTGGGAAGGCCACAACTACGAGGACGCCATCATCCTGAGCCAGCGGCTCGTGGAGCAGGACGTGCTCACCTCGATCCACATCGAGGAGCACGAGATCGATGCCCGCGACACCAAGCTGGGCGCCGAGGAGATCACCCGGGACATCCCGAACGTCTCCGACGAGGTGCTGGCTGACCTCGACGAGCGCGGCATCGTCCGCATCGGCGCCGAGGTCCGCGACGGCGACATCCTGGTCGGCAAGGTCACCCCGAAGGGTGAGACCGAGCTGACCCCGGAAGAGCGCCTGCTGCGTGCCATCTTCGGTGAGAAGGCCCGTGAGGTCCGCGACACCTCGCTGAAGGTGCCGCACGGTGAGTCCGGCAAGGTCATCGGCGTCCGCGTGTTCTCGCGCGAGGACGACGACGATCTGCCCGCCGGTGTCAACGAGCTGGTCCGCGTCTACGTGGCCCAGAAGCGCAAGATCTCCGACGGTGACAAGCTCGCCGGCCGCCACGGCAACAAGGGCGTCATCGGCAAGATCCTCCCGCAGGAGGACATGCCGTTCATGCCTGACGGCACCCCGGTGGACATCATCCTGAACACCCACGGTGTGCCGCGTCGTATGAACATCGGCCAGATCCTGGAAACCCACCTCGGGTGGGTCGCCAAGGCGGGCTGGGAAATCCCGGCGGATGCGAGCGGTGCATATCCTGAGTGGGCAGCGAATCTGCCCGAAGGCATGCACAGTGCCCCGGCGGACAGCATCGTCGCCACCCCGGTGTTCGACGGTGCCCGCGAGGGCGAGCTGGAGGGCCTGCTGGGCTCGACGCTGCCGAACCGTGACGGTGACGTCATGGTCAACGCGCAGGGTAAGTCGCAGTTGTTCGACGGCCGCAGCGGTGAGCCCTTCCCGTACCCGGTCACGGTCGGTTACATGTACATCCTGAAGCTGCACCACTTGGTCGACGACAAGATCCACGCGCGTTCGACCGGCCCGTACTCGATGATCACCCAGCAGCCGCTCGGTGGTAAGGCGCAGTTCGGTGGCCAGCGGTTCGGTGAGATGGAGTGCTGGGCCATGCAGGCCTACGGTGCGGCGTACACGCTGCAGGAGCTGCTGACCATCAAGTCGGACGACACCGTCGGTCGCGTGAAGGTCTACGAGGCGATCGTCAAGGGCGAGAACATTCCCGAGCCGGGTATCCCGGAGTCGTTCAAGGTTCTGCTCAAGGAACTCCAGTCGCTGTGCCTCAACGTCGAGGTGCTGTCTTCCGACGGTGCCGCGATCGAAATGCGCGACAGCGATGACGAGGACCTGGAGCGCACCGCCGCGAACCTGGGTATCAACCTGTCGCGGAATGAGTCCGCGTCTGTTGAAGACCTCGCCTAAACCGTCCGCTCGTAGTCAGCTTTTTCTGATTCATACACCCGCAAGGGGAAAGGGAGTTACGTGCTAGACGTCAACTTCTTCGATGAACTCCGCATCGGCCTGGCCACCGCGGACGACATCCGTAATTGGTCCTTCGGCGAGGTCAAGAAGCCGGAGACCATCAACTACCGCACGCTCAAGCCGGAAAAGGACGGCCTGTTCTGCGAGAAGATCTTCGGACCGACTCGCGACTGGGAGTGCTACTGCGGTAAGTACAAGCGCGTCCGCTTCAAGGGCATCGTCTGCGAGCGCTGTGGCGTCGAGGTGACTCGTGCCAAGGTGCGTCGTGAGCGCATGGGCCACATCGAGCTGGCCGCGCCGGTCACCCACATCTGGTACTTCAAGGGCGTGCCGTCGCGCCTCGGCTACCTGCTGGACCTGGCCCCGAAGGATCTGGAAAAGATCATCTACTTCGCGGCCTACGTCATCACCTCGGTCGACACCGAGATGCGGCACAACGAGCTGTCCACGCTCGAGGCCGAGATGGTCGTCGAGAAGAAGGCTGTGGAAGATCAGCGGGACCTCGATCTCGCCGAGCGTTCGCAGAAGCTGGAAGCCGACCTGGCCGAGCTGGAGAAGGAAGGCGCCAAGTCCGACGTGCGCCGCAAGGTGCGCGACGGTGGCGAGCGCGAGATGCGTCAGCTGCGCGACCGGGCCCAGCGTGAGCTGGACCGGCTCGACGAAATCTGGACCACCTTCACCAAGCTGGCTCCGAAGCAGCTCATCGTCGACGAGGTGCTGTACCGCGAGCTGCAGGACCGCTACGGCGAGTACTTCACCGGTGCCATGGGTGCCGAGTCGATCAAGAAGCTCATCGAGACCTTCGACATCGACGCCGAGGCCGAGTCGCTGCGCGACACCATCAAGAACGGCAAGGGCCAGAAGAAGCTGCGCGCCCTCAAGCGTCTGAAGGTCGTCGCCGCGTTCCAGACCAACCGGAACTCGCCGATGGGCATGGTGCTCGACGCCGTGCCGGTGATCCCGCCGGAGCTGCGCCCGATGGTGCAGCTGGACGGTGGCCGCTTCGCGACCTCCGACCTGAACGACCTGTACCGCCGCGTCATCAACCGCAACAACCGGTTGAAGCGACTGATCGACCTCGGTGCGCCCGAGATCATCGTCAACAACGAGAAGCGCATGCTGCAGGAATCTGTGGACGCGCTGTTCGACAACGGCCGTCGTGGCCGGCCGGTCACCGGTCCGGGCAACCGTCCGCTCAAGTCGCTGTCCGACCTGCTCAAGGGCAAGCAGGGCCGGTTCCGGCAGAACCTGCTGGGCAAGCGCGTCGACTACTCGGGCCGTTCGGTCATCGTCGTCGGCCCGCAGCTCAAGCTGCACCAGTGTGGTCTGCCGAAGCTGATGGCTCTCGAGCTGTTCAAGCCGTTCGTGATGAAGCGTCTGGTCGACCTGAACCACGCGCAGAACATCAAGAGTGCCAAGCGCATGGTCGAGCGTCAGCGTCCCCAGGTGTGGGATGTCCTCGAAGAGGTCATCGCCGAGCACCCGGTGCTGCTGAACCGTGCACCTACGCTGCACCGCCTGGGTATCCAGGCCTTCGAGCCGCAGCTGGTGGAAGGCAAGGCCATCCAGCTGCACCCGCTGGTGTGTGAGGCGTTCAACGCCGACTTCGACGGTGACCAGATGGCCGTGCACCTTCCGCTGTCGGCGGAGGCGCAGGCCGAGGCACGCATCCTGATGCTGTCGTCGAACAACATCCTGTCGCCGGCGTCGGGCCGCCCGCTCGCCATGCCGCGTCTGGACATGGTGACCGGTCTGTACTTCCTGACCACCGAAATCCCCGGTGACACCGGCGAGTTCGTGGCCGCCACGAAGGACAGCGCGGACCAGGGCGTGTACAGCAGCCCGGCCGAGGCCATCATGGCCATGGACCGTGGTGCGCTGTCGGTGCGCGCGAAGATCAAGATCCGGCTGACGCACCTGCGCCCGCCGGCCGAGATCGAGGCCCAGCTGTTCGAGAACGGCTGGAAGCCGGGCGACGCGTGGACCGCGGAGACCACCCTGGGCCGCGTGCTCTTCAACGAGCTGCTGCCGAAGGGCTACCCGTTCGTCGACAAGCAGATGCACAAGAAGGTCCAGGCGGCGATCATCAACGATCTCGCCGAGCGCTACCCGATGATCGTCGTGGCGCAGACCGTCGACAAGCTGAAGGACGCCGGTTTCCACTGGGCGACCCGCTCGGGCGTGACGGTCTCGATGGCCGACGTTCTGGTGCCGCCGCAGAAGCAGGAGATCCTGGAGCGGTACGAGAGCCAGGCCGACGCGATCGAGAAGAAGTACCAGCGCGGTGGTCTGAACCACGACGAGCGCAACGAGTCGCTGGTCAAGATCTGGCAGCAGGCCACCGAAGAGGTCGGTAAGGCTCTGGAGGATTACTACCCGGCGGACAACCCGATCATCACGATCGTGAAGTCGGGCGCCACGGGTAACCTCACCCAGACCCGCACCCTGGCCGGCATGAAGGGTCTGGTGACGAACCCGAAGGGTGAGTTCATCCCGCGCCCGATCAAGTCGTCCTTCCGCGAGGGCCTGACGGTGTTGGAGTACTTCATCAACACCCACGGTGCTCGTAAGGGTCTGGCCGATACCGCTCTGCGTACCGCCGACTCGGGTTACCTGACCCGTCGTCTGGTCGACGTGTCGCAGGACGTCATCGTCCGTGAGACCGACTGTGAGACCGAGCGCGGCGTCACCGTCACCTTGGCCGAGGTTCAGGCCGACGGTTCGCTGGTGCGCGACGCCCACGTCGAGACGTCCGCCTACGCGCGGACCCTCGCTACGGACGCGGTCGACGCCAACGGCAACGTCGTCGTCGAGCGTGGTCACGATCTCGGTGACCCGGCGATCGAGGCCCTGCTGGCGGCGGGAATCGCCACCGTCAAGGTGCGTTCGGTGCTGACCTGTGCCACCGGCACCGGCGTCTGCGCCAAGTGCTACGGCCGCAGCATGGCCACCGGCAAGCTGGTCGACATCGGTGAGGCCGTCGGTATCGTCGCCGCCCAGTCCATCGGTGAGCCCGGTACTCAGCTGACGATGCGTACCTTCCACCAGGGTGGTGTTACCGGTGGCGCCGACATCGTCGGTGGTCTGCCCCGCGTGCAGGAGCTGTTCGAGGCCCGGGTGCCCCGCAACGTCGCTCCGATCGCCGACGTGGCCGGCCGGGTGCAGCTGGAAGAGGACGACAAGTTCTACAAGATCACCATCGTTCCCGACGATGGTGGCGAGGAAGTCGTCTACGACAAGCTGCCGCGTCGTAACCGTCGCCTGCGCGTCTTCAAGCACGACGACGGCACCGAGCGCCTGTTGGCCGATGGTGACCACGTCGAGGTCGGCCAGCAGCTCATGGAGGGTTCGGCGAACCCCCACGAGGTGCTCCGCGTCCAGGGCCCCCGCGAGGTGCAGATTCACCTCGTCAAGGAGGTCCAGGAGGTCTACCGCGCACAGGGTGTGTCGATCCACGACAAGCACATCGAGGTCATCGTCCGGCAGATGCTGCGTCGCGTGACGATCATCGACTCGGGCGCCACGGAGTTCCTGCCCGGTTCGCTGACCGAGCGCAGCGAGTTCGAGACCGAGAACCGTCGCGTCGTGGCCGAGGGCGGCGAGCCCGCGGCCGGACGTCCGGTGCTGATGGGTATCACGAAGGCATCGCTGGCCACGGACTCGTGGCTGTCGGCGGCGTCGTTCCAGGAGACCACTCGCGTGCTGACCGATGCGGCAATCAACTGCCGTAGCGACAAGCTGCAGGGTCTGAAGGAGAACGTGATCATCGGTAAGTTGATCCCGGCTGGTACGGGCATCAACCGGTACCGCAACATCCAGGTTCAGCCGACCGAAGAAGCCCGCGCTGCGGCGTACACGATCCCGTCCTACGAGGATCAGTACTACAGCCCGGACTTCGGCCAGGCCACTGGTGCTGCCGTGCCGCTGGATGACTACGGGTACAGCGACTACCGCTAGCTAGTTGCGCGGGGAGATTTCCCCGCCCCGCACGTGAACGTCCCCGACACTGCAAAGTGTCGGGGACGTTTGCGTTCTCGTGCGAGACTGTCCCTGGGGGAGGGGACTATTTTGCGACTGCATATCGTCATGGCCGCTGTCGTTCTGGTGGGATCGACTGCGAGCTGCGGCTCAGACAGCACCAGTAACTCACAGACGACGACGTCGTCCACGTCAGCGTCGAGCACTCCGGCGAGCACCAGCGCACTACCGCCGCCACCACCGCCGCCGCCCGGGCCGCTGGTGCAGTTGGACCAGCTCAAAGGCCTTATGCCCGAAGGGAATCAGGTCAGCGGCGCGGTCAATGTGCCCAATCTCGGAATCAGCGAGAGCCATGATGCCCTCTCGCTGCTGCCCGACGATTACGCCTCGGACATGACGTGTGTGGGGGCGTTCGCCGATGCAGCCATCCAGCCGTACTCGGAGAGTCCCGTCGTGCTGGTACGTACCCAGGACTATGCGCCGGCCGACGGCTCCGCCCGCTTCTCGGCCATCACGTCGGCGATTCTTTATGAGACAGCTCAGGACGCCCGGGACCAGGTAACCGCGACAACGAAGGGGTGGCAGGGGTGCTCGGGTAAGTCGGTCCAGGTCAAGACGGTGCCGCCGGCAACCTATGTGATCGGTGCCCCGGCTGCCGCGGGTGATGTACAGACTCTGGTCAACAACCGCACCGCGCCCCCCGAGCCCGGCGGCAACTGCGGCCGCGGTATCAGTTCCCGTAGCAATGTGGTCATCGACGTGACGGTGTGCGGCGGTGACCCCGCCGCGGTCGGCGCCAACGCAGCGGCGCTGGTCAACCTCATCGCCGGGAAGGTGCCGGCATGACAACCATCTCAGTAAAGCATTGCGTACCAATGGCTTTGGCGCTCGGTGCCGCCGTCGCTCTGCTGACGTCATGCACGACGTCAGTCGGCGGCAGTCCGGCTGCTGCGCCACAGACCGTCGCGCCGTCGACCACCAGCGCGGTCGCGGCGCCGGCTCCGGGTCCGGACCTGCAGGCCGTCGCTTTGCCTGTCGACGAGCTCCGGCGCATCACGAACGATCCGAGCCTGGTCAAGACCGCGACGTGGCGGCACGCAGGCGTCGGTTTGAGTGTCACGTTCACCCCACCCCAGTGCAGTGTCATCGCCAGCAACGGCTTGCACGCAGCACTCGACGGCAGCGGGCAGATCGGCATGTATTACGTCAACTACACCAGCACGGCATCGCCGGGGGCACAGGTGAGTGCGGGTGCTGTCGGGTTCCCTGATCCCGGCGCGGCGCGTGCCTGGATCGGCGCGCAGCAGGCGGTGTGGCAGCAGTGCGCCAACAGCGACGTGGTACTGAAGGTCGCCGATCAGTCTGGCGCCCAACACAACCAGGCGCTTCAGGTCCAGCCAGACGCGTTGTCGATGCAGTCCGTGGTGGGGCCGGGGATCCAGTGCACGCGGACGATGGCGGCCAGAAATCGCGTCGTCGTCGACAACTTGGTGTGTTCGGCCGATCCGGCGGGCGCGGCGATGGCCATCCAGAACGCCATGCTGGACAAGGTCCCGCAGTAGTGCGGCACTCAGTAAGCGAGCTGATTCACCGCTGCGGCGAATACCTGAGGTAGCGCCGCTGCGGCCGGGACGATGCGAGACCGCAGCGCAGGCACGGCCCCGGCCCGGACCAGAGCCTCGGTGAGCAGTCGGTAGCGACGTGTCAGGGTGCGCCAGCGCCGGTCGTACTCGTCGATCCGATCCCGGACGACGCAGTCGACCAGCGTCTCGGCGGCGCTGAACGCCAGACCCAGACCTTCGCCGGTCAGCGCGTCGATGTAGCCGGCGGCATCGCCGACCAGCAGCACCCGGCCCGCGACCCGACTCCGGACGCGCTGCCGCAGCGGTCCGGCCGCCCGGTCTGGTCCGAGCTCGTGGCCCGCCACGCGCTGCCGCAATTCGTCGAACGCAGCGAACTTCGAATCGAAGCCCCCGCGGCCGGCCGACAGGATCGCGATGCCGACGCAGTCGTCGGCCACCGGCGTCACATACGCCTCGGCCTCGCTGCCCCAGTGCACCTCGACGTGGTCGGTCCACGGTGCCATCTGCACGTGCCGGCGGATACCCCAGCGGCGTGGGCCGGCCGCCGGGAGGGACAGCCCCAGATCGCGACGGATCGGTGAGTGCAGGCCATCGGCGGCGGCCAGATAGCGGGCCCGGAGCCCGCCGGCCCGCACACCGTCCGCGTCCTGCGCGATCGCGCCGGCGGCGCCCTGGACGAACTTCACGCCCGCGGCCCGCGCGGCGTCGGACATCGCCGCGTGGAGCGTCGTCCGGCGGACCCCGCGGCCGACACCGCCGCGGAACGCAGCTTCGACCCGGGTGGCGCCCGCGTGGTAGCTGATCCCGCGCAACGTGTGCCCGGGCGCCTGCACGCCCAGCCGATCGAGCTGCGCGAGGGTGTGCGGCATCATGCCTTCGCCGCAGGCCTTGTCCAGCGTGCCCGGGCGGCGCTCGACGACGACCGTCTCGAGACCGGCGCGCGCCGCGTACGTCGCCGTCGCCAGCCCTGCCGGACCGCCGCCGATCACCAGCAGGTCGATCACGACAGGCTCGCCAGCGCCGTGTTCTCGACCTTCAGCCGGGTGCGCAGCAGCAGCGCGTTGAGCACCGTGAACACCACCGCTGTCAGCCACGCGGTGTGTACCAGTGGCAACGCGATGCCCTCGACGATCACCGCCACATAGTTGGGGTGCGGGATCCACTGATACGGGCCGCCGACGATCCGCTGTGCTCCGGGCACGACGATGACGCGGGTGTTCCACTGCGGCCCGAGTGTGGTGATGCACCACCACCGCAGCAGCTGCGCGGCCACGACGACGGCCAGCATCGACCAGCCCAGTGCGGGGAGGAACGGTCGGTGCAGTAGCAGCGGTTCGATCACGCAGCCCACCAGCAGGCCGAGGTGCAGCAGCACCATGGCGGGGTAGTGGCTGAACCCGTATTCGCGGCCACCCCGAGCCAGCGACCAGGCGAGATTGCGCCTGGAGACGACGAGTTCGGCGAGGCGCTCGATGGCGACCACCGCAATCAGAGCGAAGTACCAGATCACCGGGTCAGCGCCAGCGCAGTAGGACGAGTTCCGAGCAGAACCCCGGACCCATTGCCATCATCAGCCCGGCACTGCCGGCCGGTGGCTGCTTGGCCATGGTGTCGCGCAGGACGTGCAGCACTGAGGCCGACGAGAGATTGCCCACCTCGGCCAGCGATCGCCACGTCAGCTCGAGTGCGTCATCGGGCAGTCCGAGAGTCGCGGTGATCGCCTCGATCACTTTCGGGCCGCCGGGGTGGCTCACCCACGCACCGATGTCAGTGGTCTGAAGTCCATGTACGGCAAGGAATTCCGTGACGTCGTCACCGAGGTACTGCTCGACGACCTTCGGCACGTCGGGGGACAGCACCAAGCGGAAGCCACTGGAGTCGATGTCCCAGCCCATGGTGCGTTGCGAATCGGGGTACAGGTGGCTGCGCGAGTCGAGCACCTCCGGCCCGGACGCGTCGACGCTCGCGGCGCGGCGGTCGCCGACCATGACCACCGCGGCGGCTCCGTCGCCGAACAGGCTCGAGCCGACGACGGTCGCCATCGATGGGTCGGTCTTGGGTATCAGCGAGCACAGTTCCACGGCCAGCAGCACGGCGACGCTGTCGGGTGCCCCGCGCAAATAGTCGTTGACGCGAGCCACCCCGGCGGCACCGGCGACGCAGCCCAGCCCGAACATCGGTACCCGCCGCACGTCAGGCCGCAAGCCGATCAGTCCGGCGATCCGGGCGTCCAGCGTCGGCACCGCCACGCCGGTGACAGTGGTGGTGTAGATGACGTCGACATCGGCCGGCTTCAATCCGGCTTCCTCCAGGGCGCCGAGAACGGCGGCGCAGCCGAGGGCCACAGCATGTTCGATGAACACGTCGTTGGCGCGGCCGAAGTCTGTGATGCCGGCGTAGTCCTCCAACGGCAGGACCGTATGTCGACTGGCGACCTTGGCGCTGCGATGAAGTTTGCGGATGGCATCTGCATGCTCGGCATAGCCTGGCAGCGCCAGGAGTGCGTCGGTCACCTCATCCTGGGTGTACCGGTTGGCGGGCAGTTCTCCACGGACACTTGCGATTACGCTCATTTGTTCTCCTTTACCCGGGGTCACGAGACCCAGCGCCGATCGGTTCACTTCGTGACGCAGCTCACGGTGGCCGGGGCCGGGCTGGTGCGCTGTTGTGCGACGGTGTGCGTTCTGCGCCAACCGTTTTCGACGGGTCTGTTATCGCGCACTTCGCAGGTTCCTAACGGGCACAGGACTTTGCGGATCAGCGCGGCAGCAACGCCGGCTGCAGCGCATATGGCTGCTGGGGCAAATACCCGGTTCGGTAGCTGGTAACCGTTGTCGGGACCGCGCCCTAGACTGGGCCCGTGCTGATTGGTTCGCATGTCGACAACACCGATCCTCTGGCCGCTGCCGCCTCCGACGGCGCCGATGCGGTGCAGTTCTTCCTCGGCAACCCGCAGAGCTGGAAAAAGCCCGCGCCCCGCGAGGACGCCGAGGCGCTACGTGCGTCCGCTGTGCCTCTCTATGTGCACGCCCCGTACCTGATCAACGTCGCGTCGGCCAACAACAAGGTGCGCATCCCGTCGCGCAAGATCCTGCAGGACACCTGCGACGCCGCGGCGGAGATCGGGGCGACGGCCGTCATCGTGCACGGTGGGCACGCCGACGACAACGACATGGACGCCGGTTTCGAGCGGTGGGTGAAGGCGCTCGACGCCCTCACGACCGACGTGCCGGTGTATCTGGAGAACACCGCCGGCGGCGATCACGCCATGGCTCGGCACTTCGACACCATCGCCAGGCTGTGGGACCGCATCGGCGACAAGGGCATCGGCTTCTGCCTCGACACCTGCCATGCCTGGGCGGCGGGGGAGGCGCTGGTCGACGCGGTGGAACGCATCAAGACCATCACCGGCCGCATCGATCTGGTGCACTGCAACGACTCCCGCGACGCCGCCGGCTCCGGAGCCGACCGGCACGCCAACTTCGGCATGGGTCAGATCGATCCGCAGTTGCTGGCAGCGGTGGTGCGCGCCGCGGATGCCCCGGTCATCTGCGAGACGTCGGAAGACGGCCGTAAGGACGACATCGCGTTCCTCCGCGAGAACGTTTAGTCAAACCGACAATTGTGATAGACACCTCGGGTGCAAGACGCCAACACTGAGGTGACAGAGACTCCCGACGCCGGTTATCAGCGCGGTCTGTCTGCAAGAACCGTGCAGATGATCGCGATCGGCGGGGCCATCGGTACCGGCCTGTTCTACGGCGCGGGTGGGGCCATCGAGAAAGCCGGCCCGGCGCTGATCCTGGCATACCTCCTTGCCGGCCTGGCGGTGTTCGTCATCATGCGGGCACTCGGTGAATTGCTGGTGTACCGCCCGGTTTCAGGCAGCATCTCGGAGTACGCCGACGAATTCATGGGCCGGTTCGCCGGTTTCGCGAACGGGTGGACGTACTGGGCGGTGTGGGCCACCACGTGCATGGCCGAGATAACCGTGGCCGGCAAGTATGTGCAGTACTGGCCGTGGGGACACGACGTCCCGCAGTGGGTGACGGCATTGGTCGTCCTGGTGGTGCTCTTCATCGCGAACCTGATCTCGGTGAAGGTCTTCGGTGAGGCCGAATTCTGGTTCTCGATGATCAAGGTGACCGCGATCATCGGCATGATCCTCATCGGTATCGGCGTGCTTCTGCCGTTCACCGGTATGGCTCCCGGTCCGGGTTCGACGGTTGCGAACCTGTGGAACGACGGCGGCTTCTTCCCGACGGGCCTCGGCTCGGCACTGTTGAGCCTGCAGATCGTGGTGTTCGCCTACGTGGGCGTCGAGCTGGTAGGTGTCACCGCGGGCGAGGCGGAGAACCCGAAGGTGACGTTGCGCAAGGCGATCAACACGCTGCCTTTCCGCATCGGCCTGTTCTACGTCGGCGCGCTGCTCGTGATCTTGTCTGTTCAGGGCTGGCGGCACTACCACGCCGGCCACAGCCCGTTCGTCGCGGTGTTCCAGTACCTGAACATCCCGGCGGCCGCGGGCATCGTGAACTTCATTCTGCTGACCGCGGCGCTGTCGTCGTGCAACTCGGGCATCTACTCGACGGGCCGCATGGTGCGCAGCCTGGCCCAGCGCGGCGACGCGCCCGCCGGCCTGCAGGCGCTGAGCAGCCGCCACGTGCCGATGCTGGCCATCTGTTTCTCGGCCCTGACCATGGGCGTCGGCGTCCTGGTGAACTACTGGTCGCCGGACAAGGCGTTCGCCTACATCACGTCGGTGTCGACCATCGGCATCATCTTCGTGTGGGGCTCGATCCTGGTGTCGCACCTGCTGTATCGGCGACAGGTGGCCGCAGGCGTGCTGCCGGCGTCGGACTACCGCCTGCCCGGGGCGCCGTACACCACCTTCCTGGCGCTCGGGTTCCTGGCGCTCGTGGTCGTGCTGCTGTTCTTCACCGACGACGGGCGGACGGCGATCCTGGTGGGCGCCATCTGGTTCGTCATCGTGACGCTGGGGTATTTCGTGCACCGCGGGGATCCCGCCACCGAGGTCGTGGTGCGCCACCAGTGATATATACAGTTCTTGTGCGACTGTAGGAAAAATGTAATAGTGATGGCATGAGTGATACGCATGTCGTCACCAATCAAGTTCCCCCGCTCGAGAACTACAACCCCGCCACCTTCCCGGCGCTCGCCGAGGCCCTGATTCGCGAAGGCGGAGCGTGGGGCGTCGACGAGGTCCACGAGGTCGGCGCCCTCAGCGGCAGCCGCGTCGTGCAGCGCTGGGGTGAGCTCGCGGACCGCAACGTTCCGATCCTGCACACGCACGACCGCTACGGCCACCGCATCGACGAGGTCGAATACGACCCCGCCTACCACCAGCTGATGAACGCCGCGGTGACCCACGGTCTGCACGGCGCACCGTGGGCCGACGACCGCCCCGGCGCCCACGTCGTCCGCGCGGCGAAGATGTCGGCCTGGACTCCCGAACCGGGCCACGTCTGCCCGATCTCGATGACCTATGCCGTCGTCCCGGCGCTGCGGTTCAACCCCGAACTATCCAAGATCTACGAGCCGCTGCTGACCAGCCGGGTGTACGACCCAGAGCTGAAAGTGCCTGCCACCAAAGCGGGTATCACGGCGGGCATGTCGATGACCGAGAAGCAGGGCGGTTCCGACGTCCGCGCAGGCACGACCCAGGCCACCCCCAACGGCGACGGCAGCTACTCGCTGCGCGGTCACAAGTGGTTCACCTCCGCGCCGATGGGTGACATGTTCCTGGTGCTGGCGCAGGCGCCCGGCGGGTTGTCCTGTTTCTTCCTGCCCCGGGTCCTGCCGGACGGTAGCCGCAACCGGATGTTCATCCAGCGGCTCAAGGACAAACTCGGCAACCATGCCAACGCCTCCAGTGAGATCGAGTACGACGGCGCGACGGCCTGGCTGGTCGGTGAGGAAGGCCGCGGTGTGCCGACCATCATCGAGATGGTCAACCTGACCCGACTGGACTGCACGCTCGGTAGCGCCACCAGCATGCGCACCGGTCTGACCCAGGCCGTGCACCATGCCCAGCATCGAAAGGCGTTCGGTGCCTACCTGATCGACCAGCCGCTCATGCGCAACGTGCTGGCCGACATGGCCGTCGAGGCCGAGGCCGCCACCATGCTGGCGATGCGCATGGCCGGGGCCACCGACCGTGCTGTCCGCGGCGACGAGCGCGAAAGCCTGTTCCGCCGAATCGGTCTGGCTGCCGCCAAGTACTGGGTGTGCAAGCGCGCGACGCCGCACGCCGCGGAGGCCATGGAGTGCTTCGGTGGCAACGGCTACGCGGAGGAGTCGGGCATGCCGCGGCTCTATCGTGAGGCCCCGCTGATGGGCATCTGGGAAGGCTCGGGCAACGTCAGCGCGCTGGACACCCTGCGCGCCATGGCCACCAAGCCCGAGTGCATCGAGGTGCTGCTCGACGAGTTGGCACAGGCACAGGACCCCCGCCTGGACGCCCACGTCAATGCACTCAAGGCGCAGCTGACCGATCCGCAGACCCTCGAATACCGCGGACGCAAAGTCGCCGAGGACATCTCGCTGGCGTTGCAGGGCGCGCTGCTGGTGCGCCACGGGCACCCCGCGGTGGCCGAGGCGTTCCTCGTCAGCCGCCTCGACCGCCAGTGGGGTGGTGCGTTCGGCACGTTGCCCACCGGCCTCGACGTGGCGCCGATCATCGAACGCGCCCTCGTCAAGGGCTGATCTTCAACTGTCGAGCTGACCCAAAGCTGTCCCAAAACCGCGGTTTTCGACAGTTTGTGTCAACTCGCGGGAAAGGTGAGTTTGTGGATTTCGACAATCTGAAGACGATGACGTACGAGGTCGCCGACCGCGTCGCCCGGATCACGTTCAACCGTCCGGAGAAGGGCAACGCGATCGTCGCGGACACCCCGCTGGAATTGGCGGCGTGTGTGGAGCGGGCCGACCTCGATCCGAACGTGCACGTGATCCTGGTGTCCGGCCGAGGTGAAGGCTTTTGTGCCGGTTTCGATTTGAGCGCCTACGCCGATGGGACATCGTCGGCCGGGGGATCGGCGTACCAGGGCACCGTGCTCGACGGCAAGACCCAGGCCGTCAACCACCTGCCGAACCAGCCCTGGGATCCCATGATCGACTACCAGATGATGAGCCGGTTCGTCCGTGGCTTCTCCAGCCTCATGCACTGCGACAAGCCGACGGTCGTGAAGATCCACGGCTACTGCGTGGCCGGCGGCACCGACATCGCGCTGCATGCCGACCAGGTGATCGCGGCCTCCGACGCCAAGATCGGCTATCCACCGATGCGCGTGTGGGGCGTGCCCGCGGGCGGATTGTGGGCCCACCGGCTGGGCGACCAGCGCGCGAAACGCCTTCTGTTCACGGGGGATTGCCTCACCGGGGCGCAGGCCGCCGAGTGGGGCCTGGCGGTCGAGGCGCCGGAACCCGAGGACCTCGACGAACGGACCGAGCGCCTCGTCGCGCGCATTGCGGCGATGCCCGTCAACCAGCTGATCATGGCGAAGTTGGCCTGCAACACCGCACTCCTGCAACAGGGGGTTGCGACCAGCCGGATGGTCAGCACAGTGTTCGACGGTATCGCCCGGCACACGCCCGAAGGGCATGCTTTCGTCGCCGACGCCGTCGAGCACGGGTTCCGCCAGGCGGTGCGGCACCGCGACGATCCGTTCGGAGACGCAGGTCGGGTTGCCTCCGGGGTCTGACGGCCGTGGCTGAGCTGAAGCGGATGACCGCGCGCTCGGTGGTGCTCAGCGTGCTGCTGGGTGCCCATCCGGCCTGGGCGTCCGCGGCCGAGTTGGTCCGGCTCACTTCGGATTTCGACATCAAGGAGCAGACGCTGCGGGTGGCGCTGACCAGGATGGTCAGCGCCGGCGATCTGGTGCGCTCGGCGGACGGCTACCGGCTCGCCGACCGCCTGCTGGCCCGGCAACGTCGCCAGGATGCGGCCATCGACCCGAAAACTCGCCCATGGCACGGCGATTGGACGACCGTGGTCATCACCACGGTCGGGGCCGCTGCCCGGACCCGGGCCGAGCTGCGAAATGACCTGTTACAGAACAGGTTCGGTGAGCTCCGCGAGGGTCTGTGGCTGCGTCCGGCCAATCTGACCGCCGAAATCCCGGAAGAGATCACGGCCAACGCCCGGGTGCTGACAAGCCGGGACGACGACCCCGCGGGCCTGGCCGCCATCCTGTGGGACCTGCCGGCCTGGATCGCCACCGCGCGTCAGCTGCTCGACGAAATGGCTTCGGCAACAGACATTCCCGGCCGGTTCGTGGCTGCGGCCGCGATCGTCCGCCACCTGTTGGCCGACCCGGTACTACCTGCAGAACTGCTGCCGGCCGGCTGGCCCGGCGAGCAATTACGGCAGGCCTACGCAGACTTCGCCGCGGAACTGGTCGCGCGGCGCGACGAACCGATGGAGGCAATATGACCGAGCCCGTGCGCGTCGAGAAGAACGGGCCGGTGACGACCGTCGTCATCGACCGGCCCCAGGCCCGCAACGCCGTCAACGGGCCGACGGCAGCGGCGCTCCATCGGGCGTTCGACGAATTCGATCGCGACGACTCCGCTGCTGTCGCGGTGCTGTGGGGCGACCACGGAACCTTCTGTGCCGGAGCGGATCTCAAGGCATTCGGCACGCCGGAGATGAATCAGACGCACCGGACCGGGCCGGGGCCGATGGGCCCGAGCCGGATGATGCTGTCCAAGCCGGTGATCGCCGCGGTCAGCGGCTACGCCGTCGCCGGCGGACTCGAACTGGCGGTGTGGTGCGACCTGCGCGTCGTCGAGGAGGACGCCACCTTCGGCGTGTTTTGCCGACGCTGGGGTGTCCCGCTCATCGATGGCGGCACGGTCCGGTTGCCGCGGCTCATCGGGCACAGCCGTGCCATGGATCTGATCCTCACCGGCCGCGCCGTCGACGCCGCCGAGGCGTTGCAGATCGGCCTGGCCAACCGGGTGGTGCCCCGCGGGCAGGCGCGCGAGAAAGCCGAAGAGCTGGCCCACCAGCTGGCTGCCTTGCCGCAGTTGTGCCTGCGCGCCGACCGGATGTCGGCGCTGCGGCAGTGGGGTGAATCCGAGCAATCCGCAATGGAATTCGAGTTCGCCAGTCTGGCCCAGGTGGCCGAGGAGTCGCTGGCGGGTGCGCAGCGGTTCGCCGGGGGAGCGGGCCGACACGGCGCTCAGTCGTGAAGGCGGTGCGCTAGCCCTTGGTGACCGTGTTGCCGGTACCGGTGTTGGTGACCTTCGGCGACCCGTCCTTGTAGGTGACGGTGGCGTGCATGCCGACGACGTCGAGCTCGTGGTCGACCTTTTCGAACGTCACCTTGTTGTCGGTGCCGCCGATGTTCGCCTTCGCGCAGGTGCCCTTGACGGTGAGCGTGTTGTTGGCGCCGCCCACGGTCAGCGATTTGCCGGTGCCGCAATCGAGGTCCCGGGTGGTGCCCACCGCGCTGTAGTTGATGGTGTTGCCGACCTCGACCTGCGCGGTGGTCGGTGCCCCAGAGACACCGCTGGTGCCTCCCGCAGCCGAACTGCCGCCACCGGTCTTGCTGTCCTGCGATCCGCAGCCGGTCAGTACCAGAGCGGCAGCGGCGACGGCGGCGGCCGCAATCGCGATTCGGTTGGGGTTCATACGGTGTCCCTCCCTGTCGGCGTTACCGGCACCCGATGCCGGAACCGGTCAGGGGATCTTGTTGAGCCGGTTGCCCAATCCCAGTTGGTGACCGATGTCGATGAGTGCCGGATCCCCATTGTGGAATACGACCGTCTGATTGAAGCCGTAGGCGGTGACGTCATTGACGATCGTGTCGGCGATGACGGTGTTGGACGAGCCCTGCACGGTCACCGCCCAGCAGGTCCCGAACGCGTTGACGGTGTTGCCGCTCCCGTTGACGAACAGGGTGCCGCCGTGGCAGTCGATGGTCTGCGTGAGGCCCGTGCCGACGATGTGGGTGTCGTCGTTGACCGCGGCGGCGTTCGGCGCGCTGACCGTGAACGGGACCGTCAGCAGTCCGGCAACCAATGCGGTTCCCCACGCTTTGCGAATCACGATGGTCCCCTTCGTTCTGCTCTGGCGATGATGTGCACCGTGGTGCGGTATCTGGGAGCCTACGTTGCGGGGAGGTGCCGCGGAGGAGGTTGGTCCGTTCTGTGGGACTTGCCATGAGACGCGGTTACAAGATTCGCCCAAATGGCCATGAATCTGCAGCGTCTAGAGGTTAGAGTCATTAGTTAACTCGTCGCGCCGCGGCCGGTTGAACTCAAAGATAGAACACCGGAGGATCGCGCAGATGGCACCTCGCCCAGAGTCGCAAGCCGTTGGGGATGCCCGACCGGCTGCGCCGGCGCGGTCGCGGGCGACTGCGCGCGCCACGAAGCTCAGCCGGGACTCTATCGTCAGCGCGGCCCTGACGTTCTTGGACCGCGAGGGCTGGGATGCGCTGACCATCAACGCGCTGGCCAATCAGCTGGGCACCAAGGGGCCGTCGCTGTACAACCACGTGCAGAGCCTGGATGACCTGCGGCGCACGGTCCGGATGCGCGTCATCGACGACATCATCGGCATGCTCAACACAGTGGGCGGGGGTCGGAGCCGGGACGACGCCGTGATGGCGATGGCCAGCGCCTATCGCAGCTACGCGCATCACCATCCGGGCCGGTACTCGGCGTTCACCCGGATGCCCCTGGGCGGCGACGACCCCGAATACACCGCGGCGACGCACGCGGCAGCCGGACCCGTCATCGCGGTCCTGGCGTCCTACGGACTCGACGGCGAGAACGCCTTCTACGCAGCGCTGGAGTTCTGGTCCGCCCTGCACGGCTTCGTGCTGCTCGAGATGACCGGTGTGATGGACGGTGTCGACACCGACGCGGTGTTCACCGACATGGTGGTGCGACTGGCGCGGGGGATGAACGAGCGCGACTCGGCTTGATCGGGGAACCGCGCGATGCCTGAAGATCAAAGCGGGTGGCAGCCGCCCCAGCCGCCGCCCTCCCCGGAGACGCCGCCCGGCTTGGTGCCGCCCGGCTTCGTGCCGCCGGGATTCCCGCCGGGACCGCCGCCCGCCTGGCCGCCGCCACCGCTCGCCCCTGCGCACTCCGGAGTGCCCCGGTGGCTGGTGGCCCTGGTTCTGGCAGTGCTGGTCCTGAGCTATGGGGTCACGGTGTTCGTGACCAGGGACATCTGGCGCCCCGGCGCACCCCGGCCGGTCGTGCAGGCGTCGTTCGAGATTCAGCCGCTGCCCGGCATGGCGCCGACCCCCGACGCGCTGGCGCAGACGCGGAAGATCGTCGAATCGCGGATCGGCCACCTCGGCGGACACGACGTGGCCGTCGGGCTGGACGGAAACACCCTCAAGGTCACGGCCACCGACGTGACCGAAGCCCAACTGCGGGGCGTCACCGCGATCGGCCGCCTCTATATAAGGCCGGTGATCCATGCGATTGCGGCGAACTCGGACACGGCGCCCGCACCGCGGACCCCGCCGGTGGCCGACAGCCGGCGCATCGCTGATGAAAAGGCGCTGCGGCAGAGCACGCAGCCGCAGATCCAGCTGCTGGCGCTGCAGTTCCAGGCGACCCGCTGCGCGCAGCCGGACCTGCTGGCCGACCATGACGACCCGAATCTGCCGCTGGTCACGTGCTCGGACGACCACAAGCAGGTGTATCTGCTGGACAAGTCCATCATCAGCGGCGATCAGATCAAGGAGGCCTCGGCCCGGCAGGGTGGGCAGCGCGGCGACTACGTCGTCTTCGTCACGTTCGACGACAAGGCTGCCGGCATCTGGTCGACGTTCACCGGTGCCAACCTCGGCGCCCGGACCGCCTTCACCGTCGACACCCAGGTGGTCAGCGCGCCGGCGCTGCTCGAGCCCATCACGACCGGGCGCACGCAGATCCATGGGCAGTTCACCGCTGATTCGGCGAAGTCGTTCGCCGCGGTGGTGGCCGGCGGGGCGCTGCCATTACCGGTATCGGTGCAGGCGGTGCAGTCGAAACAGATCGCTCCGACGTTCTGGACGCTGCCACGGATCGCGGTTCTCGGTGGCGGTCTGGTGGTGATCTTCGCGGTCATCCTCGGAGTGGTTCTGATGGCCCGACAGGCGTACCGTCAGCCATAAGGTGTTGATCACGGTCCGGGCCGAACCCCTCTGACCTGCGGTTTGAGTGCTCTGGCCGGGTTTGGATCGTGGCGGTCCGTACTGGTATCGTGGTGGTTCGTGCCTGGCCGACTGGGCGCTTGCATTCATTGTGTTTGCGGGCAAGCCTGCACGCCGGGCCAATTCGCATGTCCGTGGTGCACCGCAAGGTTTGTGCCTGGCCGCGTGCGACACGCCCGGACGCGGGGTATGCGATTGGGTGAAAACCGCAGTACAGAGACTTAAACCGCAGTACGACACGCAATAGAGAAAGCCGATAGATGCCAACCATCAACCAGCTGGTCCGCAAGGGTCGCCACGATAAGACCACCAAGGTCAAGACCGCGGCACTCAAGGGCAGCCCGCAGCGCCGTGGTGTGTGCACCCGCGTGTACACCACCACCCCCAAGAAGCCGAACTCGGCTCTGCGCAAGGTCGCCCGCGTGAAGCTGACGAGCCAGGTTGAGGTCACGGCCTACATCCCGGGTGAAGGCCACAACCTGCAGGAGCACTCGATGGTGCTCGTGCGTGGCGGTCGTGTGAAGGACCTCCCCGGTGTGCGCTACAAGATCATCCGCGGCTCGCTGGACACCCAGGGTGTCAAGAACCGCAAGCAGGCACGCAGCCGCTACGGCGCCAAGAAGGAGAAGAGCTAATGCCACGCAAGGGCCCCGCGCCGAAGCGGCCGCTGGTCAACGACCCGGTCTACGGTTCTCAGCTGGTCACCCAGCTCGTCAACAAGGTGCTGCTGGACGGCAAGAAGTCGCTGGCCGAGCGCATCGTCTATGGCGCCCTGGAGCAGGCTCGTGAGAAGACCGGCACCGACCCCGTCGTGACGCTGAAGCGCGCCATGGACAACGTCAAGCCGTCCCTCGAGGTCCGCAGCCGCCGTGTCGGTGGCGCGACCTACCAGGTGCCGGTTGAGGTTCGTCCGGACCGCTCGACCACGCTGGCGCTGCGCTGGCTGGTCAGCTTCTCGAAGGCTCGCCGCGAGAAGACCATGGTCGAGCGCCTGGCCAACGAAATCCTGGACGCCAGCAACGGTCTGGGTGCCGCCGTCAAGCGACGCGAGGACACCCACAAGATGGCCGAGGCGAACCGGGCCTTCGCGCACTACCGCTGGTGACTCAATCGCCGGCCGCCAATGTCGGCGGCCGGCGCATCTGATTCACAACTGACCGCCCTTCCGGGCGACGCGGATTCACCAAAGCAACTGAAAGAGTGGGAACCAAGCCGTGGCACAGGACGTGCTGACCGACCTGAACAAGGTCCGCAACATCGGCATCATGGCGCACATCGACGCCGGCAAGACGACGACGACGGAGCGCATCCTCTTCTACACCGGTATCTCGTACAAGATCGGTGAGGTCCATGACGGCGCGGCCACCATGGACTGGATGGAGCAGGAGCAGGAGCGTGGCATCACCATCACCTCCGCTGCCACCACCTGTTTCTGGAACGACAACCAGATCAACATCATCGACACCCCGGGCCACGTCGACTTCACCGTCGAGGTGGAGCGTTCGCTGCGCGTGCTCGACGGTGCCGTTGCCGTGTTCGACGGCAAAGAAGGCGTGGAGCCGCAGTCCGAGCAGGTGTGGCGCCAGGCCGACAAGTACGACGTGCCGCGTATCTGCTTCGTCAACAAGATGGACAAGCTGGGCGCCGACTTCTACTTCTCGGTCCAGACCATGAAGGACCGCCTCGGCGCGAACGTCATCCCGATCCAGCTGCCGATCGGCTCCGAAGGTGACTTCGAGGGCGTCGTCGACCTGGTCGAGATGAAGGCCAAGGTCTGGCGCGGCGAGACCAAGCTCGGTGAGAAGTACGAGACCATCGACATCCCGGCCGACCTTCAGGAGAAGGCCGCTGAGTACCGCACCGCGATGATCGAGGCCGTCGCCGAGACCGACGACGAGCTCATGGAGAAGTACCTGGGCGGCGAAGAGCTGACCATCGAGGAGATCAAGGGCGGCCTGCGCAAGCTGACCGTCACCAGCGCCGCCTACCCGGTGCTGTGTGGTTCCGCGTTCAAGAACAAGGGTGTGCAGCCCATGCTCGACGCGGTCATCGACTACCTGCCGACCCCGCTGGACGTGCCGGCCGCCGAGGGCCACGTCCCGGGCAAGGAAGACGAGATCATCTCGCGTAAGCCGTCGGCCGACGAGCCGTTCTCGGGCCTGGCTTTCAAGGTTGCCACGCACCCGTTCTTCGGCAAGCTGACCTACGTGCGCGTCTACTCGGGCAAGGTCGACTCCGGTGCCCAGGTCATCAACTCGACCAAGGGCAAGAAGGAGCGTCTGGGCAAGCTGTTCCAGATGCACTCCAACAAGGAGAACCCTGTGGACTCGGCCGCGGCCGGTCACATCTACGCGGTCATCGGCCTCAAGGACACCACCACCGGTGACACCTTGTGCGACCCGAGCAACCAGATCGTTCTGGAGTCCATGACCTTCCCGGACCCGGTCATCGAGGTGGCCATCGAGCCCAAGACCAAGAGTGACCAGGAGAAGCTGGGCACGGCGATCCAGAAGCTCGCCGAAGAAGACCCGACCTTCAAGGTGCACCTGGACCAGGAGACCGGCCAGACCGTCATCGGCGGTATGGGCGAGCTCCACCTGGACATCCTGGTGGACCGCATGCGTCGCGAGTTCAAGGTCGAGGCCAACGTCGGCAAGCCGCAGGTTGCTTACCGCGAGACCATCCGCAAGGCCGTGCAGAACGTGGAGTACACCCACAAGAAGCAGACCGGTGGTTCGGGCCAGTTCGCGAAGGTCATCATCAGCATCGAGCCGTTCGTCGGCGAAGATGGCGCGACCTACGAGTTCGAGAACAAGGTCACCGGTGGCCGCGTTCCGCGTGAGTACATCCCGTCGGTGGATGCCGGTGCGCAGGACGCCATGCAGTACGGCATCTTGGCCGGCTACCCGCTGGTGAACCTGAAGCTGACGCTGCTCGACGGCGCGTACCACGACGTCGACTCGTCGGAAATGGCCTTTAAGGTCGCCGGTTCGCAGGCGCTGAAGAAGGCTGCACAGAGTGCGCAGCCGGTCATCCTCGAACCGATCATGGCCGTCGAGGTCACCACGCCCGAGGATTACATGGGTGAAGTGATCGGCGACCTGAACTCCCGCCGTGGCCAGATCCAGGCCATGGAGGAGCGCAGCGGTGCGCGTGTCGTCAAGGCACAGGTTCCGCTGTCCGAAATGTTCGGCTACGTCGGCGACCTCCGGTCGAAGACCCAGGGTCGAGCGAACTACTCCATGGTGTTCGACTCGTACGCCGAAGTTCCGGCGAACGTGTCGAAGGAGATCATCGCCAAGGCGACGGGCCAGTAGTCTCTGACCGGCGTCCCTGGCGGACCACACAACTGAACACTGTTAACACACCTGCTTAACCAAGCACCAACAAGTCCAGGAGGACACAGAAGTGGCGAAGGCGAAGTTCGAGCGGACGAAGCCGCACGTCAACATCGGGACCATCGGTCACGTTGACCACGGCAAGACCACGCTGACTGCAGCAATCACCAAGGTTCTGCACGACAAGTACCCCGATTTGAACGAATCGCGTGCATTCGACCAGATCGACAACGCGCCCGAGGAGCGTCAGCGCGGTATCACGATCAACATCTCCCACGTGGAGTACCAGACCGAGAAGCGTCACTACGCGCACGTCGACGCCCCCGGTCACGCTGACTACATCAAGAACATGATCACCGGTGCCGCCCAGATGGACGGCGCAATCCTCGTGGTCGCCGCCACCGACGGCCCGATGCCGCAGACCCGTGAGCACGTGCTGCTCGCCCGCCAGGTCGGCGTGCCCTACATCCTCGTCGCGCTGAACAAGTCCGACATGGTTGAGGACGAGGAGCTCCTGGAGCTCGTCGAGATGGAGGTCCGCGAACTGCTGGCCGCTCAGGACTTCGACGAGGACGCCCCCGTGGTCCGCGTCTCGGCGCTGAAGGCGCTCGAGGGCGACGCCACCTGGGTGAAGTCGGTCGAGGAGCTCATGGAGGCCGTCGACGAGTCCATCCCGGACCCGGTTCGCGAGACCGACAAGCCGTTCCTGATGCCCGTTGAGGACGTCTTCACCATCACCGGTCGTGGCACCGTGGTGACCGGCCGTGTCGAGCGTGGCGTGATCAACGTCAACGAAGAGGTCGAGATCGTCGGCATCCGCCCGACCACGACCAAGACCACCGTCACCGGTGTCGAGATGTTCCGCAAGCTGCTCGACCAGGGCCAGGCCGGCGACAACGTCGGTCTGCTGGTTCGTGGTATCAAGCGCGAAGAGGTCGAGCGTGGCCAGGTCGTCGTGAAGCCCGGCACCACCACCCCGCACACCGAGTTCGAGGGCAGCGTCTACATCCTGTCCAAGGACGAGGGCGGTCGCCACACGCCGTTCTTCAACAACTACCGTCCGCAGTTCTACTTCCGTACCACGGACGTGACGGGCGTTGTGACTCTGCCCGAGGGCACCGAGATGGTGATGCCCGGTGACAACACCGACATCTCCGTCGTGCTGATCCAGCCGGTCGCCATGGACGAGGGTCTGCGTTTCGCCATCCGTGAGGGCGGTCGTACCGTCGGCGCGGGTCGCGTTACCAAGATCATCAAGTGATCTAGTTTTTCCAGGCGGAGCGCCGCTCACCTTCGGGTGGGCGGCGCTTTGTTTTGCGGCGAGAAAGAGGTGTCGACGCATGGTACTTGCGGGCAAGATGGCAGGATCGTTCGCGATGGAGGGGAACGCGATGAGGGGTGGCCTGTCGTGCGAGTGAACGTGCGGGCATTCACCGACACCGGACTACGGCGCAAGCGCAATGAAGATGCCGTTATGGTCGGCGGCTGGGTCAGCCAGACACACAACGGTGTCCTGGTGGACATGCGGATGCAGCCCGGGTTTCCGTTCGTCTGCGCGGTGTGCGACGGCATGGGCGGGCACGTCGGCGGCGATGTGGCCAGCCGGACGGCGCTCAGCATGATTGCGACCATGTCGCCCGGCTGGACCGGAGGCGACGACATCGCGTCGTCGCTGTCGTACGTCAGTGACTGGCTCTACGACATGGGCCGAGACACCGAGTTGGCCGGCATGGGCACGACCATCGCGGGCGTGTGCCTGACGGCGGACGAGGTGATCGTCTTCAACGTCGGGGACAGTCGCGTGTATTCGATCGACGGGGAGACGCTGACCCAGGTGTCGGTCGACGACGCCGTGCTCGACGCGTCGGGCCGGCCCACCAACATCATCACGCAGTCGCTGGGCCAGGGCGTGCCCATCGCCGCCCACCTGACCGCGACGCCGCTGCAGCCGGGTAGCTATTTGATGTGCTCGGACGGTGTGCACGGCCAGATGGAGCATCACGACCTGCAGGCGGCCACGTCATGCAACGACCGGGCCGATGGCGCGGCGATCATCATCGGGACGGCCCGGACCAACGGTGCCGCCGATAATTTTTCCTTCATCTTGTTGGACGTCCTCGCCGACTGACGCCACACTTAGAGTTCCTCGCAGCGGTTCGGCTGATCCAAGGAGCGTGGCTGAAATGTTGGTGCGTTACCTCAAGGCTCAGGCCATGGTGCTGCTGTGCGGCGGGCTCGTGGGGCCGATCTTCCTGGCGGTGTACTTCTTCTCCGGCCAGGACGAGCTGCTGAAGTGGATGTTCTGGACCGGTCTGCTGGTCACGGGCATCGACGTACTGGTCGCGCTGGCCCTGGCGAACTTCGGCGCCAAGCAGTCGGCGGAGCTGCAGGCGCTGGAAGCCGGTGGTGTACTCGGGCTGGCCGAGGTCACCGGAATGGGCGAGACGGGCACGCGGATCAACGAGCAACCGCTGGTGAGGCTCAATCTGCACATATCAGGACCGGGCCTGGCTCCGTTCGATGCCCAGGACAAGGTGCTCGCGTCGGTGAGCCGGTTGCCGATGCTCACGGGACGCAAGCTGGTCGTGTTGGTCGATCCGGCCACCAACAAGTTCCACATCGACTGGCAGAGAAGCGCATTGGTGTCGGGCATGATGCCGGTCCGGTTGACGTCGGAGCAGGACGGCCGCACCTACGATCTGACCGGGCGTGCGGGCCCGATCATGGACATCCTGCAGATCTTGAAGGCCAATGGGGTGCCGCTCGATGGGATGGCCGATCTGCGGTCGAATCCGGCAGTGCGGCAACAGGTCATGGATGTGGTGCGGCGGGCCACGGCCGCCGAGCGTGGGCCCACGGCGGCACCCGCCGCCGCGGCGCCACCCGTCGTGTCGCCACCGTCGCCGTCGGCCGCGCAGCGGCTGCAGGAGATCGAGACACTGCGCGCGATGGGCACCATCAGCGAGGCCGAGTACACCGCGAAGCGCACCCAGATCATCGCCGAGCTCTAGCTGTCCCGCTGTCCGGACATTACTAGAACACGTTTCAGTTTTGCTGCTAGCCTGGCTAAGAACTCGCGCGAACTGTGATGGAAGGACTGGCAATGGCGGCAGGCGGAGCACTCGAAGGCAAGGTGGCGTTTGTTACCGGGGCGGCCCGGGGCCAGGGCCGGGCGCACGCCATCCGGTTCGCGCGCGAAGGCGCCGACGTCGTGGCCATCGACATCTGTGGTCCCGTGTCGGACACCATCACCTATCCCATGCCGACGTCGGACGATCTCGCCGAGACCGCGCGCCTGGTCGAGGCCGAAGGCCGCAAGGTCCTCGCCCGTGCGGTCGACATCCGCGACCTGGCCGCCCAGAAGCAGGTCGTCGCCGACGCCGTCGAGCAGTTCGGCCGGCTCGACATCCTGGTCGCCAATGCGGGCGTCCTGAGCTGGGGACGGCTGTTCGAGATGGACGAAGACCAGTGGGACAGCGTCGTCAATGTCAACCTGTCCGGCACCTGGCGCACCATCCGGGCGGTGGTGCCGGCGATGATCGAGGCCGGCAACGGTGGCTCGATCATCATCGTCAGCTCCTCGGCCGGACTCAAGGCGACGCCGGGCAACGGCCACTACGCGGCCTCCAAGTTCGGCCTCGTCGGTCTGACCAACGCACTGGCACTCGAGGTGGGCGAGTTCGGCATCCGGGTCAACTCGATCCACCCCTACTCGATCATGACGCCGATGATCGAGCCGGACGCCATGGGCGCGATCTTCGCCAAGTACCCGAACTACCTGCACAGCTTCGCACCGATGCCGTACAAGCCCGTCTCACACGACGGCAAGGCCGGTCTGCAGGAATTCATGACGCCGGAAGAGGTCACCGACGTGGTGACCTGGTTGGCCGGTCCGGGCGCGGGGACCATCTCCGGCTCCCAGATCGCCGTCGACCGCGGCGTCATGAAGTACTGAGCTACCCAGCCGCCTGCCCGACCAGCACATCGGTGAATTCCGTTGCGCCTCTTGAGACTCTGATCGCGGGCCGGCCGCAGCCGGGCGCTATCCCGCGCCGCAGCGCAGATTTGCCGTCGAGGTCCACCGAGACGTCGCCGGTCTTGGTGATCGTCACGTCGATTGCGTGCCAGTCGTTGTCGGCCGGTGCCGGGATCGGGCCCGAATCCGGATCGGCCGGACTGCTGGCGGTGGTGAGCCCGATGGCGTAGCCGCTCGAAGCGCCGCGAACCCGTCCGGTGAACCGCAGTGAGCACGCCGGATCACCGGGCTCGATCAGCCCTGTCCACGTGGTCATCGGGGTGCCGGCGACGTCGTGTGGATCGAGGCGCACCGTCCGGCCGTCGTCGGTGAATGTGGCGTCGACCCCGCCGACGCGGCTCCAGACGTTGAAGTTCGTCGGCTCCGGTGGGTGCGTCGGCACGATGGTCAGGCCGTTGAACGGTGTTGTCGTCGTTCCGCCTTGGGCCGCGCCGTTGCTGCGGGATAGCTTTGTGACGACGACGGTGCCGCCCGCCACCAGGATCACCACGGCCAGTACCACGCCGCCGACAATCAACCATTTGCGTCCATCGGGCCGGCGTGGTGGGCCTGGTTCTGTTGGGGCGTAACGGTATTGGTCGTCCACCCAGAGTGCCCATCCGGGCGGCGGCAGTGGCCACGACGGATCCGGCTGCCAGTCCGGGCCGGGCTGCCAGTCGGGTGGAAACGGCGGCCAGTTGGGTGGCGGGTTGAAGCGCATCCTATGGGTTTACCACCGCGCCGCCGGCGGTTCGGCCAGCACCTCGGCGAATCGGTCCATCGCCCAATCGATTTCGGCCGGGGTGATCACGAGCGGCGGGGCGAACCGCAGCGTCGGGCCGTGCGTGTCCTTGGTCAGCACACCGCGCTCGGCGAGCCGCAGACTGACCTCGCGTCCCGTGCCGACGGCGGGGTCGAGGTCGACGCCGGCCCACAGGCCCAGCCCGCGCACGGCGGTGATGCCCTGCCCGATCATCGCGGTCAGACGCGCGTGCAGGTGCCGGCCGAGTTCGGTTGACCTGGACTGGAATTCGCCGCGCTGCAACATGCCGACCACCGTGGTGCCGATGGCCGCGGCCAGCGGATTGCCGCCGAATGTCGACCCGTGCTCGCCGGGATGCAGCACGCCGAGCACATCGCGGTCGGCCACCACCGCCGAGAGCGGCACGACGCCCCCACCCAGGGCCTTGCCCAGCAGGTAGACGTCGGGTACGACATCCCAGTGGTCGCAGGCGAACGTGCGGCCGGTGCGGGCCAGGCCGGACTGAATCTCGTCGGCGATCATCAACACGTTGCGTTCGGTGCACAGGCCGCGTACCCGCGGCAGGTAGCCGTCCGGCGGCACGATGATGCCGGCCTCGCCCTGGATCGGTTCGATCAGCACCGCGGCGGTGTTGTCATCTACGGCCGCGGCCAGCGCATCGGCGTCCCCGAACGGCACCGAGCGAAAGCCGGGCGTGTACGGGCCGAAGCCCTGTCGCGCCGTCTCGTCGTCGGAGAAGCTGACGATCGTCGTGGTGCGGCCATGGAAGTTGCCCTGCGCCACAATGATGTTCGGTTCCGTCACGCCTTTGACGTCCCGGCCCCACTTGCGCGCGACCTTGATCGCGCTCTCGACGGCTTCCGCGCCGCTGTTCATGGGCAGCACCAGATCTTTGCCGCACAGCTGGGCGAGTGCCGCGCAGAATGGACCGAGGCGGTCGGAATGGAATGCGCGGCTGACCAGCGTCACGGTGTCCAGCTGAGCGTGGGCGGTCGCGAGGATCTCAGGGTTGCGGTGACCGAAATTGACCGCCGAATACGCCGCGAGGCAGTCCAGATAGCTGCGGCCCTCGGGGTCGGTGATCCACACCCCGTCAGCTGATGCCGCGACAACCGGCAGCGGGGCGTAGTTGTGTGCGGCGTAGCGGTTCTCGAGGTCGATCAGCGCAGCCGTGCTGCCGGATGCCCCCGGCGTTCCCGCAACGGCCTTCAGCATGACGTCGAGTACACCTCCAGTGTGCAGCACTTCACCGAACCGCCGCCCTTGAGCAATTCGGACAAGTCGACACCGACGGGCCGGAAACCAGCGGCGGCGAGTTGGGCGGCGAAGCCCGTGGCCGCGGCCGGATGAACCACGTTCAGTCCGTCCGAAACCGCGTTGAGGCCGAGCACGTCGGCGTCGGCATCGGTGACCTCGATGACGCCCGGAAACATCTTGCGCAGCAACGCCACCGACGTGGCGCCGAAGGCCGGGGGATAGAACGCGATGGTTTCGTCGTCGAGGACGGCCAGGGCGGTATCGAGGTGGTAGAAGCGGGGGTTGACCAGCTGCAGGCTGACCACCGGCAGCCCGGACAACTTGGCGACCTCGTCGTGCGACTGGCGGTCCGTTCGGAATCCATAGCCGGCCAATATCTTCGAGCCGATGATCAGCAGGTCGCCCTGGCCCTCGTTGGTGTGCTCGGTGTACAGCGGGCAGTACCCGTGGTCGAGCAGCCAGCCGGCGTAGGCCACCGATTCGCCGGTCCGCTGGGGGTAGGTGAACCTGGCGATGATGGCGACCTTCTCGAACCCGTCGTCGAGCACCAGTCCGCCGTTGGCGGCGTACACCATGTCGGGCAGTCCGGGGATCGGGTCGACCAGTTGGACGGTATGGCCCAGGCTCCGATACGTCTGGACCAGACGCTCCCACTGCCGCACCGCCAGCGCGGTATCGACGCTCTCAGAAGTGTCCATCCAGGGGTTGATCGCGTACTCGACGGCGAAATGCGTCGGCCGGGTCATCACGTAGTGCCGAGGGCGGGCTACCCGGTCTGGTCGCCAACCCGCGTTTGGTGTCGCCATCTTGACGACATCAGTAATCGTCATAATTCGATGGTAGGAGCACTATTGCGTGCAAGCAATCGATGCTTGTTGCGCGTGTGTAACAGATCTATTGTTTGAAGACTCGCGATTCGACAATCTATTGCGTGACGGAGGTACGCGGTCGGTGGAAACTGTCGACGAGACCGATGAGCGCATCCTGGCCGAATTGGCGGACAACGCACGCGCCACGTTCGCCGAGATCGGCGAACGGGTGGGCCTCTCCGCGCCCGCGGTCAAGAGACGCGTCGACCGGCTGCTCGCCACCGGCGTCATCCGCGGCTTCACCACCGTCGTCGACCGCAATGTAATCGGTTGGGGGACAGAGGCGTACGTCCAGGTGTACTGTCACGGCACCATCACACCGGCCCAGCTGCGGGAAGCCTGGGAGGGCATTCCCGAGGTGGTCTCGGCCGCGACGGTGACCGGCACCTCCGACGCGATCCTGCATCTGGTGACCCGGGACATGAGGCATCTGGAGGCGGTGCTGGAGCGCATCCGGGGTAGTGCGGCCATCGAACGCAGCGAGAGCATCGTGGTGCTGTCCAACATCGTGGAGCGCAGGGTGCGCGGGGGCTGGGGGCACGGCTAGCCCCGCGCCGACGCCACCTGGTGCTCTGCTGAGCAGCGATGGACAGGGTGGCCGACCTCCGGTCGGCTGCATCGTGTAAGAAAGCCCACGTGACTACAAACGGAGGCATCGTCATCGTCGGTGGCGGTCTGGCTGCCGCGCGTACCGCCGAGCAACTGCGCAAGGCCGAGTACGCCGGGCCGATCACCCTGATCAGCGATGAGGTCCATCTGCCTTACGACCGGCCGCCGCTGTCGAAGGACGTGCTGCGCGCCGAGACCGACGACACGACCCTCAAACCGGCCGAGTTCTACGACGAGAACAACATCACGCTGCTGCTGGGCTCGGGCGCGGTCAAGCTGGACACCGACGCCCAGACCGTGACCCTCGCGAGCGGTGACGTCGTCGCCTACGCGGAACTGGTCATCGCGACGGGTCTGGTGCCCCGGACCATCCCGTCGCTGCCGGCCCTCGACGGCATCCGGGTGCTGCGCACCTACGACGAGTCGGTGGCGTTGCGTGAGCACGCCGGTTCGGCCAAGCGCGCGGTGGTGATCGGCGCCGGGTTCATCGGTTGTGAGGTGGCGGCCAGCCTGCGCACGCTGGGTATCGATGTGACGATCGTCGAGCCGCAGCCCACGCCGCTGGCGTCGGTGCTGGGCACCGAGATCGGCGAGCTGGTGGCCCGCCTGCACCGCGCCGAGGGCGTCGACGTGCGGTGCGGCGTCGGGGTCACCGGCGTGACCGGCACAGATCATGTCGAGAAGGTGCAGCTGGCAGACGGCACCGAACTGGACGCCGACGTCGTCGTCGTCGGTATCGGTTCGCGCCCGTCCACGGACTGGCTGGAGGGCAGCGGCATCGCGGTCGACAACGGCGTCGTGTGCGACGCCGCCGGCCGCACCAGTGCGCCGAATGTCTGGGCCATCGGTGACGTGGCCTCGTGGCGGGATGCCGCCGGACACCAAGTGCGGGTGGAACATTGGAGCAACGTGGCCGAGCAGGCGCGGGCGATCGTGCCGGCGATGCTGGGCCAGGAATCCAACCCGGCCGTGGTGGTGCCGTACTTCTGGAGCGATCAGTACGACGTCAAGATCCAGTGCCTCGGTGAGCCCAAGGCCGGCGACACCGTGCACATCGTCGAAGACGACGGCCGCAAGTTCCTGGCGTTCTACGAGCGCGACGGGGCGGTTGCCGGCGTGGTCGGCGGCGGCATGCCGGGCAAGGTGATGAAGAACCGGGCCAAGGTCGCGGCCGCCGTCCCGATCGCCGACGCGTTGGGCTGAGTACCCTTGCGATTAGTGCACGATTTTCCGCGCGCCACGCGGGAATCGTGCACAAGTCCCCAGGGTGCCGTGTTTGGCTGTCGGCATGACTGGTGACGCAAGCCGGGGTGGCCTCCGCGAGGCGGTGCGCACCCTGGAACCGGGCTACTTCGCACTGGTCATGGCGACCGGCGTGGTTTCGACCGCGATGCACGTGCATCGGGTCGCGGCGGTGTCGGAGCTGCTGCTGTGGATCGCGGGCATCGCCTACGTCGTGCTGGTCGCCGGCAATCTCGCACGGATCATGTTGTTCGGTGCCAGCTTTCGGGCGGACCTGGCCGACCCGCAGCGCAGTTTCACCATGTTCACCTTCGTCGCAGGCACCAATGTGCTGGGCACCCGGTTGCTGGCCGACGGGCATGTCGGGTCTGCGGTGTGGCTGTTGGGCGTCGGTTTCCTGGCCTGGCTGATCCTCGGGTACCTGATTCCGTGGACCGCGGTCCTCGGCCATCCGGAGGGGCCGACGTTGTCACAGGTCAACGGGACGTGGTTTCTCGCAGTGGTCGCCAGCCAGTCCGTCGCGGTGTTGGCGGCCGCGTTGCAACCGATGCTCGGTTCCTGGCACCGAGAGCTGGCGCTGCTCGCCGTCGTGTGTTGGTCGGTCGGCGGGTTCCTCTATGCGGCAGCTGCCATCCTGGTCGCCGTGCGCATGCTGCTGTATCCGGTCAGTGCCCAGGAGCTCACCCCGCCGTATTGGATTGCGATGGGAGCCACGGCAATTACCGTGCTGGCCGGTGCCCGCATGGTGCAGATGGTCGACACCCCGCTGATCGCGGCGACGCGCGGGCTGATCGCCGGCGTGGCAGTGCTGTTCTTCGGCTTCGGGACCTGGCTCATTCCGGCGCTCATCGCTGCCGGTGTCTGGCGGCATCTGGTCCAGCGCGTACCGCTGAACTACGTCACCGCGCTGTGGAGCATGGTCTTCCCGTTGGGCATGTACGGGGTGGCGGGTCATTACCTCGGCCTGGCCGATGACGTGCCGGTGCTGGTCGCGTTCGGTGACGCCGAGGGCTGGGTGGCATTGGCGGCCTGGGCGGCGACGTTCGTTGCGATGGTGTGCCACCTGGTGGCTCGAGTACTGCCTGGGCGGACGGCAAAGTAGGCCCAATTCGCTGCCAGGCTATTCCTTTTCGGATGATCGGGTCGGCTGGTCGGGTCTTTCGGCGATGCTGTTGGTTCGCGTCATTTCGACGAAATTCATACTCGCGTCGATGAGTCGTGCTTGTCTGGGTGGCGGGCACGTTGCGGTGTTCGGTCCGAGCGGTCGGCGAGCGAGGTGGGGTCAGCGATGACGGACAGCGGCGCAGTAGGGCAGCACAGCGTAATACCCGGGCCGGTGGGCGAGGCCGTTCAGTCGTGACATCCGAGGCTCACGCGGGCGGGCGCATCGAGGAATTTCTGATCGACAGTGCGCGGTTCTTTCCCGGCGGGACGGTGTCCGACGACGGCCGTATCGTCACGCGGCAAGGTGGTCGTGAGGGCGACGTGTTCTATCGCGACAGGTGGAGCCACGACAAGGTGGTGCGGTCCACCCACGGCGTCAATTGCACGGGGTCGTGTTCGTGGAAGGTGTACGTCAAGGACGGCATCATCACCTGGGAGACTCAGCAGACCGACTATCCGTCGGTGGGTCCCGATCGTCCCGAGTACGAGCCGCGCGGGTGCCCGCGGGGTGCGGCGTTCTCCTGGTATACGTATTCGCCGACGCGTGTGCGTTACCCGTACGGGTGCGGCCTCCTCGTCGACATGTATCGGGAAGCCAAGGCCCGCCTGGGTGATCCGGTGTTGGCGTGGGCAGATATTCAGGCTGATCCCGAGCGTCGGCGCCGTTACCAGCAGGCCCGCGGCAAGGGTGGCCTGGTGCGCATCACGTGGGCTGAGGCCACCGAGATGATCGCCGCTGCGCACGTGCACACGATCAAAGAGCACGGGCCGGACCGGATCGCGGGGTTTTCGCCGATCCCGGCGATGTCGATGGTGTCATTCGCAGCGGGTTCCCGGTTCATCGAGTTGCTCGGCGGCGTGATGACGTCGTTCTACGACTGGTACGCCGACCTCCCGGTGGCGTCGCCGCAGGTGTTCGGGGACCAGACCGATGTGCCGGAGTCCGGTGACTGGTGGGACGCGGCTTATTTGATGCTGTGGGGTTCCAACGTCCCGGTGACCCGTACCCCTGATGCGCACTTCATGGCAGAGGTGCGTTACCGGGGCACGAAGGTGGTCACCGTCAGCCCGGACTATGCCGACAACACGAAGTTCGCCGACGAGTGGATGCCGTGTGCGGCCGGCACCGACGGTGCGCTGGCCATGGCGATGGGCCACGTCATCTTGTCGGAATGCTTTGTCCGCAAACGGGTCCCGTTCTTCATCGATTATGTGCGGCAGTTCACCGATCTGCCGTTCCTGATCAAGCTCGAAGAACGGGGCGGGGGCTTGGTGCCGGGCAAGAACCTGACGGCCGCCGACCTCGGGCACGAGGTCGAGTACGCCGCGTTCAAACCGGTATTGCTGGATGGGGTCACCCGTCAGGTCGCGGTGCCCAACGGCTCGCTGGGACACCGGTTCGGCGAGGACGGGGTCGGCAAGTGGAATCTGGAACTCGGCAGCATCGTGCCGGCGTTGACGGTCGCCGAACACGGTTCCGGGACCGCTGAGGTGGTACTGCCGTCGTTCGACACCCTCGACGGCCACGGCGAGACGCTGCGGCGGGGTGTTCCGGTGTTACAGGTGGGCGAACACACGGTGTGCACGGTCTTCGATCTGATGCTTGCGCAGTACGGGGTGGCGCGTCCGGGGCTGCCCGGCGAGTGGCCGGCCGGGTACGACGATGACACCCGGCCGTACACTCCGGCCTGGCAGGAGTCGATCACCGGAGTCCCTGCGGCGCAGGCGATTCGGATCGCGCGCGAGTTCGCCCGTAACGCGGAGGAGTCCGGCGGTCGGTCCATGATCATCATGGGCGCGGGCATCTGCCAGTGGTTCCACGCCGACGCCACCTATCGCGCGGTGCTGGCGATGCTGCTGCTCACGGGTGCCATGGGCCGCAACGGCGGTGGCTGGGCGCACTATGTCGGCCAAGAGAAATGCCGGCCGGTGACCGGCTGGGCGGCAATGGCGATGGGCACCGACTGGTCGCGCCCACCACGTCAAGTGGCCGGCACATCATATTGGTACGTGCATGCCGATCAGTGGCGTTACGACGGTTACCGCGCCGACGCCCTGTCCAGTCCGGTGGGGCGGAATCTGTTCACCGGCAAGCACACTATGGACGTGCTGGCCTCATCGACGGCCATGGGCTGGAATCCGTTCTATCCGCAGTTCGACAGATCGAGCCTCGACCTCGCCGACGAAGCCGCCGCGGCCGGTGCAGACATCCCCGGTTATGTGGCCCGGCAACTCGGTTCGGGCGAGCTGAAGCTGGCGATCACGGACCCGGACAATCCGAAGAACTGGCCGCGGGTGCTCAGTGTCTGGCGGGCGAATCTGCTGGGCTCGTCCAGCAAGGGCAACGAATATTTCTTGAAGCACCTGCTGGGCACCGCTTCGAACCTGCAGGCGCAGCCGGCACCAGAAGCGGTGCGGCCCAGGGATGTGGTGTGGCCCGACGACGTGCCCGAAGGCAAGCTCGACCTGCTGATGTCGATCGACTTCCGCATGACCTCGACGACCATGTTGTCCGACGTGGTGCTGCCGGCGGCGACGTGGTACGAGAAGGCCGATCTGTCCAGTACCGATATGCACCCGTTCGTGCACGCCTTCACGCCGGCCATCGACCCGCCGTGGGAAACCCGGTCGGACTACGAGGCGTTCGGTGCCATCGCCCGCGCCTTCAGCGTGATGGCCCGCAAGCATCTGGGCAGCCGCACCGACGTGGTGATGGGTGCTTTCCAGCACGACACCCCCGGCGCGATGGCGTATCCCGCTGGAGTGCAGAAGGATTGGCGTGAAACCGGCGAGATTCCGGTGCCGGGAAAGACGATGGCGCCGCTGGTCGTGGTGGAGCGCGACTACGGCGCGATCGCCGAGAAGTGGTCGACGCTCGGCCCGTTGGTGGACACACTCGGGTTGACCACCAAGGGCATCACCACCATCCCCGACCGCGAGGTGGCAGAGCTCGCGGTCAAGTTCGGCGTGATGGATTCCGGTGCGGGCCAGGGCCGCCCGGCTGTGACGACGGCCGAGCGGATGGCCGACGTCATCCTGGCGCTGTCCGGTACGACCAACGGGCGTCTTGCCGTGGCGGGCTTCAAAGAGCTGGAACGGCGCACCGGCCGGCGGCTGGTGCAGTTGGCCGAGGGCAGTGAGGAGAAGCGCGTCACGTACGCCGACGCCCAGGCCCGTCCGGTTCCGGTGATCACCAGCCCAGAATGGTCCGGCAGCGAGACGGGCGGCCGCCGCTACGCGCCCTTCACGGTGAACATCGAACTGCTCAAGCCGTTCCACACGCTCACCGGGCGCATGCACTTCTACCTCGACCACGACTGGCTCGAGGAGCTCGGCGAACAGCTGCCCACTTACCGGCCGCCGCTGGACATGGCGCGGTTGTTCGGCGAACCCGAGTTGGGCTCGAGTGACGGGGTGGGACTGACGGTGCGATACGTGACGCCGCATTCCAAATGGTCGATCCATTCGGAGTACCAGGACAACTTGCTCATGCTGTCGCTGTCGCGCGGTGGCCCGACCATGTGGATGAGTCCAGGGGATGCCGCGAAAATTCAAGTACAGGACAATGATTGGGTCGAGGCGGTGAACCGCAACGGCGTGGTGGTGTGTCGGGCCATCGTGTCGCACCGGATGCCGGCGGGCCTGGTGTACGTCTATCACGCCCAGGAGCGCACCATCGACGTGCCGCTCACGGAGACCACCGGCCGGCGTGGTGGCATCCACAACTCGCTGACCCGGCTGCACATCAAGCCCACGCATCTGGCGGGCGGATATGCGCAGACGACGTTCGCGTTCAACTACCTCGGTCCGACCGGAAACCAACGTGACGAGGTGACGGTGGTGCGCCGTCGTAGCCAGGAGGTGCGGTACCAGTGAAGGTCATGGCCCAGATGGCGATGGTGATGAATCTGGACAAGTGCATCGGTTGCCACACCTGCTCGGTGACTTGCAAGCAGGCGTGGACGAACCGGGCCGGCACCGAGTACGTGTGGTTCAACAACGTGGAAACCCGTCCCGGGCAAGGGTATCCACGCACATACCAGGATCAGGAGAAGTGGCGCGGCGGCTGGGTGCGGGACAAGCGCGGGCGGCTGCGACTGCGCGATGGCGGTCGGTTCGCCAAGCTGGCCCGCATCTTCGCCAATCCCAAGCTGCCGTCGATCGATGACTACTACGAGCCGTGGACCTACGACTACGAGAACCTGATGTCGGCACCGCTGGGGGAGCACATGCCGGTGGCTCCGCCGCGTAGCTTGATCAGTGGCGAGCCGATGAAAGTGTCATGGTCGGCCAACTGGGATGACAACCTGGGCGGTTCCACCGAGATCGTGCCGGATGACCCGATCCTGCAGAAGGTCTCCCACCAGGTGAAGCTTGAACTCGAGCAGACTTTCATGTTCTACCTGCCCCGGATCTGCGAGCATTGTCTGAATCCCGCGTGTGTGGCGTCGTGCCCGTCGGGTGCGATGTACAAGCGCGCCGAGGACGGCATCGTGCTCGTCGACCAGGACCGGTGTCGCGGCTGGCGGATGTGCGTCTCCGGATGTCCTTACAAGAAGGTGTATTTCAACCACAAGACCGGTAAGGCCGAGAAGTGCACCCTGTGTTACCCGCGTATCGAGGTGGGCCTGCCGACGGTGTGCTCGGAGACCTGCGTCGGCAGGCTGCGCTACCTGGGCCTGGTGTTGTACGACATGGACCGGGTGCTCGCGGCGGCGTCGGTCGAGGACGACAAGGATCTCTACGCCGCGCAGCGGGATATTCTGCTGGACCCGGGGGATCCGGAGGTCATCGCCGGTGCGCGGGCTTCGGGGATCTCCGATGAGTGGATCGAGGCCGCCCAGCACTCTCCGATCTATGCGCTGATCCAGACCTATGAGGTCGCGCTCCCGCTGCATCCGGAATTTCGCACCGTGCCGATGGTCTGGTACATCCCGCCGCTGTCACCGGTGGTCGACGCCGTCAGCCGGGACGGCCATGACGGCGAGGAACTGGGCAATCTGTTCGGCGCCATCGACGCCCTGCGCATCCCGATGGAGTACCTGGCCGGGTTGTTCACGGCGGGGGACACCGCGGTGGTCGACCGCGTGCTCAAACGGCTGGCGGCCATGCGGTCGTATATGCGCGACATCAACCTGGGGCGCGAGACCCAGCCGCACATCCCGCAGTCCGTTGGCATGACCGAAGAGCAGATGCACAGCATGTACCGGCTGCTCGCGATCGCCAAATACGACGAGCGGTATGTGATTCCGACGGCGTACAGCGCCGAACTGCCTGGCCTGGAGGAACCCGGGTGCTCGCTCTCGTTCGACGGTGGGCCGGGCATGTACGAGTCCGGACCGTTCGGTGAGGCCAGCGGCATGCCGGTACCGGTGGCGGTCGAGACATTCCATGCGCTGCGCGACCGGCAGACCAGCGAGAGCATGGCGGCCAACGAGCGGGTCCCGTCGCGGCTGAACCTGCTGAACTGGGACGGCCGCGGAGCGCCGTCGGGCCTGTTCCCGAACCGGCGCGGCGGAGGGTCGAGATGAAGCTCTGGGGCAAGGACCGCACCCTGGCCGATCGATTGGTGTGGCAGTCGGCGTCATTGCTGTTGACCTATCCGGATGAGAGGTGGCCGCAGCGGCTCGACACTGTGGATCGGCTGCGTGCCGGTATCAGCGGTGAGCCGGCGGCCCTGATCGGCGAATCCGTTGCAGCGCTCCGTGATACGACGCCGTCACAGGCCGCCATCGACTACGTCGATACCTTTGACATGCACAAGCGCGCCACGATGTACCTGACGTACTGGACGGCCGGTGACACCCGGAATCGCGGCAGCCACATGCACACCTTTGTCGAGACGTACCACGGCGCCGGTGTTCCGGCGCCGAAAGACGAAGCACCCGACCACCTTCCGGTAGTGCTGGAATTCGCTGCCACCGTGGACCCCGACGCGGGGCGCCAGTTGCTGGTCGCCCACCGGGTACCCATCCAGGTCTTGCTCGGAGCGCTGACCGCACGCCGGTCGGCCTATGCCCCGGCCGTCGCGGCGGTGTGCACGACATTGCCGCTGGCGACGGAGCGGGACGTGCAGTCCGCGCACCGGCTGACGGCGCGCGGGGCACCCGTCGAAGCTGTTGGGCTGGAGCCGTTCACATTGACCGTGCCGCCGCGCCAGGCGGCCCGGGGAGGTCGCTGAGATGGACCGGATTTTCTGGGACGTCATCCCGTACGTGACACTGGCGATCGTCGTCGTCGGTAGTTGGTGGCGTTATCGGTACGACAAGTTCGGCTGGACGACGCGCTCGTCGCAGTTGTACGAATCGAGGCTGCTGCGCATCGCCAGCCCGCTGTTCCACTTCGGCATCCTGGTGGTGATCCTGGGTCATGCGATCGGTCTGTTGATTCCCGAATCCTGGACCACCGCAGTCGGTCTCAGTGAACACGCCTACCACCTGCAGGCGGTCCTGATGGGCTTTCCGGCCGGCGTCGCGACATTGACCGGCATCGGGCTACTGATCTACCGGCGCCGGACCACCGGCCCGGTGTTCATGGCCACCACCGTCAACGACAAGGTGATGTACGTGTTCCTGGTCGCCGCCATCGCGGCGGGGCTGACGGCGACGACGTTGGGCTCGGGCTATGTCGGGGAGGCCTACAACTACCGCGAGACCGTGTCGGTGTGGTTCCGGTCCATCTGGGTGTTGCAGCCCCGCGGTGACCTGATGGAGGAGGCGCCGGCGTACTACCAGGTGCACGTAGCGATGGGGCTGGCGCTGTTCTGCCTGTGGCCGTTCACCCGACTGGTGCATGCGTTCAGCGCGCCGGTCGGGTACCTGTTCCGGCCGTACATCGTCTACCGCAGCCGTGACGTGGCGCGCCAGGGCGAGCTGATCGGTTCAGAGCCCCGCCGCCGCGGCTGGTAGTCACACCGAGCCGAGGTAGAAGCGCGCGCCCTGGTCGTCGGTGCACAGCGCTGACATCCCGTACGGCTGCCGAGACGGTTCGTCGATGACGGTGCCCCCGGCTTCGCGGACCCGTGCCACCGCGGCGTCGACGTCCGTCACGGTCCACATCGGGACGGCGATGGTCTGCGCCGCACCGCCGGCGAGGCCGGACATCGGGTGGCACTCCTGCACCGCCCAGCCGTCCTCGATCCGGCCGGGCTCGAACGTCCAGGACAGCACCCCGCCGTAGAACTGCTTGAACGCCGCCGAGTCTGGTACTTCGTAGGTCAGATACGAAAGTTCGCCCGGGCCAGCACCGTTCAGCTCGGGCCGGGGGATGCCCGGCGCAGGTTGGAACACCGCGAAATCCGTGCCCTGCGCATCCGTCGCGTCGAGCGTCGCGCCCCACTCGTGCTCCTCGGGCGTGCTCACCTGACCGCCCGCGGCCAGGATCGCCTGCCGCGCGGCGTCGAGATCGCGCACCGCATAGCAGCAGAACACCGTCTGCGGACCGGTGGTCTCGAAGATGCCGGTGCGCATCCGGGTGTTCGTCACCTGCCGTGTGGTGGGGTCATAGACCCAGCCGAGGACATGCCCATAGAAGGCGGCGGCCCGCTGGGCATCCGGCGTCTGCACCGAGATGTAGCCGATGTCGCCGTGCCGGATGGGTACGACGGCGCCGGGTATGGGTCCCGCGAGCATCCAGCGGTGGCCGAACGGGTCGATCACCACGGCAGTCCGCGAGCCGTGGGCTTCGTAGGGCTCCCGCTGCACCTGTGCGCCGTGCCGCCGGGCCTGCGCCAGGGCGGCGTCGGTATCCGGCACCGCGAGCATCAGGCTGACCGAAACCGACTGGGGAGCAGGTGCTTTCAACCCGATTTCGGGAAATTCGTCGGCCAGGTACAGCACGCCTCCGGCCAGCGCCAGCTCGGCATGCCCGATGCGGCCGTCGTCCATGACGATCGGTTCCCCGACCACGACGGCACCCAGCGCGTCGACGTACCAGGTGATCGCAGCCCGGGCGTCCGTGACGGCAAGGTAGGGCAGGGCCGCCGGTCGGGGCACCTCGACGGTGGCGGCAGCAGGTGCATTCAGTTCGGCGATGGCGGTGTCGGTTCCACTCATGACAACTCCTTTCGGGAGGGTGACGGCGGCTGCCAACCGTTCGCGCAGCCGGGCCGCGAAAGCCGGGTCGGGCTGCACGGGAAGTTCGCCGCCGGCCAGGACCGTCAGCGGGTCGTGACTGTTGGGCATGGTCATGACGCACCTCCGTCCTGGTATTCGGTTCGGAATGCCCGCCGGGCCCGCACCAGTAGTGCCTCGGTGGCGTGCACAGTGCGTCCGATCAACGCGGCGCATTCGGGCACCGGGCGGTCGTCCAGATATCGCAGTGTCAGCACCATGCGGTGCTGTTCGGGCAACCGGGCCAGCGCGGCCTCGGCGACCAGCCGGTCCAGTTCGGCATCCCAGTCATCGAAAGGCTCTGCGGGCTCGGGTGTTTCGGGAACGGGGACGGTGAAGCGGTCGTGTCTGCGGCGGTAGTGGTCGGCGAGCTTGTGCCGGGCCACGCCGATCAGCCACGGCACCGAGATCACCGGCGGCGAGTCGCGACGGGCGGCGTCCATCGCCGCCAGAAACGTCTCCGACGTCAGGTCCTCCGCGGTGCCCCGATCGCCGCAACGCCGCACGAAATACCCGTAGATCAAGGGCAGCGCCGAGTCGTACAGCGCCAGCAGCGTCTGCGGAGCATCACCGTCTGATTCGCCCCTCACACCCTTATCGTCGCGTCAAGCGACGACTTTCCGACGCCCCTGCCGCAATTTCCCGCGATTTGTGCGCAAAACAGTTCGCTCAGCGCGCCGAACCGTGCACACATCACACGGCGCGCAGGCCGCCGCGGACGACGTCGAAGGCCTCGCCGAGGGCATCGGGCAAGGAGACGGTCTCGTCGGCCAGCCACTGTTCGTAGGCGGTCAGCGCCACGCCGAGCACTGTCCACGCCACGGTCTGGGGCACCAGGTCCGTCGGTTTGGCGTCCAGCCGGCGCGCGACGAACGCCGCGATCACGCCCCGCCAACCCGCGTACATCGTCATCGAGTACGCCTGCAGCGCATCGGTCTGCAGGATCACCTGCATCCGGCGTCGGTGCCGGGGCGTCTCGGCCTCGTCAAAGCTGTTGAACTCCAACAGAGCTGACCGCAGCGCAGCGTCCAGCGGTATGTCGTGGGGGATGGCATTCAGCAGGTTCCGCAGCTCAGTCAGGCTGGCGTCGAAGTCGGCCCAGGGAATGGCGTTCTTCGACGAGAAGTACCGGAACAGCGTGCGTCGGGATATTCCGGCGGCGTGGGCGACGTCGTCGACGCTGACGTCGTCGAAGCCGCGGGTCGCGAACAGTTCGAGCGCCACATGGGTGATGTGGTCGCGCGTGGTGGAACGGCGACGGCCCACCCGGCCGTGCTGTGGGGCGGTCCCGGCGCCCGGCCCGGGACGCTCCGATTCGGTCCGCATCAGACCCGCCCTTCCTTTTCGGCACTCGATGCCATATTCTTGCGACTTGGATCACAGTTGTCGAGTACCGGCAACTGACACGGTAGCGAAAGGGGCGATCCATGGACTCGAATCAGCACGCCGAGGTTGACACTGCAACCGGCTCCGATCTTGTCACCGAGACTCTGGTCGAAGAGGTCTCGATCGACGGTATGTGCGGGGTCTACTGACCGTGTCTGCACCAGCCGCGGCCCGGACCGGGTCAGAGGTGGCCTTCGATCCTGACCGCGGCTGGCGGCTGCACCACCAGGTCGCAGTCCGCCCCGAACCATTCGGCGCCTTGCTGTATCACTTTGGTACGCGCAAACTTTCGTTCCTGAAGAACCGGACCATCGTCGAGGTGGTCAACTCGTTGGCCGGCCATCCGGACGTCCGCAGCGCCCTTCGTGCCGCAGGCATCGACGACGCCCAGCAGGGGCCGTATCTGCACGCGTTCGGCGTGCTGGTGCAGTCCAAGATGCTGGTTCCCGCCGAACAAGACAGCGCAAACAGCCCAGAAGGATCCATCACTTCATGACCGCAACGGCACCCGTGCCCCGGCTGATCGAGCAGTTCGAGCACGGCCTCGACGCGCCCATCTGCCTCACCTGGGAACTGACCTACGCCTGCAACCTGTCTTGCGTGCACTGCCTGTCATCGTCGGGCAAGCGCGACCCGCGCGAGCTGAGCACCCAGCAGTGCAAGGACATCATTGACGAGCTGGAACGCATGCAGGTGTTCTACGTCAACATCGGCGGCGGCGAGCCGACGGTGCGGTCGGACTTCTGGGAGCTCGTCGACTACGCCACCGAGCATCATGTCGGCGTCAAGTTCTCCACCAACGGCGTGCGCATCGACGAGGCCGTCGCTGCCAAGCTCGCCGCGAGTGACTATGTGGACGTTCAGATTTCGCTTGACGGCGCCACCGCGGAGATCAACGACGCGGTGCGTGGACCGGGCTCGTTCGCCATGGCGATCCGTGCGCTCGAGAACCTGTCCGCTGCCGGTTTCAAGGACGCCAAGATCTCGGTCGTGGTGACCCGCCACAACGTCGACCAGCTCGACGACTTCAAGGCTCTCGCCGACAAATACGGTGCCACCCTGCGCATCACCCGCCTTCGTCCCTCCGGTCGCGGCGCGGATGTGTGGGACGACCTGCACCCCACCGCCGAGCAGCAGGTGCAGCTGTACAACTGGCTGGTCGCCAAAGGGGAGCGGGTGCTCACCGGAGACTCGTTCTTCCACCTCTCGGGCCTCGGCGAGCCGGGTGCGCTGGCCGGTCTGAACCTGTGCGGCGCCGGTCGCGTGGTGTGCCTGATCGACCCGGTGGGCGATGTCTATGCCTGCCCATTCGCCATCCATGAGCGCTTCCTCGCCGGAAACATCTTGAGCGACACAGGCTTTGGGGCTGGTTTCCAAAACGTCTGGCAGAACGCCCCACTGTTCCGCGAGCTTCGGGAACCGCAGTCGGCGGGTGCCTGCAGCAGCTGCGGGCACTACGACAGCTGCCGTGGTGGCTGCATGGCGGCCAAGTTCTTCACCGGTCTGCCGATGGACGGCCCGGACCCCGAGTGCGTCCAGGGCTTCGGTGAGCCTGCGCTGGCGCAGGATCGGGACAAGCCGAAGTCCCACCTCGACCACTCCCGTAGCGGGGGCGCCGATCCTTCCCGTCGCTCCGCTCGCCCCGCCAGGGCCCCGATACCCCTCAAACTCCTGGCCATGCCGGCCAAGGCCCCGCAAAAATTCTGTAACGAAAGTCCCGTTTAGATCATGGCTCGTGATACCTGGTTCGAAACCGTCGCCATCGCGCAGGAGCGCGCGAAGAAGCGGCTCCCCAAGTCCGCCTACTCCTCGCTGATCTCGGCGAGCGAGAAGGGACTGACCGTCGCCGACAACGTCGCCGCGTTCGGCGAGCTCGGCTTCGCGCCGCACGTCATCGGTGCGCTGGACAAGCGCGAAATGGCCACAACTGTTATGGGTCAAGAGATTTCACTGCCCGTGATTATTTCTCCCACCGGTGTGCAGGCCATCAACCCCGACGGCGAGGTCGCCGTCGCACGCGCGGCCGCGGCCCGCGGTACCGCCATGGGGTTGTCGTCGTTCGCCAGCAAGCCGATGGAAGAGGTCATTGCGGCCAACCCCAAGACGTTCTTCCAGATCTACTGGCTCGGAAGCCGCGACGACATCGCGGCCCGGGCCGAGCGCGCCCGCGCGGCCGGCGCCAAGGGCCTCATCGTCACCACCGACTGGAGCTTCTCGCACGGCCGCGACTGGGGCAGCCCCAAGATCCCGGAAAAGATGGATCTCAAGACCATCGTCAAGATGAGCCCCGAGGTCATGACCAAGCCGCGCTGGCTGCTGCAGTGGGCCAAGACCATGCGGCCGCCGGCCCTGTCGGTCCCGAACCAGGCGACGGGTGGGCAGGCCGCGCCGCCGTTCTTCCAGGCCTACGGCGAATGGATGGGCACCCCGGCGCCGACCTGGGAGGACATCGCCTGGCTGCGCGAGCTGTGGGGCGGACCCTTCATGCTCAAGGGCGTCATGCGCATCGACGATGCCAAACGTGCTGTGGACGCCGGTGTTTCGGCCATCTCGGTGTCCAACCACGGCGGTAACAACCTGGACAGCACCCCGGCGTCCATCCGGGCGCTGCCGGCCATCGCCGAGGCCGTCGGCGACCAGATCGAGGTTTTGCTGGACGGTGGCATTCGCCGCGGCAGCGACGTGGTCAAGGCACTGGCGTTGGGCGCCCGCGCGGTGATGCTCGGCCGGGCCTACCTGTGGGGGCTGGCGGCCGAGGGGCAGGCCGGCGTCGAGAACGTGCTGGACATCATGCACGGGGGTATCGACTCGGCTCTGCGGGGTCTGGGCAAGGCCTCGATCCACGATTTGGGGCCGGACGACATCCTGGTACCGGAGGGCTTCACCCGGCGCCTGGGCGGCTGAGGCGGTCCGGCGGTGCCGGGATTCGACGGGTCCGCTGATACGCGCGATACTGACGTGGCTGACGTGAAGGTCAATGGGGTCTTGACAACCACGTCGATTTGACCATTCGCTACGAATCGTTGCGCATACGGCAACAATTGGCGCACAGCAGGCAAATTCGGCTTACCATCGGCGGGTGCCTTTTCCCAGCGAGCTCGGGAACTCGACGTCGAGGCAGTTGCAATCCATGCAGCCTTCGTTGATCGTCCCGCTTGGTTCCACCGAGCAGCATGGGCCGCACCTGCCGCTGGACACCGACACCCGGATCGCGGAGGCGGTGTCGCGGTCCGTGGCCGTGCAGCTGCGTGAGACGACGACGCCCGGCGTCGACCAGCCCACGTGGCTGGTCTCGTCTGCCATCAGTTACGGCGCCAGCGGTGAGCACGAGAGTTTCCCCGGCACCATCTCGATCGGCCTGGCCGCGTTGGAGCATTTGCTGGTCGAGTTCGGGCGGTCGGCCTGCAACTGGGCCGGCCGGATCGTGTTCGTCAACGGTCACGGCGGCAATGTGGCAGCGCTGACAGCGGCGACGGCCTTGTTGCGGGCCGAGGGGCGCGACGTGGCCTGGTGCCCGTGTACGGCCGCGGGCGCGGACGCCCACGCCGGCCATACCGAAACGTCTGTACTGCTGCACCTTTCACCGGCCGATGTCTGGTTGGAGGAAAGCGTCGTCGGCAACACCGCGCCGTTGCCGGAGCTGCTGCCGGCACTGCGCAGCGGCGGAGTGGCCGCGGTCAGCCCCGTCGGCGTGCTGGGCGATCCGACGACGGCCACCGCGGACGAGGGGTCCCGTATCTTTACAGAAATGGTCGGCGGCTGTGTGCGCAGGATCAGCACGTGGCGGCCGGGCCCGGGGGGCATGCTCGCATGATGGGGGTGGGACAGTGACGGGGCCGAGGCTGCCCGACGGCTTTGCCGTCCAAGTCGATCGACGGGTCAAGGTGCTGGGTGAGGGCGCCGCGCTGCTCGGTGGCTCGCCGACGCGGTTGTTGCGGCTGGCTCCGGCGGCGCAGACCATGCTCGACGGCGGCCGGCTCGAGGTTCACGACGCCCAGAGTGCGCAACTGGCGCGCACCCTGCTCGACGCCACGGTGGCCCACCCGCGGCCGGCCACCGGTCCGTCGCATCGCGACGTCACCGTCGTTGTTCCGGTACGCGACAACGCAGTTGGCGTCACGCGGCTGGTGCGATCGTTGCGCGGCATGCGCGTGGTGGTGGTCGACGACGGGTCGGTGGTGCCGCTGCAGGCCGCCGATTTCTGCGATCTCGCCGGTCACTGTGACGTCCGGGTGCTCCGGCATGATGTCAGCCGCGGTCCGGCCGCGGCCCGCAACACCGGGCTGGCCGCCTGCGAGACGGATTTCGTGGCTTTCCTGGACTCGGACGTGGTGCCTCGTCGTGGGTGGCTGGAAGCGCTGCTGGGGCACTTTTGCGATCCGGCTGTCGCGCTGGTCGCACCTCGCATCGTCGGGCTCCACGAGCCCGACAATCTGATCGCGCGCTACGAGGCCGTGCGCTCGTCGCTGGACCTCGGCATGCGGGAAGCGCCCGTGGTGCCCTATGGCATGGTGGCCTACGTACCGAGCGCGGCCATCATCTGCCGGCGCACGGCGCTGGACCAGGTGGGCGGGTTCGACGAGTCGCTGCAGTCCGGCGAGGACGTGGACCTGTGCTGGCGGTTCATCGAGGCCGGAGCCCGGCTGCGGTACGAACCCATCGCGTTGGTCGGCCACGATCACCGCACCGCACTGGGAGAATGGTTCGCCCGCAAGGCCTTTTACGGTTCCTCGGCGGCGCCGTTGTCAGTCCGGCACCCCGGTAAGACCGCGCCGCTGGTGATCTCCGGTTGGACTCTGGTGGTCTGGGTGCTGCTGGCCATGGGCTCCGGCGTCGGCTACCTGGCCTCGACCATCGCCGCCGCGATCACCGGCCGCCGCATCGCCAACTCGTTGCGCTCCGTCGACACCGAACCACGGGAAGTCGCCGCGGTGGCCGCGCAGGGCCTGTGGGCCGCGGCGCTGCAGCTTGCCGCGGCGCTGTGCCGGCACTACTGGCCGGTGGCGCTGGTACTGGCAGTGTGTTTCCGGCGCTGGCGGCAAGTGGTGCTGATTGCGGCAATTGTGGATGGCGTCGTCGACTGGGCCCGCCGACACCACACGGTGGACGACAACACCCAACGCGTGGGCCTGCTGGCCTACCTGCTGCTCAAGCGTCTCGACGACATCGCGTACGGCCTGGGGCTGTGGGGTGGCGTCGTGCGTGAGCGGCACCTGGGTGCGCTCAAGCCACAGATCCGGACTTGAGCTCGCCGCACGATGACGTCCTGATCGTCGGGGCGGGCAGTGCCGGCTGCGTTCTGGCCGAGCGTCTTTCGGCCGATCCCGCGTGTCAGGTGACGCTGCTGGAGACCGGCGGTACGGTCCGTCCGGAACCGGGCTGGGTGCTGCCCATCGGCGTCGGCAGTACCGTGGCGCGACAGCACCGCACGACGTTGACACAGAATCCGGTGCGGTCCGTCGACATCGTGAGGGGACGCGTCCTGGGCGGGTCCGGGGCCATCAACGGCGGCTATTTCTGCCGGGCGTGGCCGGCGGATTTCGAGGCCTGGGCAGTGCCGGGCTGGGCTTGGTCCGACGTCCTGCCGCACTACCGCGCCATCGAGACCGACCATGACTTCGGCGGAGCCGAACATGGATCGAGCGGCGGAGCCGAACACGGTTCTGCCGGCCCGGTCCCGGTGCGCCGAATCAGCGATTTCGCAGCATCCTCACAGGCTTTCCGGGACGCGGCCGGTCTCCGGTACCCGTGGATCGACGACCTCAACGCGGTCGCCGGGGCGCGGCCGGGTCTCGGCGCGGTGCCGCTGAACATCGATGACACCGGGCACCGGCACGGCCCCGGCGAGGTCTACCTGACGGCCGCGCGCGGCCGTGACAACCTGACGGTGCTCGCCGGCACGCGCGCGCTGCGGGTGCTGTTCACCGGTGACCGCGCGGTGGGGGTGCGGTGCCTGGGGCCGGACGGCGTGGTGGATCGGTACGCCGATCGGATTGTGTTGTGCGCCGGGGCAATTGAGTCGACACATCTGTTGATGCTGTCCGGGGTCGGGCCCGCCGCGCAACTGCGAAGCGTCGGTGTGCCCGTGGTGGCCGACCTTCCGGTGGGTGCCGCGTGCGCCGATCACCCGGAATGGGTCGTGCCCACCACGTGGACCGCCGAGCCCGGCCGCCCGCCGCTCGAACTGCTGCTCACCACCGAGCACCTGGAAATCCGGCCGTACACGTCGGGTTTCGCCGCCATGACCGGTGGGGCCCGCGGCGACGCCGATCCGGTGCACCTCGGGATCTCCCTGATGCGGCCCCGCGCGCAAGGGCGGGTTCTGCTGGTGTCGGACGATCCCGACGTGCGGCCTGCCATCGAGCATCGCTACGACGCCGACGCGGCCGATGCCGCCGCATTGCAGGCCGGCTACGAACTGTGTCGCGACCTGTTCGGTGCCGCCGTCACCGAGGTCGAACCCGCGTGGTCCACCGCGCAGCATCTGTCGGCCACCGCGCCGATGGGCGCTGACGGCGACGAACGCGCCGTGCTCGATCCGCACTGCCGGGTGCGCGGTATCGACGCACTCTGGGTCGCCGACGGTGCCGCACTGCCCGGCATCACCGGCCGGGGCCCGCACGCGACCATCGTCATGCTGGCGCACCGCGCGGCTCGATTCATCCTGTCCTAGCGGTCATTCGGCGGTGTGTGCTCGCGGCCGGGCGCCCAGAACGCGATCAGTACACCGGCCACCGCGGTGATCGAGGCCAACACCACCAGCGACGTCTGCATGGCATGTAGAAACGCCACCCTGGACGCTTCGACGAGCTGGTCGCCGATCGGTCCCAGATGTGGTGCGGCGGCGACCGCGCCGGCCAGTGAGCCGCGCGCGGCGTCCTGCACCGGACCCGGAAAACCGGCCACCGCGGGCCCGATGTGTGTGGTGTAACCCGTTGCCAGCAGCGAGCCGGTCAGCGCGATACCGAGGGCGGCGCCCACTTCCCGCGTGGTGTCGTTGACCGCTGACGCGACACCTTGCTTGTCATCGGACACCGACGTCATGATCGCCGAAGTTGTTGGTGCGGTGAATAATCCGACTCCGGTACTGATCACGAGCAGGGGCCACGCCAAGTCCCAGTACGGCGAGCCGACCCGCACCTGACACATGAGCAACAGACCAGCCGACAGCAGCCACAAGCCGGTGAACACCACCAGGCGTAGCCCCACCTTGGGCAGATACCAGGACGACAGCGGGGACAGGATCAGCACCGGGACGGCGAGCGGGGACAGAGCCAGTGCGGTGCCGATCGGGCTGTAGCCCATGACCAGCTGCATGAATTGCATCGACAGGTAGAAGAAGCCGAACAACACCATGAACAGCACGGTGATGGCGGCGGCCCCGGTACCGAACTGGCGGTCGAAGAACAACCGGACATCCAGCAGCGGATATCTCGTGCGCAGCTCGAGGACAGCGAACACCGCGGCCAGGATGAGCCCGGCGGTGATGCCACTCAACACCATCGGATGGGTCCAGCCCCGGTCGGGTGCGGCCAGGATGCCGTAGACCAGGGACGCCACTGCCACCGCGATGACGACGGCGCCGGTGACGTCCAACGGCTTGGCTTCCGGGTCACGGGAGCTCGTGATGGTCGTGGCCAGGACGACGAGGGTAAGGCCCGAGGCGGCGAAGGCCCAGAAGATCGACTGCCAGGGCCAGAAGTGCAGCAGCACACCGGATCCGAGCATGCCGACCACGGCGCCGCAGCCGGAGATTCCGGCCCAGATGCCTACCGCCTTGGTGCGCTGGTCTGTCGGGTACGACGCGGTGATCAAGGACAGGGTCGCGGGCATCATGAACGCGGCCCCCGCGCCGGCCCCCGCGCGGGCGGCGATGATGTGCGTGGGCGCGGTGCTCAGGGCCGGAACGATCGAGGCCAGCGCGAAGATGACGAGGCCGAACAGCAGAGCGCCGCGGCGGCCGTAGCGGTCGCCGATGGCTCCGGCCGGCAGCAACAGGCAGGCCAGGACCAGCGTGTAGCTGTCGATTATCCAGGTGAGTTGGGTCTGGTTGGCCGATGTCGCCACGGCGATGTCACCGAGCGCGGTGTTGAGCGCCACCATCGACGAAATCACCAGCAGCACACTGCAACACGCCACGCAGAGGGTCCAGGTGCGGCGACGCGAGGTGGGTGCGGGGTCCGTCGCCGGAGCGATCTCGGGGCCGGTGTCCGCGCTCGCTGGACTCGCCGCACTCACCTTGTCGACCATGCACCCACCTTCCGGTAGTTTTCAGACTGATGGTCTCTCAACGAGACTAACAGTCTCGTTTCTCATCCGGAGGTGATTCGGTGGTGTCCAGCAAACACGGTGATCCTCGGCCGGTGCGCTCACGGGCCCGCTTGTTGGAAGCTGCGACCGCGTTGCTGCGCTCCGGTGGCCCGAGCGCCGTCACTGTCGACGCGGTGATCCGCGCGTCCAACGTTGCCCGGGCGACCCTCTATCGCCACTATCCGAGCGGAAACGACTTGCTGGCGGCAGCGTTTCACGCGCTCATCCCGCCGGCCCCGGTACCGCTTGCCGAGGGCGACCTGCGCGAGCGGTTGATCGCGCTCGTGCATGCGCAGGCGGAACTGATCGCCGAAGCGCCCGTCAGCCTGACCGCCATGTCGTGGCTGGCGCTCGGCGGCAACCTCGAACACCTGCCCTCTGGGGCGGCTGGGACCGAGAGCACCGAGGTCCGCAACCTACGGGAGCGAGTGGCCGAGCAGTATGCCGTGCCGTTCGAATCGGTGCTCTCCAGTCCCGCGGCTGTCGCCGAACTCGGTGAGGTCGACCGGCTGCGAGCCACGGTCCTGCTCCTCGGCCCGATCGTGCTGGGCAAGCTCAGCACGCTGCCGAATTTCGACTACCGCGCGATCGCCATTGCCGCCGTCGACGGATTCCTGGCGACCCATCGGATCAGCGGAGCGAATACCGAATCGGCAGGTGCTTGAAGCCGCCGACGAATGTGGTCGCGGAAAGCTCCGGGGTACCGGCCAGCTCGATCGAATCGAGCCTGGGCAACAATTCGCTGAACAAGCTGTTCATCTCCATCCGGGCCAGCGCCGCACCGAGGCAGAAGTGCACGCCGTAGCCGAAAGCCAGGTGCTTGTTCGGCTCGCGCCCGACGTCGAACCGGAACGGATCTTCGAACACTTCTTCGTCGCGGTTGCCGGAAACGTAAGTCAGATAGACGGATTCGCCCGCTGCGATCGGCACGCCGCGCACGACGGTGTCGGCGGTCGCGGTGCGCATGAACTCCTTCACCGGCGTGCTCCACCGGATCATCTCCTCGACCGCGGTAGGCATCAGGTCGGGGTTCGCCTTCAGCCGGGCCAGCTCGCCGGGGTTCTGGATCAGCGCGTGCAATCCGCCGGAGATGGCGTCCTTGGTGGTGTCGTGCCCCGCGCTGGCGACGATGACGTAGTAAGACGCGGTGTCCATGTCGCTGAGGGGTTCGCCGTCGATGCGGCCGTTGGCGATCGCCGACGCCAGGTCCGCGGTGGGGTTGGCCCGCCGCGACGCGGTCAGCGCGGCGAAGTACCCGAAGAAGTCGAGCAGCACACTGAACAGTTCCTCGGGAGACTGGCCGCGGCTGTACTCGTCGTCGTCGCCGCCGAACAGTTCCTGGGTGAGGGTGTGCATGCGGTCGTAGTCTTCCTCGGGCAACCCGAGTAGCGACATGATGACGTAGAGCGGGAACTGGATAGCGATCTCCTCGACGAAGTCGCATTCCGGGCCCGCATCGCGCATCCGGTCGACGTATCGCTTGGCGAGTTCGTCGACGCGGACCTTGAGGTCGCGCATGGCTTTGGGACGGAACCAGTCGGCGCCGATGGCGCGGATTTTGCGGTGGTGCGGATCGTCCATGTGAATCAAGGTCCGTAGCCCCATGCCGGCGTCGGCCTGTGCCTTCAGCAGATCTTCGGCGTCGGCCTTCATGAGCAACGGGCGGGGCTCGCTGATGAAGAGGTTGTTGTCCCGCTCGATGGCCATGATGTCGGCATGTTTTGTGATTGCCCAGAACGGCCGGTACGGCGGACTATCCACCCAGGCAACGGGATTGGTGGCGCGCAGGTGAGTCAGTGCTGTGTGCAGCCGCTCGTCGTCGGCGTAGGCGGTGGGGTCGGCAAGGACCTTGGCGGCCTCGTCGGTGGTGGGTGCAGTCATTGAACTCCTCACACGGGCGCGAAACTTGACAGCTGTCAAGTGGAGTGTAGGTCGTTCGGTGCCCGGTGGGGAGGGGGTCGCCGGAAATATTTCGGGGCTGTGGGCGGCGGGGGTTCAGTACGCTGGGTGCTCGTGTCATCTGTCCGCCCGCGTCGGCCGCTGCAGCGTGCTGCAGCAGCGGCTGCTGCGGTGCTGCTGGTGGCCGGCTGCGGCATGGATCCGCACAGTGACGGTGCGACGGCCGTCGCGCCTGATGCGGTGACGGCGGATCCGGCGTTGGTGCACATCGCATCGGGAACAGTCCGCGGGACGGTCAACCCGGACCTCCGCTTCTTCGGCGGAATCCCTTATGCCGCACCGCCGGTGGGTCCTCTTCGCTTCCGTCCGCCGGCCCCGGCGCTCCCGTGGGACGGGGCCCGTGACGCCGCCAAGCCGGGGGCGCGCTGCATCCAGGACCCCAAGGGCGACCTTGAGATGGGCCGAAACACCAGCGAGGACTGCCTGACCCTCAATGTCTGGACGCCGCCGGTGCAGGCATCCGGGGCGCACCGGCCGGTGCTGGTGTGGCTCCACGGCGGCGGGTTCATAAACGGGTCCAGCAGCATCTACAACTCGACGCGGCTGACCACTGGTGGCGACATCGTGGTCGTGACGGTCAACTACAGACTCGGCGCCCTCGGGTTCCTGGCTCATCCCGCACTGGGCGCCGGCCCCGACGTCGGCAACTACGGACTGGCCGACCAGCAGGCCGCGCTGCGCTGGGTACGCGACAACATCGCCGCGTTCGGCGGCGACCCCGACAAAGTGACGATCGCCGGCGAATCCGCCGGCGGGATGTCGGTGTGTGACCACCTCGTGGCGCCCGCGTCAGCCGGTCTGTTCCGGGGTGCCATCATCGCCAGTGGGCCGTGTCAGGCGCAGGTCGCGCTGCCCGAAGCCACCCGGTCCAGCCTGGCCTATGCGAAGGCCGCGGGGTGCGGCGATCCCGCGGACGCGGCAGACTGCCTGCGTCGGCTGCCGGTCGACAAACTACGAAAACCGGTGTGGTACTACGGAATCGGTGAGAATATGCTCAGCGGTCCGGTCACCGGGACGGCGCTGCTGCCGGTCGACCCGATGCAGGCCATCAGCACGGGCGCTGCCGCCCGGGTGCCGGTGATGATCGGCACCACGCGCGATGAATTCACTCTTTTCGTCGCACTGCAGTATCTGCGCGCAGGCAAACGGTTCCATGCCGACGGTTACCCCCGCCTGCTGGAATCCACGTTCGGCGCCGGCGCACCCGCCGTGGCGGAGCACTACCCGCTGGACCGCTACGGCGGTAGCGCCGCGGTCGCGTATTCGGCCGCGGTCACCGACGGGGCATTCGCCTGCGTCGCCGACCGCGTCGGCGACGCGCTGGTCGCCGACGCTCCGGTGTACGGCTACGAGTTCGCCGATCCCGCGCCCCCGACCCCGGATCCACTGCGCCAGTTGCCTTTCCCCGTCGGCGCCAGCCATTCGCTGGATCTGCGCTACATCTTCAACATGGGCGGGGCGCCGCCGCCCACACCGGAACAGATCGCCTTGTCTGATCAGATGATCGGCTACTGGAGCTCTTTCGTCCGTGACGGCCGGCCCAGCACCGAGGGAGCGCCGGAATGGCCGGCGCTGGCCGGGGACGAGCACGACAGCCGGATGTCGCTGCGCCCCGACGGAAGTCGCGTGGTCACCGACTATGACCAGGTGCACCAGTGCGCGTTCTGGGCGAGTCTGCAGCACTGACCGCTACGCCGAGCGTGGGGATTCTGGTGCCGTCATGGGCGCGTCATCTCGTGACGTCGCACGCTCGACGTGTGCGGAAATCACTTGCCGACGCAGCGCAGCGCGACTTCGATAGGGCGGCATGACGATTCCCCCTCCCGAGGAATGGTGCGCGGCCTGGAACGCTCACGACGTCGAGGCGGTCCTCGCACACTTCCACGACGACGTCGTCTTCACCTCACCGGTCGCGGCGCGCGTGGTGCCGGAGTCCGGGGGAGTGGTGCGAGGTAAGGACGCGCTGCGCCGGTATTGGGCCGCCGCCCTCGCCGCGCTGCCCGACCTGCATTTCGAGGTCGTGGCCACCTATATGGGGACGAACGCTCTCGTCATCAATTACCGGAACCATCGCGGCCAGCTGGTCAACGAGGTGCTGATCTTCGACGGCGAGCTGGTGCGCGAAGGTCACGGCACCTACCTCGATCAAGCACCGGCCCGATCAGGCGGGTGTCACCCACGTCGTGATGTCGGCGTGCACGACCTCTTCGCCCGAGGCGTCGACCACCGAGACCGACACCACGACGTCGGTGCCCTTGGTCAGGGTGTCGAAGTCTGGGACATCGACCCGCGCGTGCGCTCGCAGCGACGTGGTGGCTTTGGCCAGGTACCGCACGTTCATGGCCTTGGGAATCCAGCGGTGAGTCGTCGGCACCGTTGCTTCCATCGCCATCCCCATGGCGGCCTCGGCCGCGTTGCACGACGCGATCGCATGCACGGTGTGCAGATGGTTGTAGACGAAGAACCACTTCGGCACCGCCACCTCGGCGTAGCCCGGCTCCATCGTCACCACCCGGGGCAGGACCGATGCGAAGTACGGCACCCGCACCATCGCGGCGGCGGAGAACATCAGGCTGCCGCCGGGCCGCCCCGAGAGCTGCCTCCAGGCGCGGTACGTGGGACTCAGTGTCGACATATGGCTATCTTACTCAAAAGTAAGTTGGGTGCCGACGCTGATTCTGCGGCCCGGGCCCGAGCCACTCGCGCGTTCCCGCCGCCAGTGCCGGGTCAGCGTGAAGGGTGCGCCGTCGGCGCCTTGATCCTGTGCCCAGGGTGCTGGCCACCCGCACTTTTGCGCCGCGGAATGCGGGATCAACCGGGCACCTCGGTTCACTCTGTAACCGCGGTGCAATCCGGTCGAACGTGACCGCTCTCGCCGCAGAATCACCGCAGGACCGGCCCCGAAACCCGGGCGCGGCGGAAGGCTCCGCAGCGGATTTGGAGCGAGCCCCGATCTGGGGCATACTGTTCGGGTTGCCTTGCGCCGGGTTCGCCCGCTGCGGGCAGACGACCGGCGCCCATCACGGGCGCATCCGGTCCCAGCATCGCCCACGATGGATTTCCAGCGCGGACGACTGTGCGCAAAGGCGACACGCCCGAGCGCGGGGGTCGGTGAACCACAGAAACGTAAAGAGCGGCGGCATAGCCAGCGCGCGCCATCGGGTGTCCCGGGGCGTGCGTATTGAAGACCAGGCCCGAGCACGGGCCCGTGACAGTTAGGTAGGAGAAGCGTGGCGGGACAGAAGATCCGCATCAGGCTCAAGGCCTACGACCACGAGGCGATTGACGCCTCGGCGCGCAAGATCGTTGAGACGGTCACCCGTACGGGAGCAAGCGTGGTCGGCCCGGTGCCGCTGCCGACCGAGAAGAACGTGTACTGCGTTATCCGGTCTCCCCATAAGTACAAGGACTCGCGGGAGCATTTCGAAATGCGTACCCACAAGCGCCTTATCGACATCCTCGACCCCACGCCGAAGACCGTTGACGCCTTGATGCGCATCGATCTGCCGGCGAGCGTCGACGTCAACATCCAGTAGGAGACCCAGAAAAATGGCACGTAAAGGCATTTTGGGCACCAAGCTGGGCATGACGCAGGTGTTCGACGAGAACAACAAAGTCGTCCCGGTCACGGTCGTGAAGGCCGGCCCCAACGTGGTGACCCGCATCCGCACCACCGAGCGCGACGGCTACAGCGCCGTGCAGCTCGCCTACGGCGAGATCAGCCCGCGCAAGGTGAACAAGCCGGTCACCGGTCAGTTCGCCGCGGCAGGCGTCAACCCGCGCCGGCACCTGGCCGAGCTTCGTCTCGAGGACGAGTCCGCCGCTGCTGAGTACGAGGTCGGCCAGGAGCTGACCGCCGAGATCTTCGCCGACGGCGCGTACGTCGACGTGACCGGCACCAGCAAGGGCAAGGGCTTCGCCGGCACCATGAAGCGTCACGGCTTCAAGGGCCAGGGCGCCGCGCACGGTGCGCAGGCTGTGCACCGTCGTCCCGGCTCGATCGGTGGCTGTGCCACCCCGGGCCGTGTCTTCAAGGGCACCCGCATGTCCGGCCGTATGGGCAGTGACCGCGTCACCACCCAGAACCTGAAGGTTCACAAGGTCGACGCCGAGAACGGTGTGTTGCTCATCAAGGGCGCCATCCCGGGCCGCAACGGTGGACTGGTGGTTGTCCGCACCGCAGTTAAGCGAGGCGAGAAGTAATGACTCTCAAGATTGACGTCAAGACCCCGGACGGCAAGAAGGACGGCTCTGTCGAGCTGCCCGCCGCGCTGTTCGACGTCGAGCCCAACATCGCGCTGATGCACCAGGTGGTGACGGCCCAGCTGGCCGCCGCCCGCCAGGGCACGCACGCCACCAAGACCCGGGCCATGGTGTCCGGTGGTGGCAAGAAGCCGTACCGCCAGAAGGGCACCGGCCGCGCCCGTCAGGGTTCGACCCGCGCCCCGCAGTTCACCGGTGGTGGCGTTGTCCACGGCCCGCAGCCGCGTGACTACAGCCAGCGGACCCCGAAGAAGATGATCGCCGCTGCCCTGCGCAGCGCGCTGTCGGACCGGGCCCGCAACGAGCGCATCCACGCGATCACCGAACTGGTGGCCGGTCAGAACCCGTCGACCAAGAGCGCCAAGTCGTTCCTGTCGTCGCTGACCGAGAACAAGAAGGTGCTCGTCGTGATCGGCCGCAGCGATGTGGTCGGCGCCAAGAGCGTCCGCAACCTGCCTGGCGTGCACGTGATTTCGCCGGATCAGCTGAACACCTACGACGTGCTGCACGCCGATGACCTGGTGTTCAGCGTCGAGGCCCTCAACGCGTACATCGAGGCCAACACGAAAGAGGAGGTGTCGGCCTGATGGCAACCGTGACTGATCCTCGCGACATCATCCTGGCCCCGGTCATCTCGGAGAAGTCCTACGGACTCATCGAGGACAACACGTACACGTTCATCGTGGCACCGGAGTCCAACAAGACGCAGATCAAGATCGCTATCGAGAAGATCTTCGACGTGAAGGTCGACTCGGTGAACACCGCGAACCGAAAGGGTAAGCGCAAGCGCACCCGCACCGGTTTCGGCCAGCGCAAGAGCACCAAGCGCGCGATCGTGACCCTGTCCGCCGGCAGCAAGCCGATCGAACTGTTCGGAGCTCCGGCCTGATCGGCCGGGAGTTAAGGGATTAACTGATAATGGGAATTCGCAAGTACAAGCCGACGACCCCGGGTCGTCGCGGTTCGAGCGTCTCCGACTTCGCCGAGATCACTCGTTCGACTCCGGAGAAGTCGCTGGTCCGTCCGCTGCACAGCACCGGTGGCCGTAACGCGCACGGCCGCATCACGACTCGTCACAAGGGTGGCGGCCACAAGCGTGCCTACCGCGTCATCGACTTCCGTCGCCATGACAAGGACGGCATCAACGCCAAGGTCGCGCACATCGAGTACGACCCCAACCGCACCGCGAACATCGCGCTGCTGCACTTCGTGGACGGCGAGAAGCGCTACATCCTCGCCCCCAAGGACCTGAAGCAGGGCGACGTCATCGAGCAGGGGCCGAACGCCGACATCAAGCCGGGTAACAACCTGCCGATGCGCAACATCCCGGCCGGTACCGTCATCCACGCTGTGGAGCTGCGTCCGGGCGGCGGCGCCAAGCTGGCCCGCTCGGCCGGCGTCAGCGTCCAGCTGCTCGGTAAGGAAGGCGCCTACGCCACGCTGCGTATGCCGTCCGGTGAAATCCGTCGCGTCGACGTCCGCTGCCGCGCCACCGTCGGCGAGGTCGGCAACGCCGAGCAGGCGAACATCAACTGGGGTAAGGCCGGCCGTATGCGGTGGAAGGGCAAGCGCCCGACCGTCCGTGGTGTCGTGATGAACCCGGTCGACCACCCGCACGGTGGTGGTGAGGGCAAGACCTCCGGTGGTCGCCACCCGGTCAGCCCGTGGGGCAAGCCTGAGGGCCGTACCCGCAAGCCCAACAAGCCGAGCGACAAGCTCATCGTCCGCCGCCGGCGCACCGGCAAGAACAAGCGCTAGGCCGGAAAGGAATAGACGATGCCTCGTAGCCTCAAAAAGGGTCCGTTCGTCGACGACCATCTGTTGAAGAAGGTCGACGTTCAGAACGAGAAGAACACCAAGCAGGTCATCAAGACCTGGTCCCGTCGGTCGACCATCATCCCCGACTTCATCGGTCACACCTTCGCCGTCCACGACGGTCGCAAGCACGTGCCGGTGTTCGTCAGCGAAGCGATGGTTGGGCACAAGCTCGGCGAGTTCGCCCCGACGCGGACCTTCAAGGGTCACATCAAGGACGACCGGAAGAGCAAGCGCCGCTAATGACTACCGTTACTGAATACCCGTCCGCGAGCGCCAAAGCGCGCTTCGTGCGTGTGTCGGCGAGCAAGGCCCGCCGGGTCATCGACCTGGTCCGTGGCAAGAGCGTCGAAGAGGCGCTCGACATCCTGCGGTGGGCACCGCAGGCTGCCAGCGAGCCGGTCGCCAAGGTGATCGCCAGCGCTGCCGCCAACGCGCAGAACAACGAGGGCCTGGACCCGACGACCCTCGTGGTCGCCACGGTCTTCGCCGACGAGGGCCCGACCGCCAAGCGCATCCGGCCGCGCGCCCAGGGGCGTGCGTACCGAATCCGCAAGCGCACCAGCCACATCACCGTGGTCGTAGAAAGTCGGCCGAGCCGTTCCGAAGGTGGCTCGAAGGCTGCTTCGGCCGGTGCTGCGCGCTCTCGTCGTGCGCAGGGCAGCAAGGCCGCTGCGGCTAAGACCGAGACGAAGGGAGGCTCGGAGTAGTGGGCCAGAAAATCAACCCCCACGGCTTCCGCCTCGGCATCACCACCGAATGGAAGTCCCGTTGGTACGCCGACAAGCAGTACGCGGACTACGTCAAGGAAGACGTTGCCATCCGTAAGCTGCTGGCCACCGGCCTGGAGCGCGCCGGCATCGCCGACGTGCAGATCGAGCGCACGCGTGACCGCGTCCGGGTGGACATCCACACCGCACGTCCGGGCATCGTCATCGGTCGCCGTGGCACCGAGGCCGACCGCATCCGCGCCGACCTGGAGAAGCTGACCGGCAAGCAGGTTCAGCTGAACATCCTCGAGGTCAAGAACCCCGAGGGCGTCGCGCAGCTGGTGGCGCAGGGCGTCGCCGAGCAGCTGAGCAACCGTGTCGCGTTCCGTCGTGCCATGCGCAAGGCCATCCAGTCGGCCATGCGTCAGCCCAACGTCAAGGGCATCCGGGTGCAGTGCTCGGGCCGCCTCGGCGGTGCTGAGATGAGCCGCTCGGAGTTCTACCGCGAAGGTCGCGTGCCGCTGCACACGCTGCGCGCCGACATCGATTACGGCCTGTACGAGGCCAAGACCACATTCGGCCGTATCGGCGTGAAGGTGTGGATCTACAAGGGCGACATCGTCGGTGGCAAGCGTGAGCTCGCCGCTGCCGCTCCCGCCGCCGACCGTCCCCGTCGGGATCGTCCGTCCGGTACCCGTCCGCGTCGCAGCGGTGCGTCGGGTACCACGGCGACCAGCACCGAGGCCGGCCGCGCTGTGGACGTCGCTGTTGAGACCCCCGCCGGCGATGCGCCGACGGAAGCAACGGAGAGCTAGTCATGCTGATTCCCCGCAAGGTTAAGCACCGCAAGCAGCACCACCCCGAGCAGCGCGGTATCGCCAGCGGCGGCACCTCGGTCAGCTTCGGTGACTATGGCATCCAGGCCCTGGGCCACGCCTACATCACCAACCGGCAGATCGAGTCCGCTCGTATCGCCATCAACCGGCACATCAAGCGTGGCGGCAAGGTCTGGATCAACATCTTCCCGGACCGCCCGCTGACCAAGAAGCCTGCCGAAACCCGCATGGGTTCCGGTAAGGGTTCGCCGGAGTGGTGGGTCGCCAACGTCAAGCCGGGTCGTGTGCTCTTCGAGCTCAGCTACCCCGACGAGAAGATCGCCCGGGAGGCGCTCACCCGCGCCATCCACAAGTTGCCGATCAAGGCACGCATCGTGACTCGAGAGGAGCAGTTCTGATGGCAGTTGGAGTTACGCCTGGTGAACTGCGTGAGCTCACCGAGGAAGAGCTGACCACGCGTCTGCGCGAGTCGAAGGAAGAGCTGTTCAACCTTCGCTTCCAGATGGCCACCGGTCAGCTGTCGAACAACCGCCGGCTGCGTACCGTGCGGCAGGAGATCGCGCGGGTCTACACCGTCCTGCGCGAACGCGAGTTGGGCCTGGCGTCCGGGCCGGTTGGTAAGGATTAGTCATGGCAGAAACTAAAGGCCCCAAGCACACGCCGGCCACCGAGACCGAGCGCGGCAGCCGCAAGACCGCCATCGGCTACGTGGTGTCGGACAAGATGGAAAAGACCATCGTTGTCGAGCTGGAATCTCGTAAGAGCCACCCGCTCTACGGGAAGATCATCCGGACCACCACCAAGGTCAAGGCGCACGACGAGAACGGCGATGCCGGTATCGGCGACCGCGTCTCGCTGATGGAGACCCGTCCGCTGTCGGCCACCAAGCGCTGGCGTCTGGTCGAGGTGTTGGAGAAGGCGAAGTAGGCTTTCGACAGACATAGGACTGCCCCTCTTCTTCGGGGCGGTTTCTAGGGGTTGTCGCAACACTGCTGGTTATTGAGCCCGTAGTAGATCACGCAAGCGCTCGGCTGGGGTA